>CAZDQP010000223.1:0-2619 GCA_964507485.1 uncultured Pirellulales bacterium | reverse complement strand
CATCTTCGCTGCTAAGTACGATTTTGACATTGCCTTCTCGCCGTGCTGCCGGCGGTGCCGTCGACGGCCCGTCGCGGCAGGTCGCACTGTCGCAGCAGGTTGTACGTTTTGTTTCCAGCGAGCCGTCTTTGCCTGGCACACGAACCATATCGCCGTAGGTGGCAATTAAACAATCGTCGCGGTCAGCTAATTGCAGAACAATATCGATATAGCTCTGGTCGGTAACACAGACCGGACAGCCTGGGCCGGACAAGAGTTTCAGATTTCTCGGCAGAGTTGACCTTATGCCGTTGCGGAAGATGGAGACGGTATGTGTGCCGCAAACCTCCATTATATTGATTTGCTTATTCATACCTTTGCAGGCAGCATCTATCTGATTTTGTGCTTTATAAAGTTTATCGAGCATTTTTTCGTATTTTACGATTTAGGTTATCTGAGTATCAGATTATCAGGTAGTGGGTACCAGATTATAAGGATACCAGGCTAATTATCCTGATGCCCTGATATACTGATATTCTGCATCCTGGTCTCCTGATGTTCTGATATCCTTCTTTGTTTTACGTTTCCTTAGTTTTCATTCTATTCTTTGATACGTTTAGGGTCAATCTTTGGTTTGAAGTGTGGTTAAATCTTTAACCGCCGTAGCTTATTTTACAACAAAGGCAGATTTATCCACCTCCGGCGGACAGAGAGATAAAAACTTATAAGGCCAAACCACGCAGGCAGGTATCGAGACGATGCGAAGGAAACAACTGGACACCCGATTTTCTTGAAGATCTATTGTTTAAATGAGAGACGATAAGCAAGGAAGCCGAGGACCACGACGAGCACAACGGGGCCTATTGAGTACGCAAGATTACCATCGATCAAAAATGATGACACAGCTATGAACAGTCCGTAAAATATGCCCACCGCACAAAGCAAGCCCAATACGAGAGGTAGTGGTTTCCTTAGTTCTCTTCTCCCGAGTTCCACAAACCAGAAACATGAGGCAAGAAATGCAATCCCAGCGCCTATCAGTGGGGAGTCGGACGGAGTTGGTTCACATATTAGGCCAGCAATAACAATGGCCCACCATACTGCCACAATGACGATGAATATACGTGCTGAGGTTCTTTGTCGGGACCTCCTCGGCGACACTTGTGGCTTTGCCTCTTTTGGGGGATCTTGTGGCGGCAGCTCTATACCGCGCTCGTTAAGGATTTGCTTAGCAGCTTCGAATGCCATCTCCGACCATCTTTCACGGTCATTTTCCTTCCATATTTTAAGTAACTCGTCGCTGGTCTTATTAGTCAAGTTCTTACGAATGTCCTCGACTATCTTTGTATCCATTCTTCGACCTCTTAATCCGAGTTGTGACTAGGAAGTATTCACGTCCAACTATTGTTTATTCTGTTCTGTTTTTCCTTGTGTGCCCTTTGCACACTTCGCGCAGATTCCATCTGCATTGAATTCCCTGTTGAGAAGCGTCAGCTTGACCCCGCAGTTTTTGCAGATTGATGCTCTCCGCTGCTTGAAGGTGTACACAAAATAGAGTACGAGACTGGCCATACACACAGCCGTAATCCTGCCTGCAGCAGCGTCAGGACGGTTGTTTGCGAGTTCATTCATTTTAGGACTGTCGATGTAGAACCGTAACACTATTACCAAGCAGATAATCCATAGGAATCCTGTCTTTCCTCTTCGTAGAATAGAATCAAGGAGAATGATAACTATGGCAGCACCAGCCGGAATGATAGGCAACCATGACATATTGATATTTCCTCTAAAGCACTTCTATATAAAGTGTTTTACAGCACGACTATAGCGGTATTACTCAACTCTCCTCCGCCTACTTTATTCATCGCCATAACGCGGTATTCGAGTTCTATTTTTTCCGGCTAGTCAACTAGTACATCTATATGGGCATGTTTTTTTGGAAAATCTCAGCATTTAATTTCCCTTTTTTTCCGCTTGTTGTGGATCGACAGCTAAAGTCAACGAATACTATCATAAAGTACATTCGAACAGCGGAAAAGTCAACAAAAAAAGCCCTGTGGGTCACACAGGGCTTTTATCCGCCAGGGGCGGATTAATATCAAGAACGGTTAACTTTGCTCGCCTTTTGTTCCAGAAATTTCACTTGAAAATTAAGCCATTTTTGGTATAATACGGCCTCGTTATGCGGATAGCGTATCGCGTATCAAGTATATAAGTATATAACCATATCAAAGTCGGAGGGTTACAAGGCTATCAGGTTACCAGAATATCAGGTAGTGGGTATCAGGATATCGGAGTATCAGGATGACAAGGAAGCGAATGTCCGGTTGTGGTCACGCTGGGCTTCGACTGAGCTCAGCCGAATGTCCTCGTCACGTTAGACGTATAACGTTAATCGAAACCGGTTGCGCAACCGGTAAACGTATGGCGAAATTAATCAATTTGCTCTACAATTACGCCTACGGCGTACAAGTGTCGAGAATCCCGCCAGAGGCGGGTAAATCCGCCAAACCGATGGCGGGTAAACCTCTACAAACCTGCTGCGACGGGCGCAGCACGGCGGGTCGGCCTTTTTTTGCAAATCTTTCGACCCGGTTCGTCGCGAATCCGGCGATATCGCGCCGAATCGACGGACTCAAG
>CAZDQP010000222.1:0-2890 GCA_964507485.1 uncultured Pirellulales bacterium | reverse complement strand
AGAAGGGCCTGCCTCATGGTTTTTCGTACCGGTTGTATAAGTTCATTAAGAAACAATCCCTTTGGCAAGTGAGGATCATATCTCTCGTGCATCATGAGCCTCATTAAGTTGTTCACGGAATTATTCTTAATGAAAGGTTCTAATATGACAGCGCTAAATTTGCTCAAGAATTCTGTAGAGGTTAGCCGATAAACTCTTCAACGATATACAATTTGGAGAGTTTGGCTATGAATTACGAGCAGTTGGCTTCGTTTGAGCCGGCGTTGGCGGCGTTTCTGGAGAAGGTTCGTCATTGCTTCAAACGTGACAAGACATTTGGTTACCTGCAAAAGTATATGTTAGGACTGATGACAGATTTGAAACGTAAATCCATAGAACCGATTGCTTTGGCAAGCGGCGTGGCAGTTCGCACATTACAGGAATTCCTGGCATTTTTCGCATGGGATCATGAACTTGCTGATGAAACGCTTGTTCGTCAAGTCGTTGAACGCCAGCACGGCAAACATTCAATCGGTGTTCTCGATGCCTCTGGGCAGGCAAAGCAGGGAAAATATACTCCGGGTGTACAGCGTCAATGGTGCGGCGAAACAGGCAAGAAAGACAATTGTGTTATTGGTCAGCATTTGCTTTATACAGACAATGATGCCAAAAATCCGTTCAGTTGTGTTGTGGCCAGTGATTTGTATCTGCCCGAATGCTGGGATCAGGACAGAGACCGCTGTAAGCGTGCCGGCATACCCGACGAAATTACCTGTCGTCCCCGGTGGAAAATAAGTATTGAGCAACTTGAGCGTACAATGTCTCAGGGGCTGCGTTTTGATTATGTTACTTACGATGAAGAATACGGCAAGGTGCCTGAATTTGTATATGAGCTGGATCGTCTGGGGCAAAAGGCAATAGGGGAAGTACCGTGTAATTTCAGGGTTTGGGTCAAAAAACCTGCGTGTAAATCACATAAAGCTGAGCATGCTTCGCATCGTGTGGATAATATTGTTTCTCACAGCCCGACTTTTTATGGTCAATCCTGGCGAAAAATGGTAATTAAAGATACAACACGAGGTCGGTGTATATGGTATGTTAAGTCGGCGCAGGTTTATCTGGTCAAACACAAAGATGGCAAAGCCTATTGTCCTGTTCCAACCGATCGTACCTATTGGTTGATTGTTGCACACAATAAGCAAACAGATGAGACAAAATATTTTATCAGCAACGCCCCAGTCAAAGAGAAGTTAGAGACCTTGATGGAGATAGCTTTTTGCCGTTGGCATGTGGAGAAGTGGTTTGAACGTGCCAAGCAGGAATGCGGATTTGGCGCTTTTGAGGTTCGCACTTATACAAGCCTGATACGGCACTGGCTTGCCTCTCGTTTAGCGATGTATTTTTTAGCTGACCAGACAAGTCGGCTCAGGGGGGAAAAATCCGCAGATAACATTGGAGCAGGTTGCCGATGTAGCGAATATGTTAGCGTGGAAGATTTGGCAGAAGTATCCGTATTCATGGAGCCGACTGGAAGAGCAGTGCCGGTATTATCAGGAGCGTAACGAGGCGTCGTATGCCAGCCGAAAGAAAATGGCAAAAGCAAAAAGTACGGAATTTCTATAGCGCTGTCATACTAAAATACTCAACTTGACTGACTTTTTTATATTGATTTTTATGCGGCTATAAGCAGCCGTTCCGGCTCTTTGACAATTTGGGTTCCACTGGAAAATTGCTTTAGATGTTCACTTAGTTCATCCCAAACCATACGACGCACTTCATTTTGAAGGTCTGCGGTGGACAGCCGAGCAGATAATTTGCGTTTTCCTTGTGCACCTTCGCGACTAGGGTCAGCAGGGCATAGGCGAAGCATACCAGATGCAGGTGTATAACTGCGGCTTCATATGAGCCGTTCTGGTATTGGCCAAGCCCCAAAAGTTGCTTGCCGTCCTTGAAAAAGACCTCAATACTCCAGCGGTCGTCGTAGGCATGAATCATCTGACGGGCAGAAAGTTTCGGCTCGTCTGTTACTAAGCCGAGAATCCTTCGCTCGCCTTTTTTTCGAGAGAACATCACATGCAATTTACCCAAGTCGCTGACATCCACCCAGCCGGCGTCCACATAGGTGTATTTGACACGACCTTTGCTCTTGCTGATGTAATATGTTTTCTTGGAGCCGCGACGGAACAGGCTGCTGCCATAGATGCCGGTTTTGAGTTTTCGGCCATTCTTAAAGAGATTGCGGTTACTTTTGAGCGTTGAAACAAACCAAAAGCCCTTTTTCCGGCAACTCTTTACCACCACGGGACAAAGATAGTAACTGTCGAACAGCACGCGAACGCAAACGCCTTCGGGTGGTTCAAATTCTTTAATGAGTTCGGCAGCCAGTTGGGTAGTCTTTTTGAACTTCCGCCCAAGAGAAGGACAATCTTCTTTCTTGATATAGAGCCGAATCCCAAAAGGAATGGTGTGACCTCGAAACCGAATAGTGGCCGTTACATATTGATGTCCCCTTATACTCCGGCCCGAGATTGGATCGCGAATCCAGTTGACCGCTTCCATTAGCCTGCCTCGTTTCTGATTCTTTGAATCATCGAGAATAAGCTCAATCACTTCGCCTTCGCGTGGATTGAGGCTGCCGAGCAATTCGGAGGCTTTCATTTGTAAAACTATCTGAGGGTTCCACCGCCCGACATTAAGGAAATTGTTGAAACGGCTGCGGTGCGGCTGATGACGGCTGTCAAGATGTCGATAAAGTGCGGAAATGTTCCGCCGTCCCCAGGAGATAGTTATCAATAGTACGAGCATGCGGAAATATTCGAAATGTTCCCAGTGGAACTGATTTTTTAAGGAATCGAAAAAAGATTCGAGTTTTTTGGGGAAATGGACGATTTTAAACATAACGGCAATCTCC
>CAZDQP010000221.1:0-2958 GCA_964507485.1 uncultured Pirellulales bacterium | reverse complement strand
TTAACGTTTGTCTTTTTACCCCCGTTTTTTCCTTAACTGGTCTATATAAACAAGGAGATTGCCGCGCTGCGCTCGCAATGACGCTTCGCAGCCCAGAGCAACGCCGTCATCAAGATGGCGGGGCTAAACATAACCATCGTTTCAAAAATGTGCAAGCCTTGCGTTTTGAGCCAAAATTCCATAGTATTACAGATATGCTGATAGCGGAGGGGCAAAAAAACAGGTGATTGCCAAGATGGTTGAATTTATCAAGGACAGAGAAATATACGAAAGGGTCATCAGCGGGCTAATCCCCAAAACGAAAAAGTTTCTCTGGCTAGGGACTGCTGATTTGAAAGACCTGTATGTAGAAAAGAACGGCAAAAAGGTGCCGTTACTGGAAATATTGTCCGATTTGGTCAAAAAGAATGTCGAGGTTAGGTTGCTTCATTCAAAAGAGCCCGGGCCTGTGTTTAGAAAGGACTTTGACCGGTATCCGAATCTGGTAACGGGGATGGAAAGAATATTGTGCCCGAGGGTTCATCTTAAGTTGGTCATAATCGATGGGGAAGTCGCGTATATCGGCAGTGCGAATCTTACGGGGGCCGGGATGGGGGCTAAGGCCGCAAATAAGAGGAATTTCGAAGCGGGTATAATTACGACGGAAGGGAATTTGGTCGGCAAGATAATGGAGCAATTCGATGATATATGGAGAGGGGCACATTGCCGGGACTGCAAGCGAAAAAAATATTGTGCCGACCATAGAGAGCTATTGCCGAGGTGAAACTTGAAAGGACTGGAAGTCGGCTGTGACTCTTAATCATTGTAGGGCCGGTTATTCTTATAAAGTTCGAGACGCTTTTTAATTTCTTCCGCTATCTGCTGCTGATTTGCCAACTCAGCTAACTGGATAGCTTTTTGAGCGGCCTCGACCGCTTCAGTGAATTTGCCAGCAGCGGCGTAAGAGACCGCCAGAGTGTCCAATATATCGGGTCGTTTAAAGTCGGTCAGCTCACAAGCCCGCCGTGCCAGTCGAACAGCTTCCACAGGATTTCGAATCTTGTCATCTTGCTGTGTCGCCATAAGCCAGGCCAAATTGTTAAGTACATCCGGCTGGTCAGGTTTTAGCTGCAACGCCAAAGTCCAATGATAAACGGATTTTTCGAGATAGCCCAGCTTGTAAAATATAGTAGCGAGGTTTTCGTGCAATTCCGGCTGATTAGGGTTTTTCAAGAGGGATTCATTCCAGGAAGAAATAAGTTCCTCGATTTTCTGCTGACTTCTACGGGTCTGCGCAACCTGGAGATTAAGACGAGGCGCATCCCAGTCAGGCTTTAATTCAATCGTCTTGTTATAGTGCATAATGGCCTCATCGAATTTTTCCTGTTTAAGCAGAATATTGCCAAGATTGTAATGCGCTTTGGGAAAATCAGAGTCCAGTTCCAATGCCTTGTTATAATATTCTATGGCCTTGTCAAGTTCGTCCTTTTTTAAAAAAACATTGCCGAGATTATAGTATACAACGCTTGAATCAGGTTTCAGCTTTAAGGACTTGTTAAAATAAGCAATGGCTTGGTCAAAATCCCCCCGTTCCATTAAAGCCCATCCTAGGTTATTATAAGCATTCGCATAGTTAGGATCGAGCCGTAATACTTCAGCACAGTGTTCGATTGCCTCGTCATATTCTCCCTTTTCGATCAGCAATGTTGAAACAGTACAGTGCGCTTGTACAAAATCAGGTCTGAGCTTAATTGCTCTGCGAAAATCTTCGATGGCGAGGTCGAATTGCCCGGCAGAATAATAAGCGTGACCCCGCCCGTAATACCACCGTGATGGATCCGGTTTATAGGAACTAATAGGCCTGCCCGCTGCTATATAGAGAGCTATACAAATGAAACACCAACACGCGGCAGGATAAAATTTACGGCAAGCAACAAGTCGGCCTATACGGTATAAACCATACGCTCCAAACAAAAAAAGAAATGGTATGATCGGAACACGAAATCTTCCAGCAACGAAGAAAGGCAGCAATGAGATAAAGTAAGTAACGACAAAGAGAAGCATCAACACGGATATTTCGAACTGTTTTTGAGCTACCAATGGTATGCTTTCATTTGTCCCCCGCTGCCTCTTCCGGCCTAAGAATAACTGTATAAGTCCAACAATAACAAATGATATAGCCATCGGGAATCCTGGAATATATCGAAGTGTCAGGGAGTTCTGCTTTTCGTAGTAAATCTCTTTATTATTGGAAACTTCTACTGGTCCCCAAAAGAGCATAGTTTTTATGACCATAAGTTTCAAAATTCTTCCGGGATGTTCTCGAATGTAATCAACCGCCTTTTTGGTGAAGTAAGAGGACACCTCGGAATGCTTCATTTTTCTGCCTTCTAATGCTTCAAGAGCACGTACTATTCTGGAGTAGTCAGTGCTTGTCCATGCATCTGAGCCTATGGTTTCTTCCAGGACGGGCGGAGTACCCGGGGTGACTCCGTCGGATTTTTCATTATTGCCGATATAAAGATTGATCCCTGCATTTGAAGAAATAAGCACAAAGTCATCTGCCACAATGTAATTGCGTATGGTTACTGGAGCAATAACGATTATTGCTCCCAGTAGAAAACCTAACACAGTCGTGCCGATTTGCCTACCCTTGTGTCTCCGGCGTGCTACCCACCAGAACCAGCCCATAATTACCGGCCCAAATAGAAGAATATTTGGTCGAACCAGTGCAAATAATCCCAGAAAAATACCTCCTGCAAAAGAACGCCAGAAGGTGAACTTATCGTACCAAAGGCACAGTACGTACATCAGTGATAAACCCAAAGAAACAATCAGCACGGGGGCAAGTAATTCTCCTTCGAAGTATATAAAAGCCCAATATACAGACATAAAAGCGGAAAAAATCAATCCTGTGATGCGCCCAAACACAAGTCTCCCTAAGAAATAGGCCAGGACACAATTCACCAATCCCAGCCC
>CAZDQP010000220.1:0-2962 GCA_964507485.1 uncultured Pirellulales bacterium | reverse complement strand
ATGTGCCAACTGCTGCATAAAAGCCATCTCTTCGCCCATTTTCTGCAATAGCTGCTGGTCAAAGCTAATTATCTTCAAGGCATCGTATGTAAGCTGCATATTGAGCATATTCAGATATAAGTCAACATACGGCGCGAATCTACCGGTATCTTCAACTTTAATTACATCACAACCGGCATCTTCAAGCAGTTCTTGATAACCATCAATATTCTGAACGTTAGGAAACTTCATAAAGGTCAGGAAACGCTCTGCCTCTGCTTCTGTAAGCCCCTTCTTTCCTTCAATCCAGTCGGTAAAAGCGATTACGCCGTCTGGTTTGACTATACGGGCCGCCTCAGAAATAAGTTTTGTTTTATCGACGACGTAACACCACGCGTCTTCTCCCCAGACGAAATCCACGTTTGCATCTTCAAGGCCGCTGTCGCATACATCCGCAAGGAGAAAATTGATTTTGTTCGACAATTCCTCTTGTTTACACCGCAGACGTCCTTGTTCAACAACCTTTTCGGTAGCATCTACACCGCACATCTGAGCTACGTCTCGAAAGCGCACCAGAAAGCGCATGCCGGCTCCACTACAACAGCAAAAGTCAACACCTCTCATGCCGGAACCAACGTTAGCTTTTTCCGCAAGGTCCATCGATGAGATAAAACCGCCGATATGAATCTGCTCTCCCATTATCAGCTCCCATAACCGGCCTTCTGGGCCGCTGTAAACAGCCTGGACATCTCGCAATCCGATAGCACTCATTTTTTTCATAATGACTCTCCTATTGCATTACCATTCTTGATAATTTAATCCAATAAAAAAGGCGGGTAAGATTGTTATCTTACCCGCCGGTGCTCGTGGCGAAACTTCTTCTACTCTATCAAGTACCAGGTTTCCTCCTGCTTTGTTTCAATCGGCCCGAGGTCGATATCCACCTGCGCCCGGTACTTGCCCTTGAAGTCCTTTGGTACTCGCCACGAGTACCGGCAGGTGCCGCCTCACCCATATTGGAATCTGCCCGCTGCGAGCACTTTTCCACCTTCATCAATAATTTTCACTTCCGGAGTAGAAACTCTACGTCCGTTCTTAGTTATAACATTGCCATAGTGTTCATCCGCCTGGCCGATAATTGAAAAATCTATCGAAACCTGTGAATTTCTGTTAGTGACGTTGGGTTTAATTAAAAGTGGTGGACCCAGCTTCAAAACAGTTGTTTCGTCCTTGTTAACCTTGATATCTCCCAGCTTGCCCCAGGGCCCGCTGCTATCAATCTGCCATGTATCACCATCCTGCCGCCCTCGCAGTTGCAGCAACTGCGGATGATACAAATCCACTCTTACCGCGGAAGGTCGTTTATCAGAAGAAACTGTCGTTCTACTAAATGGGCCGTGATGCAGCCGCAACGTGGCAGAAGTACCAGAAGTGTTTATTTCGATATAACCTTTCTGACGCGGCCAAAAATAAAACGCTAAACAGGCTGCTATTATAGCAGAAATAAACAGATATTTTTTCTTCATAATTGCCTCGCTTTGTGGTTTTTATCAAAATACCGACTAAACGTCAACCTTAAAACAGCTGTTTTCTATAAGACAATATAAAAAAATGAATTTCAACTATCAAACGATTTCCTATTGCTTAACGAGCTTTAAAACGTTATTAGTATCAACAACCAAAGCACGTTTGTGAAAAAGCACAAAGAACGGATTTCCTTTATGGTTCAAGGAAAGAAACCAGTTAAAACCTTGGTAAAACAGTTGATGATGCGGCGTGTCTTGTTGGCTCTGCTGCCATGCGTAGCTGGAGGCGTTTATTTCTTCGGCTGGCGTTCCCTTTTTATGGTGGCCTGGGCGGCACTGGTCGGCTTCATCGTCGAGCTTATATTCACCAGACGCCGCGGCGAACCTGTAACCGAAGCCGTCTTTGTCACCACCACTATATTTGCGCTTATCATGCCGCCAACCGTCCCCATACACGTGCTGACCATTGGGGTTGTATTTGCTGTGATGTTCACCAAGGAAATATTCGGCGGCTTCGGACGCAATATCTTCAATCCCGCAATGGCAGGCAGATGCTTTGTGTATATTTGTTTTCCTATCGCCCTTACCGCTGCATGGGCTCCGGTGGCAAAAGAGCCGTTGGGAGCATTAAACAAATGGACGACAGCACCAACTACAGATGCAGTAACCGGTGCTACACCGATGGCATTTCAGAAGGCAGGCCAAATCATTCTGAAAGACAATAAGGATCATGAGGCGTTATCCGCAATTCCGGCTGATGTGCTCGAAGGCCGAGTTGAATATGTTAAAAGAGGCGCATTTTATAAAGCTCTATTATTCGGTAGAATCAGCGGCACAATGGGAGTGACAAGCGCACTTTTAATACTGATTGGAGGCATCTATCTTTTTTACACAAAAACAGCCAGCCGAACTATCATTCTTTCTTTGGTCACAACTTATGCAGTATTGAATCAGGTTTTATACTGGTTTGGCGTTGAACCTGTTCCTGGAGCCATCCCTGCGGTTCTCGGCGGAGGATTTTTATTCGGTGCCTTCTTCATGGCGACCGACCCCATCAGTGCTCCCAAAACCG
This sequence comes from uncultured Pirellulales bacterium, assembly GCA_964507485.1. Lineage (GTDB taxonomy): Bacteria > Planctomycetota > Phycisphaerae > Sedimentisphaerales > Anaerobacaceae > CAIYOL01. The sequence goes on along the minus strand of CAZDQP010000220.1, from coordinate 385 downwards.
AGCCTGCAAAAATAATCTATGGCGTTATCATCGGCATTTGCACTCTGGTCATAAGGAATTTTTCGATATTCAACGGCGGCTTGATGTTCTCTATCCTGATTGGAAATATGTTCGCTCCGATACTGGATTATGCCGTAAGGTCATACAAAAAAAAGTCCGGCAGTACTGACGGATTAAAGGAGGCCGTCTGATGCGTCAGAAACGATGGTTTCCAATTTTTTATATGTTTGTCACAACAGCCTTTTTTAGCTCAATTGTGATTGGCTTTACACAGCTCACAAGCGAAAAAGTCAAGGCTAATGAAAAACTGTCTTTTGAAAGGGCTGTTCTGTCTGTTTTGCCCGGGCTTTACCGGGAGGAAATGAATAATTTAGAGCTGCATCGC
>CAZDQP010000219.1:0-3018 GCA_964507485.1 uncultured Pirellulales bacterium | reverse complement strand
GGTATCAAACGCGGAAGAGCCACACGAAAGGATTTGAAAGTTGGAATCTGCGGCGAGCACGGCGGCGACCCAAGTCGGTCGAATTCTGTCACCGTGCTGGCATGAATTATGTTTCCTGCTCGCCGTTTAGAGTGCCGATTGCAAGATTAGCTGCGGCGCAAGCAGCGGTTAGGTAATTCGTATTGCGTGATGCGTATTGTGCATTGCGTATATGGTATGTTGTATATTATAAAGGAGAGCCGCCGAAAGGCGGACAGCGGTTAACCGGTAAAATAGGTGTGTATTGCTACTTGAGAAGTTTGCTTTGAAGCGTGAGTGCACACCGTGATATCACAGGTGTGCACTCATACACCTAATTCACATCAATAGCCTTTCCCGTCGCGCCGAGGAATCTATTAGACTTCTGTCCTCTGTTTTCTGCCCTTTTGTCCTTTTGCCTTGTGCACTTATGCACTTTATTTTCCCCTTACCTTTTCCCTTCTTCTGTGTTAATTTTTCTACTCTAAAGGCGTGATACACCAAGATCGGAATTCCTATGTGAGGTGTACTTCATAAAACGATAGATACACAAGTGACCGACCGAAATTTGGTTATGAAGAAAGAATATAAAAAGAAGAACGCAATAGAATCGCAAAGGGTGTCTGTTGAGAATTTGCCCAAAACAAAAAGATGGTGGCAAGAATACATTCCCCTTCTTATTGCTGTTTTAGCTCTTGGTGTTTCTATTTATTCAGCGTATTTATCAAGAAAAGAATTCATTGCCGCCTATAGGCCTTATATTTACGTGTCAAATAGAAGAACTGAGGAGGATGGCAAAAAAATTATGGATATTAACACAGTCGTACTCAAATGTCTTAATGCGCCTGCAAGAATAGTTAACCAAGAAGCTTTTTACATTTTAATCAAAACTAAGGAAAATGATAAAGAAGAGGTTACTAAGTCAATTCCTTTGAATTTTACAATTACTTCCAATATACTTTATCCGAGCGAATCAACAACATCTCAGATTACTTTTACGTATGACTTCAAAAAGGAAATCTTAGCAAAAGATTCAAACGCCAAATTAAGAAGAAAAGTTAGAATAGATTACAAAGAACTCTCAACTGATAGAAAATACTATTTCGAGGGTTATTGGGATTATAATAGAACATACAATGTCTGGGAGACAAATAATATTTTCGCGGACTAACTGAAAAAGGTGACTGTACATAATATAATCTGGGCAAAAGAAATCTTGTAACTTTCAGCGAGATACGAGATACTGTATGCGCGCGACGAAATTGTTTGGCGGAAATTCCGGATTTATTGTTTGATAATCTAAAAGCGGAAAATAAACTTACCTATTTTATAATAATGAACAAGATATGTAAAAGAGGGCCGAGACGTGAGAACAGCGTTTAAGAAACTAATAATTGCGTTAATTATAGTGACCTGCAACACATCTGTGCGTTCCGACGAGGGTATGTGGCTTTACAATGACCCGCCCCGTCAATTGCTGATAGATAAGCACGGTTTTGAACCAACACAAGCCTGGTTGGAGCACGTTCAAAGGTCTTCGGTGCGGTTTAATAGCGGTGGCTCCGGCTCATTCGTGTCTGAGGACGGCCTGATTATCACGAACCATCATATAGGCGCTGACGCCCTGCAGAAGTTTAGCGACGCGGAACACAATTATCTTCGGGATGGATTCTATGCGCGCAGCCGAGAACAAGAAAAACGGTGCTTTGACCTGGAATTGAATGTGCTTACTAGTATCGAAGATGTAACCGACAGGGTCAACGCCGCGGTCAAACCGGATATGAATGCCGAGGAGGCCTTTGCTGCCCGCCGGGCGGTTATGGCGGAAATCGAAAAAGAATCACTCCAAAAAACTGGCTTACGCAGTGATGTAGTCACCTTGTACCAGGGAGGCGAATACCATTTATACCGCTTTAAGAAATACACCGATGTGCGTCTGGTGTTTGCTCCTGAACAGCAAACCGCCTTTTTCGGCGGAGACCCTGATAATTTCGAATACCCGCGATTCGACCTTGACATTTGCCTGTTTCGGGCCTACGAGAACGGCAAACCAGCCAGGGTTGAGCATTATCTTAAATGGAGCACCAATGGGGTTAGCGAAGGAGATTTGGTTTTTGTCTCCGGGCATCCGGGCAACTCAAGCCGGCAGCTGACCGTGGCCGAACTGGAATACCTTCGCGATCATCGTTTTCCTTACGCTCTGCAGCGGCTGCATGACTTGGAAGTGATGCTGCTGGTTTATAGCGAACGAAGTGACGAAAACGCCCGTCGCGCGAAAGAGACCCTGTTTGGTGTTCAGAACAGCCGCAAGGCACGGCAGGGCATGTTCGCGGGTTTGCTGGACCCTCAGCTCATGGCGCAAAAGCAGACTGCCGAGCAGATATTAAGAACGGCAGTGGCACAAGACCCCAATGCAAAAGAAACACTGTCGGCTTGGGATAGAATTAGTGATGCACAGCAGGTCATAGCCCAAAACGCACAGCAGTATAACTTGCTCGAAGGAGCCAATGGATTCAACAGCATACTGTTTGACATCGCTCGTACAATCGCTCGGGCGGTGGAGGAGAAGACCAAACCCAATGGGCAGCGCCTACGCGAATTCCGGGATTCCAACCTTGAATCTCTGGAATTCCAGCTCTTTTCAGAGGAACCCATCTACGACGATTTTGAGCAAGTCAAGCTGGCTGATTCTTTGACTTGGCTGGTCAAACAATTAGGCTATTCCCAGCCATTGGTTCAAAAAGTGCTGATGGGCAGGTCGCCAAGCACCCGCGCCAGCGAACTGGTTTTGGGAACTAAATTGAAAGATGTGGCGCTTCGCAAGAAGCTCTATGCGGCAACACCGGCTGATGTGGAAGCGGTGCACGATCCCATGATAGCACTGGCTCAATTGATTGATCCGAATGCGAGGGCCGTTCGGAAAATCATCGAAGCCCAGTATGAGATTAAACGCCAGGCCCATGCCAGGATTGCCCAGGCGAGGTTCGCGCTGGAAAAAGG
>CAZDQP010000218.1:0-3064 GCA_964507485.1 uncultured Pirellulales bacterium | reverse complement strand
GGTCTATCTTGGCCAGGTCTTTCTGGACGGTCGCACCTGTAACTACTACGCCCTCCATTTGTGGTACCTCGTGCATAATTATTGTCCCTTCCTTTTCTTCCAAACTGCTTCTGACGTGAATTTTAACATCGTATTTTTTACCGAACTCTATCGACCGGGAATGCATAACATTGGCTCCAAAACTCGCCATTTCGAGTATTTCATCATAACTAACCTGCTCCAGCTTCGCAGCATCTTTAAATATTCTCGGGTCGGTTGTATATATTGCATCAACATCAGTATAAATTTCGCACTCCTCAGCTCCGAGAGCCGCGGCCAGCGCAACCGCGGTCGTATCCGAGCCGCCTCTGCCAAGCGTCGTTATGTTTCCCTCATCATCTACTCCCTGGAACCCGGCAACAAGAACAATTTTACCTGCCTCCAGCTCTTTCCGAATCCGCTTGTCCCCGATACTTTTAATCCGTGCCTTCGTATGAACGCTGTCGGTCATCATCTGGATTTGACCACCTGTGAAACTGATAGCATCGTAACCGGCAGCATCAAGAGCCATAGCAAAAAGGGATACGGACTGTTGTTCACCCGTGCTAATCAACTGGTCCATCTCGCGCTTGGGCGGATTCGGATTTAATTCGAGTGCATCAGCAATAAGCTCATCGGTTTGTCGCCCGCGAGCCGAAGCAACCACAACAACCGAATAGCCGTTTTTTACCGCCTTGATTACTCTCTTTGCGGCACAGCGTATTCTTTCCGCATCAGCAACCGAAGTTCCACCAAATTTTTGTACAATTATTGACATTTTTCAGATGTTTCCTGTCTATTTCTCAACTTTTTAAGAAATATTCCATCAATTCAAAACCTTTTTCTATTCTAAGCCCTGACTTCGCAGCATTAGATTCGCTGAAAGCTGCATGCAAAACACCACTAACTCCGGTTCCCGCCATAGCAAATGGAACCGGCTCTGCTGAATGCGCCCTGCCTGATACAGGAGTAGGGTGGTCCGGCAAAACAAGTATCCTCCACTTTTCATATCCCTGCAGCGCCTCAAGAACAGGCCCAACAATATGCTTATCAATCTGCTCAACAGCTTTTTTCTTCAACTCAACGCTGCCGTTATGAGACGCCTCATCGGGAGCTTCTATGTGAACAAAAACAAGGTCATACTTACCAAGCGCCTCTATCGCAGCCGAACCTTTGCCTTGATAATTTGTGTCGACAAATCCGGTAGCACCCGGCACATTTATCAAATCGAAGCCAACAAGAATCGATAGTCCCTTCGCAAGGTCGACGGCAGAAATGGCGGCACCACTGATTCCAAACCGCTTTTTGAAACTTTCCATTCTGGCCTTTTGCCCCTGTCCCCAAAACCATATGGAGCTTACCTGATTTTCGCCGAGGTCTTTCTTCACTCTGTTAATATCGTGATTAGCAAAAAGCTGCTGTGAACGGGCAATCAAGTCGATAAGTATTTCCGCACCTTTTCCCCGCGGCAGAATTTTTTCTATCGCCGTACCTATGTAATCGTGCGGAGGATACGTCTTAACATCAAAATCAACCCCATTGAAAACCAATAAGTGCCGATAGCTCACACCTGAATAAAAACGAAATCTCTCATCACTGAGCTGCTCATTTAAGTCCTTTATTAGTTCACCGCCTTCTTCTGTGGAGATATGCCCGGCGCTGTGGTCTTCCATTTTACCATCGCAAATGGTAACAAGATTGCACCTGAATACCCAGTCGTTCGGAGACAGCTTGATATTGCGTGCCACCGCCTCTATTGGCGCACGGCCGGTATAAAATGTAAGCGGGTCATACCCAAGCAGCGTCATCTGTGCAACATCGCTGCCGGGCTCAAGACCCTTCGGGACCGTTCGGACAAGCCCTATTCTGCCTTCAGTGCTGATTCTATCCATATTGGGCGTTTGAGCAGCATCGAGGACGGTTACACCTCCAAGCTCCTCCAGCGGCTCATCTGCAGCACCGTCAGGAATTATTATGGCGTACTTGGTATTCAATCCTTGTCCTCCGGTATATCAACAATGCGAATGCAGACTGGCTTGGCACAAACGGTATTGAGCTCACCAAGGTCTTTTATCGCTGCACTCACCTTGCTCTGTTGCGTCGGGTGGGTAGTAATTACAACAGGAATAGTATTATCAGGCCCGTGACCTTCATGCTGCAGAATGCCCGATATGCTTATGGAGTTCTCGGCGAGCACTTTGCCGATTTGTGCAAACACACCGGCCTGGTCTTTGACCATCAGCCGAATGTAAAACCTGCTGACGAGGTTGCCGATTTTCTCAATCAGTTTCTCCATCTGGCTCCGCGGCCGCAAATGCAAATGGTGAAAAGCCGTCGCCGAATTTCCAAGCGCAACATCAATAACATCGGCAACGACCGCGCTTGCAGTAGGCATCATCCCTGCCCCTCGTCCGTAATACATTACCTCGCCCACGGCATCGCCAAATATGCTGACGGCGTTAAACGAACCGTTGACGCGCGCAAGTGAATTGTCATTGGCAATAAAAGACGGATGGACCCGCAGTGATATCCTGCCCTCTTCGTCTTTTTGTCCGATTGCCAGCAGCTTCAATACATAGCCCATTTCGCCGCCGTAGCGGATGTCGTCCTTCGATACCTCCTCGATGCCCTCGACGGATATATCGTCTAACACAATTTCACACCCGAAGGCGATGGAGGCCATAATAGCCAGCTTATGGGCGCTGTCGCCGCCGTTAATATCCAGAGTCGGGTCTGCCTCCGCATAACCTAAACTCTGGGCCTGTTTCAGGGCCTCGGAGAAGTCCTCGTCTTTGCTGGTCATATTGGAGAGGATATAGTTGCACGTCCCGTTGACAATGCCGTATATGGCCGTGATATTATTCGCGCTCAGTCCCGTCCTCAGCCCCGATATAATCGGTATCCCTCCCGCGCAGCTCGCCTCGAAAGCGATGCATCGATTTTTTTCACGGGCGACCTTGTATACCTCATTGCCGTGCTCGGCCAATAATGCCGTATTAGCGGTAACGACATCTTTTCCCGCCCGCAGCATCTTAAGCTGGATTTG
>CAZDQP010000217.1:0-3081 GCA_964507485.1 uncultured Pirellulales bacterium | reverse complement strand
GCCTTGACGCCGCCACTTTATTTCTGCTAATTCGATACTCGGAAAGTTCTCTTGCAGCAATTCGACTTTTCTCAAAGATTCGAGAAAAGCATCAATTTCCTCTGGTGAGGCTCGTCCTGCTTCGAACAAAGTCACGCCGCGAAGCGACAGAGATCTGGTACTCTTCTTCCTCGCTACCTTCTTCTTACCCGTTTCCCTAAATTCATCCACAGCCCAGATATTCGACAGACTCACATTGGCCGGAAGGCGGGTCGGCAAATCTCTCAAATAGTCGCTCCATACCGTTCGTGTCGAAACAAATTTCTCTACCGCTTCAGTTTCAGTTATAAGAGACTGTCGGTTCTTGGCTATTTCTCTCGTATTTTTCTTTTGGGCCCATCTATGCGATGCGTTCTCCCTCTTGAGCCTGCGATAATCGCTGGCCAATTCTGATGCCTTCTGCCACATTAGAAACCCCATACAGCCAGCCATAAGCACCAAAACTATAGCCACTCTCCAGGGAAACATCTGCTTAATACTCGGTTTCGGCTGTAATTCATGGAAAAGATTGAATTGTGCCTCTTCTCTCGACCTGGCCGATATCGCCAGGCTGCGGCTAAACTGCGAATCGGCAAACTCAGAGCTGTCGGTGGTTACTGTTTCTATTGCGAATCTGTCATAAAGCTCCTTGCCCAATTTCTCCGAATCTGGTCCTTCAAGCACTATTCCATCTATCTGCGGACGAGCCAGTGCTACCGTACTTTGTATCAAAATGCTCCTTACGGTTGAATCCAGCTTCTCGATAGGTTCTGACTTGGAAAAGACAAATCGTTTCCAGCACATAGGATGCTTTTCAACCACCAGCACGGCTAATCCGCCTGTTTCGCCTAAAAATATTTGTATGTAAACTTTCCAGCTTTTGGCTTTTTTCGGCATCTTCGTTGAAAATGCCGCCATTGCCCACGGAGTTGGTTTCAGGGAAAAACGCTGAAAGCCTGACTGCTCGATTGCAGAATAAAGTTCCTGTGCCGCCTTTTTCTGACATACGCCTATGCTCCACAACTGGCCTGCCGGGGATTTCACTTTGTTGATTTTGAAATAGTCCGTAACGACCTCTTTCCGTTCTTCAGTGCTGCGGAATCCCGCACTGTCGAGGAGTTTATCACGAAGATTGTCGTTCGGCCCGCAGTCCACTCCCGCTGTTATGAAAAACGCCTGCTCTGGTTTGAGACCGAAACATATCGGAATATTTTTGCCGCCGTGGTTCCTGACGTATTCCTGCAAAAATTCCGTTAGTGACTGAACGGATTGTTCTTCAGCAAGTTCGAACGTTTGCTGGGCCAGCGTAGTCGGACCTTTTATGGTGTTTCCCATATCTGTAATACTGACACGGTTGCCGCAAAAGTACACACCGATAGCCCGGCCCCAACACAGTTTCTCCAAAATTCCTGACATAAGGCTCATTCCCTGGCACCAAAAATTTATGTTGTACAACATGTCCGCTCTGACAAGCTGACATAAGTTCTTGTCAGTATGGGCTCTTACGACTAAATCGACACAATAAAAAAACAACTTAACGTGCTGCTCCGCCGACACTCTAAAAACAGCCTGTTTTGCAGAATTTTAATTATTATGAGACGTTAATTGGATGTTTAAACCGGCGAAAATTGAGGTATGGTCCGAAAAAACAATTTATCATTCCAATATTTTTTCCAAAGGTATGTTGTTCCAATAAACAAAAAGGGCGGCAATTCGAAAAGTTGCCGCCCTTTTTCTGTTTAATCGAGCTTCTGTTGTTAACAACAGAACATCACATCATCATGTCTGCATAGGATTGATATCATCATAGTTGCATATTGTGCTGTTTTCAGTATCAAACCCCTCTTCGGTATATGTCACAGTGTATTCTCCGTAACCAGCTGCGTTACCGCTGCGCGTAAGGGTTAAACTCCAGCCTGTTTCAAGGTTTTCCCCCTGAACTTCGCCAACCGCGAAATACTTTGGTGCCGAAAACTGAATATCGAGGGCAGAAAGATCGTTCGAATAGGCTCCTTGCTTTGCGTGGTAACGTTCCTGAGAGGCCTGTATGGCCGAAAGGTAGTTGAATGATTCTGCTGCCTTCGACCGTTCTACCGAAGCTCTAAATCTCGGCACCGCAAAAGCAGCCAGCACACCGATGATTACAATGACCACAGCAAGCTCGACAAGGGTAAAACCTTTTTTTGTAATCATACGTTTCATCTTTTACTCCTAAATTCTCAAGATACTATACTTCGCTTACATTACGTCTGCATCGGGTTGATATCTACATGGTCTTCGTCGGCAATTGTGCTGTTGGTTGAATCGAAGCCCTCTTCTGTAAATATTACCGTGTACGCTCCATAACCTGCTGCATTGCCCGTGCGGGTGAGTGTCAAGCTCCAGCTTGTCTCAAGGTCCTCACCATCAACATCGCCAACTGTGAAATACTTCGGTGTAGTGAACTGAATGTCAAGGTCGTTCGTGTCACTGGCGTACGTACCCTGACGAGCGTGATAACGTTCCATCGCTGCCTGTATTGACGACAGGTAGTTGAACGCTTCTGCCGCTTTGGACCGTTCTACCGAAGCCCTGAACCTCGGTACGGCAAAAGCTGCCAGCACGCCGATGATCACGATGACCACCGCAAGCTCTACTAATGTAAAGCCAGCTTTCATAACTCTTTTGTCCGCTTTCATTTCTATCTCCTTAAAAAATTCAGTATTAATTGACTTTTCTCGCCCTCTACACAAGGGACTTTGGCTATCCGTAATTCAGATGTTTAATCGTCATAAAGCCATCCACCCTTAACCCAATAAAAATGAACTAATCTCGACAATATGTTCTACAACCCCGTATTTACCTCTTTTGAGCGATAATCTCTGACTTTATAGGTCCTAAATCCTATCGGGCTGCAAAAGGGGTTTTTCACCTCATAATTATTATAGGAACTTCCCGCCGCTGTCCTAATCTTCTTGCAAAACGACCTTTTTGCGATAAACTATATTTTATCTATGCAAAACCTGGAGAGGTGGCCGAGAGGCTGAAGGCAACGGTTTGCTAAAACGTCCAGTGGGTAATAAC
>CAZDQP010000216.1:0-3173 GCA_964507485.1 uncultured Pirellulales bacterium | reverse complement strand
CGTTTCTGCCGACCGCTTTCATCGTCAGTGCACAGAACAAAAACGCCATCATCGCACCTATGAACAGTCCCGCCAGAAGACGTGGATTCATTATCGTAAGGTCGTAAGCCACCAACAAATCGGTAATATGGGCCGTCGCAACGTTTACAGTGCCTGCGACATATTTCTGCGGCGATGAAAAAAGAACCTCCCCGACCTTGTACACCCCGTCGGGTGCCTCCGATGCCAGCCGGGCTATCCAGATGCGGATCTCCTCGATATTCGCCGCGATAAGAGCCATAGCCGTCAAGGCCGCCGAACCGATTGCAAATCCCTTGCCCGTCGCCGCGGTAGTATTACCCAGCGCATCAAGGGCGTCTGTCTTTTTGCGGACCTCAGGGCCAAGTTCCGACATTTCCGCATTGCCGCCTGCGTTATCTGCAATTGGTCCGTAGGTATCGGTCGATAACGTAACACCCAGAGTAGACAGCATGCCAACCGCTGCAAAGCCGATGCCGTACAATCCGAGAGACATATCTGTAAAACCGCCTGCAAGACCAAACGCGGCTATAATAGAAGCAGCTATTGTCACAACCGGCAGCCCCGACGACATCATCCCGTTGGCAAAACCGGTAATAAGCACAGTTCCCGTTCCAAGCTGGGCCTCCTTGGCAATCTCACGCGTCGGCTTGTATTCATCGGAGGTATAATATTCGGTGAACTGCCCTATCAGCACCCCCGCAAACAAACCGATCACAACCGACCCGAATATGCCCCACGTTATCCAGCCAGCCCACGCAAGAATCGCCATCGCTACAACCACAAGAACCGAGCTCGATAGTGTCCCTCTCAAAAGGGCATGTAGAAGATTCTTCTGCGAAGCGTCTTCTTTACATCGCACGATTAAAATTCCGAATATGGAAAGCAGCGTCCCGATGCCCGCGACAACCATCGGGGCAAGCACCGCCTTAAGCGGGTCCATTCCCTTTGCGGCCAGTATGCTCGCCGACAGGGCCGCACCCAGCGCCGCCGCTGCCAAAATTGAATTCACGTAGCTTTCGAATAAATCCGCGCCCATCCCGGCTACGTCGCCCACGTTATCGCCTACGTTATCTGCGATTGTAGCCGGGTTCCGCGGGTCGTCTTCTGGAATGCCTGCTTCGACTTTGCCGACTAAATCTGCGCCGACATCAGCGGCCTTTGTATAAATCCCGCCGCCGACACGGGCAAACAGCGCTTGTGTCGATGCGCCCATTCCGAACGTTATCATCGTCGTCGTAATTTCCGCCAGCTTATGCGACGGGTCCATACCTGCCCTGACTAAGGTCAACCCCCACAGAACCAGGCCGTTCTGCATATGTTCAGGAGTGTAAACCACCCTGTCTAAAAGCCAGTACCAGAACGCGATATTAAGCAGTCCCAAACTTACAACCACAAGACCCATCACCGCCCCGCTGCGAAACGCCACCTGCAAAGCCCTGTTCAAGCTATGAAGCGCGCCTTGCGCTGTCCTGCTCGACGCCATCGTCGCACTCTTCATCCCGAAAAAGCCCGACAGCGCGCTGAAGAAACCCGCCGTAATAAAAGCCACAGGCACGAATGGATTTTGTATACCCTTATATGCCATCCATACGAATATCAAAAAAAGAACAAGAAACACAAGCGCAACCACCTTATACTGCCTGAACAGATACGCGTATGCACCTTCACGCACGTATGAGGCGATTGCTTCCATTTTCTCGTTGCCTTTCTCTGAGGCCATCATCGACTTGAAAAAGTAATACGCAACAACCAGCCCCAGCAGCGACCCTATCGGGGCCACCCACCAAAGCCACGGTATCACGCCTACTGCCGCCTCAGCAACACCTGCTGGCTCTGCCTTGAATGCCTCACCCGCAATGCACGTTGAAGCCAGCGCCAATACGCATCCTGCGATTCCCATCTTTCCAGCTTTCACCTTTTATGCTCCTTTCCAAACCTTATACGCCAATGGCGTAAAAACCGTAATGTTTATCCGCCTGTGGCGGATTTATTCAAAAACGTAAAATATAGAAACTTAATAAAAACAGCATCGCTTTTCAAGCATTTTCCAAAGATTCCAAACAGTAAAAATCAAATCATAATTCACCTTGACTGGCCGGCTCCTCGCCCATTAAAATCCGCTCTAAATGAACAACAGAATCCGTCCCATACACATTGCCCTGCTTATTATCAACATCTTGCTGCTTTGTGCCTTCGGCACTGTCTTCTTATTGCGCAAAAACTTCGAATTTATTATTTATGTGGGCGCAATAATCCTCTGCTTTGCCGTCATCGGACTTTCGTTTCCTAAAGTTCGATATTCCATCCCTACACTGATGGGGCTCACCATCTGGTCGCTTTTGCATATGGCTGGCGGCTCGGTCTTTATAAATGGCGTCTTGTTATACGAGATAATACTCATTCCCATTTCGCAAACTTACCCTATTCTGCGATACGACCAGTTTGTCCACATATTCGGATTTGCTTCAGCCACTCTGGTAATGTTTGACCTTCTTCGACCTTTACTAAAAGATAATTCCCAGCACTTCATAGCACTATCGATAGTAGTCGTTATGGCAGGCTTGGGACTCGGCGCCTTAAATGAAATTGTCGAGGCATTGGTATCAGCAGTCGTCATCAATTCCGGTGTCGGAGGCTACATCAACACCGCACTGGATCTTATAGCCGATTTCCTGGGCGCAATACTCGCCATGGCGTTTATAAAATTACGATATCTCAAGTGTGATAATCAGCGTTAATTGTCACATATCCTTTGCTCAGGTCACAACCGTAGCAGAAATCCCCGTATTTTCCCGCCCCCAGATTTACTGCAATTGTATGTTCTTTCCGTGATATGATTTTGGAGACTTTCTTCGGATTGAACTCCATAGGCCGGCCGTTTCGGAAAACAGCAATACCCCCAATGGTACAGGACAGCTTATTCGGATTCAGTTTCACCCCGCACGAGCCGACCGCGCAGATAATTCTTCCCCAGTTCGGGTCGCCCCCGTGAATTGCACATTTCACAAGGTCATAATTCGCCACCGCCTTTGCCGCCTTTTCAGCATCGCCCTTTGTCGCAGCACCTTTAATTACAACTTTGAACATTCTCGTCGCACCTTCTGCGTCGAGCGCCATCTGCCGGGCTAAATCCGTACAAAGTTCGACAAGTG
>CAZDQP010000215.1:0-3198 GCA_964507485.1 uncultured Pirellulales bacterium | reverse complement strand
GCTGTTGCTAACGGAAGCCGCAATGAGAATCCTTAGTATTACGCAGTCCGAAGGACGAAGTAAGAAAAATAAGGTAGTATCGAACTGGAGGCAGCAACAGCAAAATTAACAAAAAGGATTCTAAGCAGGAGGCAGCACAAGCAAGTTTTTGGGGTTGAAAGTTGGGGAGATTGAGGTAAAATTTAGTGAGCAACTTAGAGGAAGAAGCATCGCGGGGTTAGTTATTATTATTTGGTATTTTTTAGAAGAGCCTGTTGCGGTTTTGTGCGCCTCGACAGTGCCATAGGGAGTCAGAACATGAGGAAACTAAAAACAATTTTAGTGTTAAGTTTCGGATCGCTTTTTGTATTGCCAGCAAGCTTATGGTGCATAAGTCCGGGGACAGAGAGCGCCGTTAAACAGCAGGTAGAGAAAAGGATATACACGGATGTTATTTTCCTTGAGGGGCCGGAACAAGAAGGCGTTTACTCTAAAAAGATCGGCAGGATAAGGGAATTGGAAAAAAGTTACATTATTATGGAGATGCCGGAAGGTGAACATCTCTTATATACGCCAAGGGTGGTTAAGCTTGTTGGGCTTCATAATCTTGACCCCAACGACCCCAATGACTCTGAAGGCCTGGAGAATAACTGGCCAAAACTGATTGACCGTTACTGGAACAGGAAACCATTGCTTGCTCTCGTTTTGGGGGATACATCTTTTGGAAGGGGTTTAAGTGTTTTGGGTGAGTACTCATATGGTTTTGCTACTTTTCTCGGTGTGCTCATTTTATTTGCTTTACTCAGCTATGCAGGATACAGGCTTTATGAGATTGTTATAATTTCAACCCATTTGAGAGATCTCAATAGCACTAAATTGAACATGGAAATAAGGAAGCTGCGCCGTGAAATAGAGGATATTGAGAAAAGGTTGGGAATAACTACGAAAGTTGTTCCTGAACAGGAGGAAACGGAGTATTTCGGTCGAAAGTTGGTGTCATATAAATCTGCATTATCTCAACTCAACATCTTCAATTTTGTAAAATATAAAATATTACGAATACTTACAGAACAAGAGAAGTCCCGCCGTGCGGATGTATGGCGTAAAAGGTGGGAAGCATACAGGATGAAGAAGGCCTGGCTGCCTGCGCTGATATACTACCCTCGGTTGTTACTGAATATTGCAGTCACGATTTTTACGGCTTTATTTAGTCTGGGTGCTTTTGTCGACATGTTTGTTTTTGCGCATATAGGAGATGAATTCGGTTCTTTCTATTATATCTTCGTGTTTTTTGCCATGTTTATGATTTCTTTTGCTTTCTTTCTGCGTCTGAATACACAGCGTAGAATAATGCGCAAGACTTATATTGAGGCGTAAATTTGGAGAAATTAAGCGAAGTTGGTTTCTGGACTTAAAAAAGGGATAAGAAAAATTTGAAATTAGCCGTTTTTGGTGTGGGGATAGGTGCGCATTTGATTGAATTCCGCTCAGGTGCCGCGGGGGGGGTAAACACTTATTGCGCAGTGCTGCCGGAGGCCGCCCACAGGGCAAGCAACCGAAGGAAACATACAGTGAGTATGCGCAAGCATACGGGAAAAAACGGTATCCGAGCAGGAGACAGCACAAGCAGTTTTAGTGCCAAGATGTTTGTTCGAGCCAGTCCTGTGCAAGCAAGGCAAAATCAGAGATCTCGATAATTCCATCCCGATTGAAATCGGCATATAACTGCTCATCAAGGTTTAGCCACAAAGATGAGGGTATATCGAGGTCTCTGATGTCAGAGATTCCATCATTTGTTACATCGGACAGCAGAGCCCAATCGTAAGGCGGGACAGAAGCCTCGTCTGTTCCGCCGAAGGCGCCCATATTTATGCGAAGGTTTTGACCCCATTCGTTATTGGGGTCATCTGGTATGGAAATGGGTTCATCGGCCAGAGGCGAGCCGGGATTACCGGCATCTATACATCGGCTGGTAACATCATCATAAGTCCAACGGTTGCGTTCGGTATCCCACCGCCAGCCGGCACTTTTTAAGTGGTAGTCGCCATTGACCCAGACAGCGTTTGGGTCATTTGGCTCAACGATAATGTTGGGGTCGTTTGCATCGGCCCAATAGCCATGCTCGACAAAACAGGGGTCGGCATCGATATTGCCTTCGCCAGACCAGCCGCCCTGAACATCGCTGAAGGTAACAATTACCGAACTTTCGTCATCTTTGTTGTATATCTGGGACGCATCCAGTGCGGTATTGCCCCACAAAATGCAATTTGTCAGCGTCGGGTCACTGTTACTCGTGTTGTACATCCCTCCACCATAATAGCCAGCCACGTTTCCACTGAAGGTGCAATTGGTAACCGTCGGTTTACTATGGTTTACGTTCCACATCCCACCGCCGAAATATGTAGTTGAGTTTCCGCTGAAGGTACAGTTGGTAATCGTCGGATCGCTGTTAGCATTGACCATCCCGCCACCGCCGGTGACAGGCCATTCATGCCTGTTCTCACGGAAAATGCAGTTGGTAATCGTTGGACTGCTGTTGTTGAGGTTGGCCATCCCTCCCCCGCCGTTGCCCGCCCAGTTTGCGCTGAAGGTGCAGTTGGTCACCGTCGGGTTGCTGTTGTTGTCGCTGGCCATCCCGCCGCCCATCGAAAGTGCCGAATTACCGCTGAACGTGCATTTGGTCACCGTCGGGCTGCTTCCATCGCATCTAATTGCGCCGCCGTCACCAATACGACCACTGGTAATCGTTAATCCGGCGAGGACAGAATTGGCATCTTCGCCGCTATGGAAATAGAAGCCGCGGTGGTGGTCCGATACTGTCCCATTGCAATCGATGATTGTAGCAACAACTACACAAGGGTCTTCTGGGTCGGTGCTTCGGACGGTAATAGCTTTGCCGAGAAAGTCGATGTCGCGATTGCCTAGGTCAGTGTAGGTGCCGGGAGCGACGATGATGGTGTCATTATCAAAAGAGGCATTAATTGCTGATTGAATGGTGGAATGCTGGGTCGGCACAAGCAGTTCTTCGGCCAGAGCATTACTAAAGAAGGTCCAAAATGCTGCCATTGCGATGATTTTTATAGTTTTGTTCATTTTTCCTGCCTTTCCAAGTTCATGAGGAGATTATGTATTATCGTACAATATCACGGTCCGTACCTACTAAGACGTATAAAACACAATTAAATTTCAACAATTTAAATTTTTTCTGATAATTGGGGG
>CAZDQP010000214.1:0-3291 GCA_964507485.1 uncultured Pirellulales bacterium | reverse complement strand
GTTTTATCGAGATACCACTGGAGTCGGGAAAGACCAAAAGAATTGGGATAATCAGGGCGCACCTTGAAGAGGACGCGGGGAAGAACCTGCACGCAACGGGTAATTTTTCACAAGTTGATTTAAACCGCGCTGGAACGCCGCTACTGGAGATTGTAACCGAGCCGGATATGAACAGTGCTGCGGAGGTTCGTGCACTGGCGGAGGAACTGCGGAGGATAGTCAGATACTTGGGTGTTTCAGAAGCAGATATGCAAAAAGGGCATATGCGATTCGAGCCGAACGTTAATCTGGTTATTACCAGAGGCGGTCAGGAATACAAGACACCAATAGTAGAAATTAAAAACTTGAACAGCTTCCGTGTGCTTGAACGGAGCATCGAATACGAAGTCAGCAGGCAGATTGAGCAGTTTCTCGAAACGGGCGAAGTTATGCAGATGGGCAATAAGAGCACGCGGGGGTGGGACGATGGCAAAGAAGTGACGGTGCTTCAGAGAGAAAAAGAAGAAGCGCACGATTACAGGTATTTCCCTGAGCCAGATTTGGTGCCGGTCGAGATGACGGAGCAATGGCTGGATGAAATCAAGTCGAGATTGTGCGAGTTGCCCATAAAAAAGCAGATGCGTTATGTTAGTGAGTATCAATTGAACGATTATGATGCTGGTGTTTTAACGGCAGAGCGTGGAGTAGCCGAGTTTTTCGAAGAAGTGGTCAAGGCGGGCGGCGAGCCGAAGCGGGTATGCAATCTGCTCACACAAGTTGGGCTAAGATCAGCAAAAGAAAAAGAATGTAGTGTGACAGAACTGGGCGTTAAGCCTGAAGCTCTCGCTCAATTAGCCAAAATGGTCGAAGCCGGCGAAGTAAGCGCTACTGCTTCAAACACCATCTTCGAAGAAATGGTAAAGACCGGCAAAGGGCCGGAAGTAATCGCGAAAGAACTTAATCTTATTCAGAAAAGTGATGCGGGAGAACTGGAAAAGACGGTCGAGCAAGTGCTTGCGGAGAATCAAAAAGCTGTTGATGATGTAAAAAGCGGAGGCAAGAAAAGCAAGAAGGCGATGAGCTTTCTGCTGGGTCAGGTTATGCAGAAAACGCAGGGACAAGCGAATCCTAAAGTCGTTTCTGAAATACTTGCCAAGAAACTTGGATAAGTGTTCAATAACAGCGAAAAGGGAAAATGATGAAAATAAAAAATAGCAGCGATATTGTCAAACGTCCAGTAGAAGTGGAGGGAGCCAAGGACACGGAGATAAGGTGGCTTATTTCCGAAGAGGATGGCGCGGATAGTTTCGCAATGCGGATGTTTGAAATAAAACCGGGAGGCCACACACCATTGCACAAGCATCAGCATGAGCATGAGGTGTTTATAGTTGAAGGCGAAGGAATCTTCATGTGTGGAGGTAATGAATACGAGTTCGGCAAAGATTATGTAATATTTGTGCCAGGCGGTGAGGAACACCAATTTAAGAATAAGGGAGATACTGTTTTAAGAATGCTTTGTCTTATTCCAGCATCGGCTGTATGAGATAGATTTCTATGTAAATGCTTTGCTTTCAGTTCCGGCGATTATTCTTTTTATATTCCCACGGTGGCGAACAATCACCATAACCGGTATTGCAACAGCCGCAATTAGTAACGGCCATAATTCGGAAAAATTCCAATGCGGCATCAATATAATTACAATCGCCAGCGTTAAAGGAAAAGCAGCAGAAGCAGCCATAGAAGCCATAGAGATATATCGCCATACTAGGACAACCACTACCCATATTAAAAGAGCGATGACGGCGCAAATTGTGTAATAGGGCCAAAGACCAAGCGCCACGCCAAAACTGGTAGCAACGCCTTTGCCACCTTTGAACTTAATATATATCGAAAAGATATGGCCTAAAACCGCGGCGCAACCAGTAGCAAGAGCGAGAAAAAGCTCTGAGATAGAAGGTGGTGAAGAGATAAGATTTGCAGCAAACAAAGTGGGTATAAGGCCTTTTGTGACGTCCAGAAAGAAGCAGAAATACGCCCATTTTCTCCCGAGAGCCCGTGAGAGGTTAGTTGAGCCGATATTGCCTGAACCGATACTGCGTAAATCCTTACCGTGGGCTTTGGCAATAATCAGACCAAAAGGAATTGAACCGAGTAAATACGCACCAATAATCAAAATCACATATTTCATTATTGTCCTCGCTTTTCGAGAATAGATTCGTAAACAGACATCAACTGTTCAGCAACCCTTCCGATAGAAACATTTTCCTTTAAATTGTCTTCTACGATCGCCTGTGTTGTTTTCTGGATGTTGTTTGTATCTGTAAAATGGCTAATGGCCTGTGCCAATGCCGGGATGTTTTCAGGACGGTCAATTATTTTACCATGGCGATTGTTGACGAATAGATCTGTTGCTCCGTTATATTCTGTTGTTATCACGGGTTTGCCGGCTGCAATTGCTTCGAGAATAAACCTGCTCGAAGGGTCGTAGAAGGTGGGCAGGACGGCTACATCTGTTATTGATATAATGTTTTGAATATGACGGATAGGGCCCAAAAAGATCGTTTTTCTATGGAGATTGAGTTTTTTGGCAAGCCAGTGGTATTTGTATGTTTTGTCGTTACCGACCACTATTAAGCAGGCTTGCCTTTTCGTATTGTTTTGAGATACAAGGTTCATTGCCTCTATCAAACAGGCAAGTCCCTTCAGTCTGAAATTGTTTGCTGTGAACAATAAAAAGACGGGTTCGTTAGCTTCTTTGAGGCCAAGTTGAGTAAGGATTTGACGGCGGAGTTTGTTTGCCTGACCAGAGTCTATTCTTTTATTTATCTTTATGCCATTGGGTATAATAACTAAGCGGTCTTCGTTTGCGTTATAATGTGTTTTAAACTGCTCAGCGACATATTTCGAAATCGCAATAATTAGAGGCCCAGTTGAATTATTACAAAGTTTTCTCTCGGCTTGTAAGAGTAAGGTTCGTCTGAAATTGGCAAAAGCCGTTATTTTTTTGTAAGATTCAACGAATTTGTTCCGGTAGCTTACGGCATTACGCAGAATTGCTTCGGTGTAACTGCCTCCTCGTGGCTGATAAACGTCTGCGAAATCAAAAGGCAGCACACTGTGAGTTATATCGTATTGATTTTCAGACAGGTATATTTTTAATACCTTTGCGAATGTAGAGTAACAAACACGTTTACCAAAGGTATGTTTACATAAAATGTGAATGTTTTTGGCACTTGTTTGCCCTTTAGCAGCGAGTATATCCACCTTAAGTCCAAGTACTGACAGTGCAGCCGCCAACCCAAAGACGGAACG
>CAZDQP010000213.1:0-3324 GCA_964507485.1 uncultured Pirellulales bacterium | reverse complement strand
TCTATCGGCTGGGGCAATAGTACGTATAATAAAGATTACTGGGGAATTGATAAATCTCGGCTGAACGATTTGGCATTAACAATAGGTTTTCCAATCGATATCGGCAATGGATGGATCGTAAGGCCAAGCTTCAATTATGTAGTTCTAATTGATGGAAAGATTCGCAGTGCGGATACGTATGCCACTGGTGACTCTACAGTAAGCAGCGATTACTTCTTTACTGGTATCGAGATAACAAAAAGTTTTTAAAGAACGTTGCATTATATGGAGAATTAGAAATGAAAAAAATCATTCTATCTGCAATCATGGTAGTTTTATTTGTAATTACGCCGGTATTTGCCGAAGAATCAGCTCAAACTGCATCAGTTCCTGCAGTCAACAATGGGGATACTGCGTGGATTCTAATGTCTGCGGCTCTCGTTATGCTGATGACACCCGGGCTGGCATTTTTCTATGGAGGGTTGGTACGGCGGAAAAATATGCTCTCCGTACTTATGCAGTGTTTTATTATCCTCTGCGTAGTAAGTGTTCAATGGATAATCATAGGCTACAGTTTGTCTTTCGGATCGGGTGGAAACTCCATAATCGGCGGAACGGGATGGTTCTTTCTAAGAGGTGTAGGAATGACTCCAAACCCTGAATACGCAGCGACAATACCACACGAAGTATTTATGGCGTTCCAAATGATGTTTGCTGTAATAACGCCGGGTTTGATTATAGGTGCATTTGCCGAGCGTATGAAGTTCTCATCTTTTCTCGTATTTACACTATTATGGGCGACACTGGTATACAATCCTGTAACACATTGGTTCTGGGGCAGCGGCGGTTTTATGAAAGAGATGGGAGCACTTGATTTTGCCGGCGGAGCGGTAGTTCATATCAACGCCGGTATGACGGCTCTGGCGGCGGCATTGATATTAGGAAAACGGAGAGGCTACCCATCCGATATTTCCCCTCCACACAATTTGCCATTTGCCATATTAGGCGCCGGTCTTCTATGGTTCGGATGGTTTGGTTTCAATGCAGGCAGCGCCTTGAAGGCGTCAGGTCTGGCAGGTAATACGTTTGTGGTGACACACATAGCCGGTGCTGTTGCTGGTATAACTTGGTCTATACTCGACTGGCTCAAGTTTAGAAAACCAACAACTTTGGGCATAATCACCGGTGCAGTGGCCGGTCTTGCCGCAGTTACTCCGGCATCGGGGTTTATCACTCCAACCGGTGCAATCTGGA
Organism: uncultured Pirellulales bacterium; assembly: GCA_964507485.1. GTDB lineage: Bacteria > Planctomycetota > Phycisphaerae > Sedimentisphaerales > Anaerobacaceae > CAIYOL01. The sequence goes on along the minus strand of CAZDQP010000213.1, from coordinate 2,091 downwards.
TAGGTTTAGGAGCGGGAATGTTCCCCTGGCTGGCAGTTACATATATTAAAAGTAAGATTAGCTATGATGATTCATTAGATGTCTTCGGTGTTCACGGCATCGGTGGAATATGGGGTATGATTGCAACGGGTGTATGGGCTACGAAAACAATTAACCCTGATGGGGCAGATGGCCTGCTGTACGGCAATCCGACACAACTGTGGATTCAGTTCAAAGCTGTGGTTATCACAGTGGTATATTCATTCGTGGCCGGTGCCATATTGCTGAAACTGGTAGATATAGTAATGAAACTACGAGTAAGCGAAGATGAAGAACGCGTGGGTCTTGACTTAACACAACACCGCGAAGCGGCATATACTTTGGTTGATTAAATAAGAAAGGATAAAACCAATGAAATATATAATAGCAGTTATTCAGCCTGACCGTCTGGATGAGGTACTTAAAAAGCTGACCGAAAGAGAAATTCACCTCGTAACGGTAACATCCGTCATTGGCCGAGGCAGGCAAAAAGGCATTGCCGAGGTTTACAGGAGCCATAAAGAACAGGGATGCCTGCTGAGGAAAACAAAATTAGAAATAGCAGTAAACGAAGCATTTGTGGAAAAAGCTATAGAGAGCATTACTACAGGGGCACATACTGGCAAAATTGGAGACGGGAAAATCTTCGTATTGGACATGCCTGAATGTATAAGGATTAGAACATCAGAACGAGGCAGTGAAGCGATAGGTTAAGAAAATAAAAATAAATCTAAATATTTAGAAAGGAAAGAAGTAATGACACCTAAAGAATTTTTTGAATTTTGCAAGAAAAACAATGCCAAGATGGTCGACCTGAAATTCGTCGACTTGCTTGGCACATGGCAGCATTGTTCTTACCCCGTTGCTATTCTGGACGAAGATACGTTTAAGGAAGGGCTTGGATTTGACGGTTCGTCCATTCGCGGCTGGCAGGGAATTCATATGTCAGATATGCTTGCGATTCCGGATGCTGATACTGTTGTGCTCGACCCCTTTTTTGCCGAGCCTACGGTAAGTGTACTGGCTAATATTGTTGACCCTATAACAAAAGAAGAGTATTCTCGGGACCCAAGGTACGTTGCTCGCAAAGGTGCTGTGTATCTGAAGAAAACAGGTATTGCAGATACCTGCTATATCGGACCGGAACCTGAGTTCTTCATCTTTGATGAGGTTCGCTATGAGCAAAACCAGCATACAGGTATGTATAAAATCGACTCGGTCGAAGGGGCATGGAACACAGCAAGATTCGAAGAGCCAAATCTCGGATACAAGCCGAGTTTCAAAGGGGGATACTTCCCTGTAAGTCCGACCGATACGTATCATAACCTGCGAGGCGAGATGGTTTATGAAATGATGAAGATTGGAATCTCTGTCGAGGCGCATCACCACGAAGTCGCTACTGCCGGACAGGCTGAGATCGATATGAAGTTCGAGGAGCTTGTAAAGATGAGCGACCAGTTTATGTGGTACAAATACATTATTAAGAATGTTGCCAAACGTAATGGTAAAACGGTAACATTTATGCCCAAGCCGGTCTTTGAAGACAACGGCAGTGGTATGCATACGCATTTTTCGCTGTGGAATGATGGCAATCCGTTGTTTGCAGGCAAAGGTTATGCCGGCCTTAGTGATATCGGCCTGTATTCAGTCGGTGGAATCCTCAAGCACGCACCGGCGATTTTGGCCTTTGCGGCACCAACGACAAATTCATATCGCAGACTTGTACCGGGCTTTGAAGCACCTGTTAATCTTGTTATGAGTGCGAGAAACCGCTCAGCGGGTGTAAGAATACCGATGTATTCAGCCAGTCCGAAGGCAAAAAGGCTGGAGTTTCGTTGCCCTGACCCGACTGCGAACGGTTATCTTGCGTGGACGGCGATGCTTATGGCGGCAATTGATGGTATTCAGAACAAGGTTAGTCCGGGTGAACCGCTTGACAGGTATATATATGAAATGAGTTCTGAAGAATTGGCGAAATACGAAAAAACGCCGGGTGAATTGGCAGAGGCCATTAATGCTTTGGAAAAAGACCATAAATTCCTGACGGCCGGTGGTGTTTTTACGGACGATTTA
>CAZDQP010000212.1:0-3336 GCA_964507485.1 uncultured Pirellulales bacterium | reverse complement strand
GTCTATTCGCCTGCGAAGAACAGTTATCATCCTTTGGGCCAAATCTTTCTTTTCTAGGCTATCGAGACCATACGTATCGATTTCATAGATAAGGCTTGTTCCACCCGCTAAGTCTATTCCAGGTTTTAATGTCTTGTCCGGTGGGTATAAAGTCCACACTGCAACAAACAAAAGAACGAGTATTAAAATGATTTTCGGCCATAGATTATTGTTCATAGCTTCCTCGCGTATTCACAACCGCTAATTTAACCAAACGACTAAATATTCAATAACTACCTGTTATATTTTATGATTTCTCTTTTGACAAATTCCTTCCGACCGCTGAAGAGGCAATTTTTATTTTCGTATTATTTGACTCATCAACCTTCAACGTAATTTCATCACCTTTAATATCCATTACAGTCCCAATTATTCCGCCTATTGTCTGGACCCTGTCATTCCTTTGAAGCGATTGGACCATCTTTTTACGCTCCTGTTTCTGTTTTTGAGGCCCCCTAAAAAAAACAATAAACATTACGAGCAATAATACAACGTAAATCCATATCCAGCTCCCCAGCGGATTTTGCTGCCGTGTTCTCGCTGCAGGAACATTAGAGTCGGATGGCACTGTCGTTATTGCCTCACCTTCCGAAGATACTGGTTCAGATGAAATACGCGATGGCGCCTCATTAGCCTCCGTTTGAGCTAATATCCATACATTGTTCATTTTACCATCCCTTCATAATTGATTATTGACGACCAATTACTGATTATCGGTAAGATGTTAAATTATCCTGCATCAATAATCAACAATCATTTTCTTCTACTTAATTGCTCCTCTGCCCAGTCGGAAAATCTATTTTCTTTTAGGGCCTGTCTTATCTTGATCATCAGTCTTTGGTAAAATCTGAGATTATGCAGGGACACTAAAATAGGTCCGAGCATTTCCCCAACATTAAAAAAATGCCTTAATGTTGCACGGCTGAAATTCCCGCAACAGTAACAATCACAACCAACATCAATTGGCGATGTATCACTTATATGGGCACTGTTCCTAAGACGTATAGGGCCGTCCCCCATCTCGGTGAAAGCAAAAGCATTGCGCCCATTACGAGTCGGCAGAACACAATCAAACATATCTACACCGGCACCAACGGCCGCAATAATATCCGCCGGTGTGCCTGCGCCCATTAAATACCGTGGTTATCAGGCGGCAAAATTCGTGTCGTTCCAGCGACGGTCCTTATCATCTCCTTATGCCCTTCACCAACGCTCAATCCGCCGATGGCATAGCCGTCAAAGCCTATTTTGACAAGCTCACCGGCACATTGCTCCCGCAATTGTATATCCGTTCCACCCTGGACGATACCAAATAATAGCTGGTTCGGATTATTGTGGGCGCCCTTGGCATGCTCCGCCCAGCGTATAGTTCTCTCAACCGCTTTTTTTAATTGCGAATCACCACAAGGAAATGGAGTGCACTGGTCGAAACACGTTATTATGTCACCACCAAGTCGATTTTGAATTTCGGTGGCGATTTCTGCATTTAAGTATACTTTTGCCCCATCTATATGACTTGCAAACTCAACGCCGTTATCATCAATTCGGGCTAAAGAGCTTAAAGAAAACACTTGATAGCCACCGCTGTCGGTAAGTATGGGATTGTTCCAGCCCATCAGTTTATGTAGCCCACCGACTTTTTCCACTGTCTCGACACCGGGCCGAAGCAGCAAATGATATGTATTAGCCAAAATCATATCAGCACCGATTTCTCTTAGTTGTTGCGGTGTAATACCCTTAACTGCACCGGCGGTTCCAACCGGCATAAAGACCGGAGTCTCGACTTCCCCGTGGGCTGTACTTAACAATCCGCATCGAGCCGCAGAATGGCTGTCCGTAGAAAATTTTTTGAAATTACTCATCTCAATAAATTCTTACGATATCTGAGCTGGGGTAATAATACGAAAGTATTTGTCTCGCGCTTCTGCCTTGTCTTGCCATCCCCTCAGCCCCACATTGACACATCCCAACACCGTGCCCGTAACCTCTACCGGATAGAAACACCCACTCATCATCTATACTCGTTATTCGACAGATGGCGCTTCTTAACTTACGACCGCTCGGGTCAACTGCAAGCCGAAAATCCTCGGCACGCAAAAAATCACTCTTGCCCTCTGAACCAATAAGTCTTATCTGAGTCAATCTGGAAAATCCTCCATAATTACTCTGTCCGGCGGGACTGATGCCTGTAATCTCTCCGAGTTTCGCCAGTTTTGGATACCTCTTTTGCAATTTGTATGTAATCTTGTTCTTCTCAATCCGGACCGCTGGCCAGTAGAAAAAACCCGGCTTCGCCACGTTCTTACAATATGGACAGGGCACTCCAACAAGCGGTTCAAAATAATCCCCGAATACATGCTCGCTGTTTTCAGTATGGCCGCCGCAACTTGAGCTATAATAAGTAGGAAAAAGCCCTTTGCCTCCATCGAATTGTCTGCACACCAGGACTTGACCTCGCGTCCGATTGACTGCCTTCCAGATCTGTACTGATTCGGCTTCAACTCCAAGATAACGCTGATGGGCCTGCGTTTTTGTAACGTCCCAATTGCGGCCGTCGCCAAAACGCTTCTTAATATACAGGCAATAAGTCCTCGCTGCAATTGCCTGTGCCTGCAGCGCCTCAGGTTCCCAGTAATTCGGCATCTCTGCGCCAATCACACCAGCCAAATATGGTTCGAGCGGAACAAGATTTATTACATCGAAGGAATCCCCTTCCGAATTCGGAACCAGCTTTAATTTGCCGCGATAATCCTTCCCGTTCAGGTTAAATATATATGGCGCATCAGGAAAAACAATTATCTGGCCGCTAAAAACACGACTTGAAATCTCAATGCCCTCCCCGGATATGGTTATATTTAATTGTTCGTTGATTTGTTCAAACTCGGCCTTTGTTACCTGAGTCCTGCCGTCCAGAACAGCAAACGATGTATCAACCTTCAGTTCGCAGGCTTTGACGTCATCGAGCAGCAGTACACGTATCCAAAACTGCTCTTCGGTATCCATTTGTGGCGTGCTTCTGTCGACCCGTCTGCCTTTGCACCCGCCAAGAATTACCAGCAGAAACAAAAATAATATGCGCAAATAGCGCATAGTGTATGATGTATAATAGATAGGAACTCGTATTTTCAACTCCGAATTTTTAACTATGAACTTTCATTCGGTCTCGCCTGGGATAGCTGGCAAAGCCAAATTATCAATCCAAACTTCGCAGGGATAAACCAAGGTTACCTGTGGCTTTTTTGATTTCGTTTAAGCTTGTTACGCCGAAGTTTTTAACGCCGAGAAGTTCGGCATCTG
>CAZDQP010000211.1:0-3352 GCA_964507485.1 uncultured Pirellulales bacterium | reverse complement strand
CCGCAAATTCATTTTTTAAATTTATCTCCCAGCAATGCTTTCCTTTGTTGCTGCTTGCGTTCTTGAAATTCAGCCTCTGATAACAGTATCGGCGGCCGCCTGCCGCAACCAAACGAGTTCTTTAGCTGTTCAACAGCGTCAATAACCCCTGAACGCCTATCAGCAAGCAACGCCGAAGCCTGCCCACAAGCAGGCAAAGGCGCAGGCGTTGCAGTAGTATCTTCTATAGTTTCTTTATTAGTCTTATTATTAGTAGTTAGGCATTTTTGCGGAAGTCGAAACGCAGATTTGCGGCAGTCACTTCCGCATTTTTGAGGAGGGTCCTGGTCATTTTTGCCGAAGTCGGGTGCGTCTGATTTGGGTATTTCTTTGTTTCGATACCAGAGCTTAACGGCATTTTGGACATCCGGATGAGATTTTGCCCACATCGTTCGGTAGTATCCTTTTGGGGATTTGATATAGAGGTACTTTTTTATATTGGAAATCCAGCGGCTGACTGTATAGGTAGAAACCATAAACTGCTCCGCAAGCGTTTCGTTGCTTTGCCAGCAGCCTTTTTCTCCAAAGCTGTAAATCCATGCGAGCATTATCTTCTCACATAGGCTGATATCCGTCAGATTAAGTATATGATACGGAAAAGTAAGATATTTCTCTTTTTGTTTTTTAGGCATTAACTTGCTTGTAACCTCTAAGGAGCCCCCGTTTCGAAAAAGTCGTCTCCCTATAATTGGACTGACTTGCGCGAATGATGCGAAAAAGTGGAGCTTTTTCGAGATGTGGTTTTGGCTAAGTCGTTGCAATTAAAGGGATAAAAAAATTTTGAGAAAATGGATTTTAGGGGTAAAACTACCTGCGCATTTGATTGAATTTTTAGGCGCAGATTAATCATATGCTGCTGCCGATGGGGAAAAGATGCTTCTTAATCACCTCAGAAAAATGGGGTTTTTTTCTTGACTTTTCTTGGATATTATGGTAGGCGATAGTATATACCACTAAACCCTTTTCGGAGGACAGAAAAATGAGGAAGTCAGCATTTTCCACGGTTTTTTTAGCAGGTATTTTAGCGGCATTTCCAATTTCAGGCCAAACTGCGTTTGCGGACCCAAATCTTGTTGGTTGGTGGAAGTTTGACGAGGGCAGCGGCAGCACGGCGTATGATTCAGCGGGCAACAATCACGGGACTATCTATGGGGCGACGTGGACAACAGGCCAGATTACCGGCGCCTTGGATTTTAATGATGCTGGAGATTATATTGATGTAGGTAATGACGTTAGTTTAAAACCTCCTCTTCCACTGACTCTTTCAGCATGGGTCAGGCCATCGGGTTCCGGATATACGCGGTATATAATAACACTGGATGACCAAACGACCAATTATTATGGCGTCTGGTTTTGCATCAATGCTCAAAACAATCTGAGTATAGGCTATGGAGACGGAGGCAGCCCTGCCTCCTGGAACAGAAGAAGTAAGGTTGGGACAACGGTTCTAAATGCGAGTACCTGGTATCATGCGGTGGCAGTTATAAAAGGCGGAACTGATATTGACTTGTATGTAAACGGTTTTGATGACGGAGGTACATATAGCGGAACCGGGGGAGGTTTAACATACTCCAGCGGCAGCGCGGTAATAGGAAACCGGCATGATTTGACATATTATTTTAACGGCAAGATCGACGATGTTCGCGTATACAAAAGAGCTTTGTCTGCCGGGGAAATCGAGCAGCTTTATCTTGAGGGTTTATTTGCAGCGTCTGAGCCTAATCCTACCAATGGAGCAAAGGGTGTGGACCCGAATGTGATTCTTAGCTGGAGGCCGGGGATGGATGCTAATTCACACGATGTTTACCTTGGCACCGATTACAACGATATAAACGACGCCGATACAAACTTGCCTGTGTATATAGGTAATTTCGATGTTAACAGTTATGACCCGTGCGGTCTCGAACTTATGACAACTTATTACTGGCGGATAGATGAAATCAACGAGCCCAATTTATGGAAAGGGAGTGTATGGAGTTTCGAGACAGCCAGACCTGAAATTGAGCTTTCGGCGACGCAATTTGAATTCTACGCTCTTGAGGGCGGAGCAAATCCAAATGACCAGATACTCGGCGTATCCAACAGCGGCATTGGGACACTCAACTGGGAAATCGGCGTGGATTGCAACTGGCTTTCGGCGGAGCCAAATAGCGGCAGCTCGACGGGAGAGGTTGATGATGTTAATTTGAGTGTGGATATATCAGGTCTTACAGGGGGGATATATAATTGCAGTATAACTATTTCGGCCCCCGATGCGTCTAATAATCCACAGACAGTCAGTATAACATTGCATATTGGCGATTCTGACGGGACATTAAATGTTCCATCGGAATATTCGACAATTCAGGCGGCAATCAATACGGCGGCGGACGGTGAAGTTGTGATTGTTGCGCCCGGCACATACACAGGAAGCGGCAATTACAACCTTGACTTCGGCGGCAAGGCGATTACAGTTCAAAGTATCGACCCTGAAGACCCGTGTGTGGTCGCAGGAACGGTGATTGACTGCGAAAGCATATCTGGTCATCGCGGTTTTTATTTCCACAGTGGTGAAGATGCAAACAGCATCGTTTCCGGCCTTACCATAAAGAGAGGCAGGATAACCGGCAGCCCTGGCAAGGGCGGCGGGATTTACTGTGAGGGTGCTTCTCCGACTATCCAAAATTGCGTAGTTACTAACAACCTTGCCAAAGGTACATCTGGAAGTTTAGGAAGTCCAGGCAGTAATGCTTATGGCGGTGGAATATACTGCATATCAAACAGCAGGCCTGTGATAATCAACTGTACTATCAGTGATAATAAAGCGCAGGGAGGCGGTGGCTACGGGAGTATATTCGATGGTACCGGTCCCGGCGGCAATGGTTATGGAGGGGGACTATTCTTTGACTCGGAAAGCTGCCCAGGAATAGAAAACTGCAGCATAGTTGGAAACATAGCCGCGGGTGGAGGTGGAGGGTCTTCAGAAGGCACATCTCAGGGCGGCCATGGCGGAAGCGCCTCAGGCGGAGGGATTTACAGCAGCTCAGCTAGCGACTTTGCGCCTCATAACTGCATTATCACCAACAATAAAGCATCAGGCGGTAATGGAGGTTTGGCCGGTGGTATTGATATTAATGGTAACGGCGGGTATGGTGGAAAAGGCTGCGGGGGAGGGGTATGCAACAGCTCGAGCGGCAATCTTACAATTGAATCCTGCACCATTACAGATAACACAGCATCAGGCGGCAGAGGCGGTTATGGTTCGGACGGTCATGACAGTGGTGGGCGCGGTGGCGACGGCGGTTCCGGGTACGGCGGGGGCATATATGTAAGT
>CAZDQP010000210.1:0-3390 GCA_964507485.1 uncultured Pirellulales bacterium | reverse complement strand
GAAGTGAGTTTTTAGTGCCGGGAATCAGTATATCCTCTTCGGATATGTGCCATTTGCCCTTGTAAAATGTTCTGTATCCGGCGGCCCGGAAATAGTTGCCCATGGTAGGGACGGTATTTGGGTCCAGCCAGAACATGTCTGTATCGAAGGCAGTTTTAGCGACGCCGTCGGTCTGGGTAACGCCGTGGAGCGACGGGTACTGGCCGGTAAACAAGGTGGCCCGGCTGGGGCAACAGGCAGTGCTGCCGGCATAGTGGCGTTTGAATTCCAGCCCATGGTTGCGCAGCAGATCCTGGGTCAGCAGGTTTTTTTTGCGCCAGGCCTGTAATTCGGGCCTTTCGTAAACGGGCGGGTAGCGTTCCTCATCTACCATTAGGATAAGAAAATTTGGCCTGTTCAGACGTTCTCGCGGTGCTTCCTGTCGTCTCTGTGCCTCTAACTCTTTCATCTGGCTGTGCTCATTCAGCAGCTTTTTACTGCTATCTTTTTTCTTCGTTTCAGCGCCGACGTTTTTTATTTCAAATGCTGCCTCAGATACCTTTCCGGTTTCCCCGCCAAATGGTTCCTTTGGATTTGCCATAATTTTCACCCCTGTAAATGTCTTTGTAAAAGAAATTTAACTAATTTATAGCATATGAAAATAGAATCAGTGGTGACACCTATTTCCATTAGGCATGATATTGGCAAGCACTAAAGCGTAATTTAATAGTAGAGGAATTTCCAAACACATGTTCATTTAGCGACACCCCCTTACTGGAAACAGTTGCTCCCTGGTCGCGTAGTAGCTATGACAAAAATACATGCTTGCCTCTATGTTCCTCATATGTGAAAATGTTTCAAAAAATAACAGTCATGCATTTCTTTGGGATATACAGGCCCTCTACCGTGATCTGGAGGGGGCTTACGGCCACGGTTCAGCTGAGGGCAGCGAAGATCAGGAAAAGCTCTGGGAGCAAGTGATTGTCGATCCCCGCCAGCATATCCTGGTGGGAGAGAAGGATCGCAGGATTATCGGCACGTTAACGGTGATTGAAAACGTGCCCATTATAACAGGCTTCTGATGCAGAAACATTGTTGCTGCGCTTGAAAGAAACTTTTTCCGGGAACAGGTTGTTAGTTGTATTTTTCGTATTCATAGAAATGCTTTCTGGAATAAAGTAATATAGTTAAGGCACGGCGCTCGACTCGAAATTGAGTAGACTGTGTTGAGTGGTCTCGTGGGTTCGAATCCCACTCTCTCCGCCAGACTGCTTATAAATCAAGGGCTTATCGCTGTTTTAGGCGGTAACCCCTTGGTCATTATTGCGCCGGGGACGGGGCATAGCCGACGAGAGAGCCGACGACGAAGTCGCCGGATTACGGGTGACTTATTCTACTTGTAATGTTATTAAAGTACTTTAGTTAAAAAGAGATAAAAATGAATAAAACCAGTTGAAAATGTTTGGGGGGCGGGTTCCTCAAGTGTTCATCGAGCATCCTAAGTTGATATAGATTAAAGTAATTTTTAACATGTCAATTATTGAAGGGTTTCAAATATTTTTGCACAATATTTTCGGCTATGGATCTGAACCTTTATCACAAATCCTCTGGTTCCAAAACTTCAACCAGAGTGCCTCAGCACAAAGGCCAACCGACCATCCCTTCCCACTGTTCAAGTTTGGAATGGTACCTCAATGGCCATCTCCCGCTGCCTTTAGAACCGTTCATTAAAGCAGCTATTGCCATCATTGTTGATGCTATGTACTATGCCAAACCAAAAAATTTTATATTATAAAGAAATTTGGCAGGATACGACATAGAATAAAAAGAAACACCCCCACAACTTACCAAATGTGGGTTATGATCCCTATCTGCATAACCGCAGTCGTAAAATTCTTCGAGTGGCAATCACTAGGGCCTGTTACCATGTATTGATTTTAAAACCACATTATCCTGATTGCTGGATCATCTTTGTTTCCGAATCGAGATAGTATGATGTATATTACAGGGCTTTTAGCGTCAAAGCTCGGACATTTCTTCTTACAAGTACAGAATCCCACACTTAATTTCCAAGTTGGAAATCTTGCAAATATTCCAGTGTGTATTCGATATGAGAAGAAGTCAATAATTGACATTATTGTAAAAGAAAATATCTTAATTTCCCGCGCCGACTGGGATAGCATCGAAACCTCATGGGATTTTCGTATGCATCCACTTATGGAATTTAACATGGCCAGTGCCTCCGCTTGGGGTGACGCAAAGCAATCAAGCCGAATTTCTTCTGTTTTCAAAGCGTGGGAATTATTCACTGAAGAGCAGTTTAAACGCCTCAAATCCAACGAAGAAGAACTCAACCGCATTTTCATCGAAATCTATGGCCTTCAGGACGAGTTGACCCCCGAGGTGGAGGACAAGGACGTGACCATCCGCAAGGCTGACCTCCAGCGGGATATCCGCAGCTTCATATCCTACGCCGTGGGCTGCATGTTCGGGCGGTACAGTCTGGACGAACCTGGGCTGAAATTCGCCGGAGGCGAATTTAGTGAGCAGTGGGCAGTGGTGAGTGGGCAGTATTACCTGAAGGAGGTTCTGCGAGAATATGGGTGTGCAGAGTTATCAGGAACTGATCGTTTGGCAAAAAGCAATGCAACTGGTGAAAGAAGTGTACCGGCTGGTGAAATTGCTGCCCAAGGAAGAGATGTATGCTCTGTCGGATCAGATGCGTCGAGCGTCGGTTTCGATTCCGTCGAATATAGCGGAGGGACAAGCAAGGACATCGACAAAAGAATTCGCGCAGTTTCTGTCGATAGCGAGGGGCTCCAAAGCGGAACTTCAGACACAATTGCTGATATGCGTAGAACTCGGATACCTTGCCGATATGGATATAAGGCAGGCGATGGAATTGTCGGAGGAGGTGGGCAAAATGCTGGTTGCCCTAATAAAGAATCTGCCCACTGCCCGCTAATCACTAATCACTACGGCGGTGCCCACTGCCCACTAACCACTGACCACTACGGCGTCGAAACCGACGCCATTATCCCCATCGGGGCAAACGACTACTTCGACGATGATATCGTGGTTCGGTTCGTGGACTTTGTCCACACGGTGTACGGCGAGGGTACCCTGCAAGAGAACCTTGACTTCATCGAGGATGCGCTGTATCCAAACGGCAGCGGCACATCAAGGGAAAAAATCAGCCGTTATTTCCTGAACGATTTTTACAAAGACCATGTGAAGACCTACCGGAAAAAGCCCATCTACTGGCTGTTCGACAGCGGTAAACAGAGCGGCTTCAAGGCGCTTGTCTATCTGCACAGATATGACAAGTTCACCGTGGCGCGTGTGCGCACCGATTACCTGCACCCGCTCCAGCGCAAGTACGAGTCGGAAATCGGGCGGATGGAGATGCTC
>CAZDQP010000209.1:0-3437 GCA_964507485.1 uncultured Pirellulales bacterium | reverse complement strand
AGCCTCAGCAGTGCTGCGATGAACAATCAGAGAAAGTGCGTCAACAACAACTTTGTTGACAAGAACATCCATCTTGACAAGGTCGCTTTTTTCAAAACCCATAAACTCGTAGTCCATCGTCGCATAGCCGTGGCTTATGCCCTTAAGGACGTTGTAGAAATCATAGACTATTTCAGCGAGCGGTGCTTTGTATTCAAGCATGACTCGGGTTCCACTTATGTAATCGGTCTTGAGCAGCTTGCATCTTCGACTCTCGGCCAGCTTCATAATGTCACCTATCGAGTCGCTTGCCGTTACTATCTCCAGTTGAACAAACGGCTCACGCAGCTCGGCGACTTTTGTAATATCGGGCAGCTCACTCGGGGAATCTATCCTGATTACCTTGCCGTCTTTGGTCAGGACTTCATAGCTTACCGTCGGGGCGGTCTGGATGACGTTTATGCCGTGCTCGCGCTCGAGCCTTTCCTGGATAATATCCATGTGCAGAAGACCCAGGAAGCCGCAGCGAAAACCGAATCCCAGAGCGGGTGAATTGTGAGCGGTAAAAGAAAAACTTGCATCATTAGGTGCCAGTTTCTCAAACGCTGCCCGAAGTTTGGGATAGTCGGTATTATTGCCGGGATAGAAATCGGAAAACACCATCTGTATCGGCGGCTTATAACCGGCGAGCGCCCTGGGAGCAGGTTCAGCGTTATCGGTAATCGTATCCCCAATGGTGACGTCGGCCAATTCACGAATATTGGCAATCACATAGCCGACCTCTCCTGAGCCCATTTCATCCACAGGTTTCATTTTAGGTGTAAACTTGCCTAACTCAGTTATGGTATGTGTTCTGCCATTGCCCATAAAGCGAATCTTCTGCTCAACTCTGAGACTTCCTGCGAATACCCTGACATAGCATATTACGCCCCGGTAGTCATCGCAGTGACTGTCGAAAACAAGCGCTGCTGTTTGCTCGCCGCTTCGGTCGGGAGGCGGCGGAAGAAGCGTTACTAATGCATCCAGCAGATCCGGAACCCCTGTGCCTTTCTTGGCACTGATGTGAAAACATTCATTCTTCCTGATACCTATTGTGTGCTCAATTTCCTCTGCGACGATTTCGGGCCGGGCCGACGGCAGGTCTATCTTGTTCACCACGCCAATAAGCTCAACGTTGTTTTCAACAGCCAGATGGGCATTGGCAACCGTCTGGGCCTCCACACCCTGGGTTGCATCAACCACCAGAAGCGCTCCCTCGCATGCCGCCAGGGCACGTGAGACTTCATAATGAAAATCCACATGCCCGGGCGTATCAATAAGGTTTAGCATATACTTTTTTCCTTCGTGCTCGTAGTTGAGGGTGACGGCAGAAGCTTTTATGGTGATACCACGCTCTCGCTCAAGCTCCATATCATCGAGGATCTGGTCTTTCCTATCACGCGCATCCACCGCCCCGGTAAGCTCCAGTATCCGGTCGGCCAGTGTGCTTTTGCCGTGGTCGATATGTGCTATTATCGAGAAATTTCTTATGTGCTCAGTACTCATCAATATTTCACCAAAATGCCAAAAGTAGCATTATAGCATTGTTGATAGTTAAAGACAACTTGTGCTAAATAGCCATCCCTTTACAAAAATATATCCTTCTGCGATACACATTCATCCAGAGCGCATTTTTGCTCCTATATTTAAGACCTAATACGTGACAAATGAAGCTTGATATTTGACAGTAAGGTATGGTGCGATGAATCGCACCAAATTCTTGAGCAGCATCAAAGGATCCGAAGGGCTTATTGCTCTGAATTCACCGGAACGATTAAAATAAGCCGCATAGTTTACTGCGTCGGCTGGATTTTTTTGTTAGCCATCAATTCCACAATTTGATCAAAATCAGGCTCAGTTTTTACATCAACATGAGAATAATAATTCCCTTGATCTGGACCCCAATCGAAAAATAGTCCTGTCCACTTTTGTTTCAATTCTTCAGCTTGGGTTTGCGTAACTACTAGCGGAATTGTATATAGCTGGATTGGCTTCGAGCTATTTACCAGCTTGGCAAAAACCCTAAGCTTGTAATCTCCCGCAAGGAATTTAAAAACTGAACCGTCTGGAGGTAGCAGGAAATGATGATCTAAGGTTACACCCTCGTGAGTCACAAATAGCCCGCTCCCCCTTGCAAGGTTCCCTTTTTTCTTGCCGTGAACCCAAATACTGAAATTTTGTCTTGTCTCTCCACGCTCAAGAGTGACGTGCATACTTTCTAAAACTTGGCCTTTCCTCGAACTGCTGTACAGCAATGTCCGCAAGTAGACTTTATTTATAGTGCTTTCAAAATAACCACCATCTGGGCCGAAAAAAATACTAGTAGGCTGAGTCATCAACAACCTACCCTTTTTAAATAGGGTGAGCCATGCTGTTCCCGCAGACACAGATAAGGCCAGTAAAGAAATTGCAACACTTATCCAAGTTTCCACTATCTTCTCCTTTCATGGTGAACTATGTTTATACAGTCTATATAAAACGGGAAACGCAGGGTGTTTCTGCCAGTATAACAAGTTCCCGTTGCTTGTTCATATTATTCCTCACGTAATTTTTTAATGGATTTCGGTGGCAAATAGTTTTCCGCGGAAACAACGCGTTTGCCTGTTTTTTCTTCCAGTTCCAGTCTTGCTTTTTTGGCAATACCTCCACCTTTTTTGCCGGCGGCTTTATTTTCCTCCATCCCTGTGGCTTCGGTTGTTTCGGCTATTTGTCGGGTTGAAAGTTCCGCAAGGGCGGTAAAGATTAGCTCCGCCTCACTCATGTGGTCGCACAAATTCTGAGTTTTTAAGCCCTTTATGCGCTTATGTTCTTTTACGGAAACATCGGCCCACTCCTGATGAATGATATTGGTGAGAATTGCAAACTCTTGGTCTTTTGTGATTTCGTGGTCTTTCCAGTAGTCGGTGAGTTTATTACGGGTCTCCTGCCCCATCATTCGCTGCTGTATCCACTTTGGGCTGCGCCCGTGCTTTTGCCGGTTTTCCCGTGCTCTATCGAGCGATCTTACCGGGTCGGCCATTTCCTGCATTCTCTCGTAACCGACTTTTGCCAGCCAGAGTTTAATCGGCTCGGCCTTAGGGCTTGGAACGGATTGAATCAGCCGCAACAGGGTTTCGACATTGGCAACATCGGTCAGGTATTTCTTACCGTCAGCCGCTTCTAATTTCAGTCGGTTACATTTTGTAACCGACTCGCTTCCCTCTTTGTTCAGCCTGTTTTTTAAGACTTTCCAATAGTTTCTGGCAGCCTGGAAATCAGGCTGTTGTATCAGAACTTGTATAATATCCACCACTGAGAAATACCATGTTTCTGTCTTCTCGTCGTAATGGCGGCGTATTTTGTATCCTTCAAAAATTGCTAAATTGTTCTTCATAACAACCTCCTAATTGTATTCAAGTCTTCCGCAGACTGTTCCTACT
>CAZDQP010000208.1:0-3483 GCA_964507485.1 uncultured Pirellulales bacterium | reverse complement strand
GAACCCGCGGTAGGGACAAGCCCTACACAGCCTTTCCAAGGCTGCTCGATAAGCCGCTCCGACACCTCTCCGAAAAAAAGCAATAATATCGGCTTTATAGCAGTTTTTCAACTTTAAACTTCGATTGTCATATGTATCAGTAGCAGATATATTAAAATCTATATTAAAATGAACCATTCTTACTGATTTTAAGACTAATAGAATGGCAAAAACGTCTCTGGCAGCATGCTTTTCGGCTGACCTCAGATAGCCAGGCTGCATGGGACATTACTCAGCAAAGCTGGCTCGGTATCATAAAAGGTTTGAGAAAATTGAATGACCCCGCCAGTTTCAAGACCTGGGCTTACAGAATAACAACAAACAAATCAATCGACTGGATAAAAAAAGGCGAAAATGCAAAGCATCTTAGTATCGAAGAAGTTCAGAGTCATCCGAATAGTAATAAAAGAGACATAGGAATTAAAGAATTGCTGGAGAAGTTAGATATTAGGAAAAAAGCCGTTCTTTATCTTTACTATTTCGAACAACTTAGTGTTTCCGAGATAGGTACAGCATTGAAGATTCCAGATGGTACTGTTAAATCACGGCTGGCTAATGCGAGAAAAGAACTAAAAGAGCTTTGGCAAAAATGTTTAGAATAAATTCGAGGAAAAATAAAATGAACGAAGAAGAAATCAAAAAAATAATCAACGATATCTACGATGATTCAAAGGAAAATTCCTGTCGCTCAATGATAAGGGGCTTCTTCAGCAAAAAAATGCGCTGGGTCATGATAACTGTTTATGTGTGGTTTTTCATTTTTATGGTCCCGATTATTATCAGTATTATCTTTTTCTTCAGGACCGACCAGACCAAATACCAAATTATGTATGCTGCCATCTTTGTTTGCTGCACTTTAAGCATCGGCTTTTTAAAGGTGCTCGCATGGGTAATGCTCCAAAGACACAGTGTTAAACGGGAAATAAAACGGCTGGAGTTGCGCATCGCTGAATTAGCCGAGACTGTAAAGAATAGATGATTAAAAGTTAGTATTTATAATGTTCATATTGTCACCTATTCGGCGGAGGACCGAGAATATCTCTATTAACACCGTATTTCAATTATATTTTTTAGTTTTTACGGGTTATATTACAGGGTTTAACTGCCGATATGTTAACACGGAAATGTCTTTTGAAAGGGTATATGGATGCACGGACTAAAAATCTGTTTATGGATAGCTGGTATCGGATGTTTGCTGTCGGTATGTGTAATGTTCTTTCTACCCATCTCGACATGGGAATCTATCGCCAAATACTTTGGTGTGGAATCGCTTCCGGATACCCCCATGTTTGTTTATGTGGCACGTCTTGCTTCGGCCATGTGGACTATGATAGGGGCGTTTTTTATCATCTTGGCGATGAATCCTTCTAAATACGACGTGATGATACCATTCTCTGGTCTGGCTATGGTGTTCTTGGGAATGGTCTGTTGGGTAACAGGATTGGTAATGGGGATGCCCTCTCGTTTGGTTCTTACTGATTCTTTAAGCGGGATAGTCCTGGGCACTCTTATCTTTGCATTCTGGAAAAGGGATAAAAAACTCGAACGAAAACCGGGCATGCACCCAGCTTGCCAGGCAGGCCTATAACGCCCTAGTCGCCCGATTAACTTGATTTGGGCTTCGCAGCTAATCTCACAGATGCGCGTATTGTAAAATATGCGCATCTGTTTTATAATGCGCAATTAATTCATTTTAGTTTTTTGAAGGGTCGTATAAACATATTTGGATTAGCGAAAGGGGCAATTTATGGCAAAAATACAAGTCGTCTTCTACAGTATGTATGGACACATATATCGACTGGCTGAAGCTGTGGCTGAAGGTGCCCGCCAGGTTTCGAACACCGAAGTAACCCTTTATCAGGTTCCGGAACTTGTTCCTGAAGAGGCGCTGGAAAAAAGCGGCGCCAAAGCCGCACGCAAGGTATTTGCACATATACCGGTTGCACAACCCGACAAGCTGGCTGAGGCTGACGCGATTATATTCGGCACTCCCACACGATTCGGCAATATGTGTGCTCAAATGCGCAACTTCCTCGACCAGACAGGAGCATTGTGGGGCAAAGGCGCGCTCATTGGAAAAGTAGGTAGCGTCTTCGCCTCCACTGGAACTCAGCACGGAGGTCAGGAAACAACCATTACGAGTTTTCATACGACGCTGTTGCATCACGGAATGATCGTTATTGGAGTGCCATATTCAGAGCAGGGATTACTCAATATGGAGGAGATTACAGGCGGCACGCCGTATGGCGCAACAACTCTTGCGGGTGCTGATGGGGCCCGTCTACCAAGTGAGAACGAATTGGCCATTGCTAAATTTCAGGGCAAGCATATTGCAGAGATTACAAGCAAACTATGTCAATAAGTCAGGTAATGTTAGAGAAAGGTTTACAAAATGGCTGAGAACCCGATGGAAAAGTTCGAGTTCTTGTTAGGTAACTGGAACCTTGAATCTAGAATTCCTAAAAGCTCGTTCAGCGAAGCCATGACAGGCACTGGCGTTGGAACGTTCAAAAGAGCATTAAAGGGCAAATATGTTTTTTTCGATTATGAAGGTTCTACAAAAACCGACGAGGGAGGGGCACATGGTATCTTTGTATGGGACGACAGGGCGAAGTTTTATAGATACTGGTGGTTTGAAGACTCGGGCAGCTTTGAGGAGGCGATATGTAATTTTGTTGATAATGACACTCTGTTTATGGATTGGCAGAATACCCTACTGACCCAGACTTTTACCAAAGCCGGGCCGGACAAAGTAATATTGAGGATGAAACAATCTCTCGGCGAAGACAAATCTGAATTGATTCTGGAAGTGATACTAACAAGGAAATAGAAATAAGTGATTTTCTTAACGCTTGGCAGCAAAAAAATCCTGTAAAATTTTTCTGCACTGGTCTGCCATGATACCGCTTGTAACTTCCAGCCGATGGTTCAGTCGTTCGTCTGTAACGATTGTGTACAAACTCTTTACTGCGCCCGTCTTCGGGTCATCGCAACCGTAAACTAATTTGTCCATCCTGCTCAATATTAACGCCCCCGCACACATAGGACACGGCTCAAGCGTAACATACATCGTGCAGTCATTCAGGTGCCAGTTCTCCAAAGCCGCTGCCGCCTGTGTAAGTGCGATGATTTC
Source organism: uncultured Pirellulales bacterium (assembly GCA_964507485.1). GTDB lineage: Bacteria > Planctomycetota > Phycisphaerae > Sedimentisphaerales > Anaerobacaceae > CAIYOL01. Next base: position 311 of record CAZDQP010000208.1, on the reverse strand, counting down.
TGCGTGTGCCGTTGGGTCCTGCAATTGTTCTCGTTGATTATATGCCTTTGCGATAATGGTGTTTTTGTGAACGATGACCGCACCGATCGGAACATCGCCGTTTTCTTCGGCAATCTTGGCTTGGTCAATGGCAATACGCATATATTGCTTATCAAGATTAGGCTCCGGAGAGGAATTAGCTGTTGGTTTAATCATAATTCTGCTGAGAATACCCGACTGTACTGTCAGGTAAGTAATCAATATACAATAAAGAATACCCCCAAGGGGAATCGAACCCCTGTCTCCAGGATGAGAACCTGATATCCTAGGCC
>CAZDQP010000207.1:0-3502 GCA_964507485.1 uncultured Pirellulales bacterium | reverse complement strand
ATAATGGGTATTGCTGCCCTTGATGATGTTACGGGAATAGTCAATTACAGTATAGCAATTGCCTTAGCGGGAGCATTAGTTACACACCAGAATCTCGGATTATTTTTATCGACATCGAAGTCGATTGCCATTATCGGTGGCGCGATAATTTTGGGTGTCGTCTTCGGAGTTATATTTAATATCACAACATCATTCATAAAAAAGGAAACAGAAGGAGTTCTCATTGTATTAGTATTTGCTGTATTATCTCTTTGCTTTGGCACAGCCACGCTTATTGGCGTTGATATGCTCCTATCAACAATGACAATGGGTGTTTATGTCACCAACTTCAATCCAAAAAGAAACAGCATATTTAAAATTCTGGAACGTTACACTGAAGAGTTGATTTTCGTTCTTTTCTTTACTCTAAGCGGTATGCAGCTTAGTTTTTCGGTCCTGTTTACTTATGTTATTCTGGTACTATTTTTCGTCGTATTCAGGACAAGCGGAAAAGTACTTGGAACAGTGACAGGCGCCACACTTGCCAAATCATCGGCCGAAGTCAGGAAATATACAGTTGGCGGGCTCATTCCTCAGGGAGGAATTGTAGTCGGTTTAGCTCTACTCATCAAACAAAACCACGCGTTCGATAATATCTCTGACATCATTATAAGCATTGTCATAGGAGCCACTGTGATTCACGAACTAATAGGACCTATCCTATCAAGAACGGCCCTGAAGAAAGCGGGAGAAATTACTGTAAAACCGTAATAACCGCTTCATATAATAAATGGGCTGTTATCACAAAAAGGTTGCATTTCCAATTATCTTGTTTGGATTTGATAAATCAAATCGCCTCAAAGACCTGCAGCGGCAGTTAAATCGTTCTTTATCACCCGAATAAGCGCATGCTATTCTTTTGTTTTAACCTCAAATTCGCCGTTAACGGTGGCTTTAAACACAAGCTCACCAAAAGGAGACGCCAACTCCTCATCGACAGTGGGTGCCGACGCAAGTTTAGCTGAGCGCAGTGAGTATGCGTCTCTATTATTGCGCCAATACTGTTTGTCGACGTTTAGTTCTTGCAGGGAGGATGTCCCTTCCGAAAAATTCCTCGGTATCAGAGTTACACCAAGCTTATTCTCATAGAAGGTCTTTTTACTGAGCATGTCGTCAAATGCCTGCTCGGTTGCCTGCTTTTTCAAATCCTTTTCAGCGGAATGTTTAAATGAAATACCCTGGTACTCAACTTCCGTGTTATGGTCAACGATTTTAGCTACTTTCTGGAAATCCTTCTCGTCCACGACCGTGATTTTCACCAGGTTTCTTACCTCGTAGCTGTTGGGCTTTTTGCCAAAAAAGCCATATCGTGGCGTTGATGAAAACTTGGCTGCTGTGATTTTGTCAGAGGCTATTCCCACTCTGTTTAATTCTGCCGTAACGGCGGCGCGTATTGTCTGGTTTGATTTCAGGGCTGCTTCTAACGAGCTGCTCTCGGTTTTTATTGATAGTTCTATGACCACCTTGTCGGCCTGTACTTTCACTTTTGATTCCCCGGTTAATAATACCGTTTCCGGCAGGTTACTAAGATATGAGGTAAGCTCGGTGCGAGTCCCACTTATCTGTGGTTCCCCGAATGCGGTACAACAGGCACTCAAAATAATCACATTCATCATAATGAGATTTCTCATCGCTAATTCTCCTTTCTATAATAATTATTCATTAATCGCACTTTTTATTTAAACTTGTAGCCAAATAAGATACAGTTGAAGTGACGTAATGTCCAGAAATCTTGTCAGTTGAATTCTTGCGATTATTGTATATGATTTATACCTGGAAAAAATTGTTAAGGGAAAATATGAAAAAGAAAAAATCAATTGCGATATTAACAGGTGGCGGCGATTGTCCCGGGACAAACGCAGTAATAAGGGCGGTTGCGAAAAAAGCCATTCTTGAATTTGGGATGGAGGTCATCGGCATAGAAGACGGCTTCGAAGGTCTTATTCACCGCAAGTGGCGAAAACTTAATTACGAGAACGTTTCGGGGATTTTAACAGCTGGCGGCACGATATTGGGCACCTCCAATAAAGCTGACCCATATAAGTATCCCGTCGGAAAAGGGAAAAAACTACGGTTTCGTGACGTTTCTAAAACGGTAATTGCAAATCTGAAGAAACTTGGTGTTGAATGTCTTGTTTGCATTGGGGGCGATGGCACGTTATTCATAGCAAACAAATTTCACAAAGACGGTGTTCCTATTGTGGGTGTGCCCAAGACCATAGATAACGACCTGCGAGGAACGGATGTTACTTTTGGTTTCGATACGGCCGTTTCTATTGCCGCTGAAGCCATCGACAGGGTACACACAACAGCCCAGTCGCACCATCGAATAATGATTGTCGAGGTGATGGGCCGGACTGCCGGCTGGATCGCGCTTTATGCTGGTATTGCCGCAGGAGGCGATATAATCCTTATCCCCGAGATTCCGTACAAAATTGAATCCGTGATACGCAAGGTCAGGCAGCGCCACAAAATAGGCAAAAGGTTCAGCATCGTTGTTATTTCCGAAGGTGCAAAACCTAAAGGTGGTCACGTCGTCGTGAAGAAAATCGTAAAGGATAGCCCCGAGCAGGTCCGCTTAGGCGGGATAAGCTTTGTCTTGGGACACCAGATAGAACAGGCAACAGGTATAGAGACGCGTCAGGTTGTGCTGGGGCATTTGCAGCGAGGCGGTTGTCCTACCCCAACCGACAGAGTTCTCTCCACTAGACTGGGAACAAAAGCGGTTGAGCTGATTAAAGCCAGACAGTTTGGATATTTGACGTCAGTAAAGGGCAATGATATAGTTGCTGTTGGTCTTGAAAAGGTTGCCAAAGGTCCTCGGAATGTTCCTGTGAGGCATCCGTTGATAGTTACTGCACGGTCGGTTGGTACGTGCTTCGGTGACTAAGGGAGTTTGATTTTTCATTTCAAGTCCCGTATATTTATCGAAACATGGGCACTCAAACTGTACACATCAAGAGTTTTGGCTGTCAGATGAATAAGCTGGATACGGCAATGATTGCTTCTGCGCTTAAAAAAGCGGGATTTATTCTATCTGAGGACGAAAAGACCGCTGATGTGGTCTTGATAAATACCTGCTCGGTTCGTGAGCATGCGGAGCAGCGAGTTCTGTCACATCTTGGCTATCTAAAACATATTAAAAAATCGAAACCTGATATTGTTGTTGGAGTAATCGGTTGTATGGCACAGCGGCTCGGCTCGGAACTGCTTGAAGATGGGACAGTCGATATAGTTTGTGGGCCGTCGCAAATACCGCAAATAGCTAACCTTATAACAGAAGCGCTTAAGGGGAAGAAAAAAGCAGTAGCAGTAACCGGAAAAATCCGCCAGGTATCCGCAGAAAACGAGGAACTAGAGAAATTTGAGTTGATTTTTGACGGCGAAGATTCGCCTGTTCCTGCACAGGCGTATGTTAGAGTAATGCGAGGATGTAATAACTTCTGCACATATTGTATTGTGC
>CAZDQP010000206.1:0-3553 GCA_964507485.1 uncultured Pirellulales bacterium | reverse complement strand
CGGGACATGCTGGAGGTGCGTCTGCGCGAGCTGAAAGCGATTGAAGCGGCTGAGAAGCTGAGCACGGACCCGCATTTTGTCAACGGCGTCGTCGGTCCGATGAAAGACACGGGGAAAGGTATAGAAATTTTCCTTGACGAGCCGCTCGAATCTATCGGGCGGATACCCAAAGGGTTCGGCCTTATGGCCAGCCAGTACCTTGATGAGGCGGACAAACGGGCGGGCTCTTATGAGCGCCGGAAGCTGGCCGTCGAACTCGATTGTGACCCCGAGACGAGTAATCCGGTGCTGAAGAAACTGCTGGACGAAATGGCGTTAAAGGCGGGCGGCGGAAGTCTTCTTACGAAAGCCGCTATGTTCTTTGTTCCCGGCCTGAGCCTGCTTCCGATGACTGCTCAGATGAAGGACACTATCGTCACCAACCCGCCGAGCGAGATTAATAAGGCAATCAATAAGGAACTCGAGGAGGCCGGTGTCGAGAAGTCTGTACGAAACCGGTTCCACAAATCGGCGTCGTTCACAACCTTGCAGCGTCTGCAGCTAATGAAGAAATTCAGGGCCTTAGACGGTGTAGAGAACCGGGCGGCCCTGATAGAGGGCGCAGCACAGGCACACAGCGAAGCAGAGGCCCTGAGCTGCATTCGTGAGGGCAAGATGTTAGCTGATATTCGAGAAAGAAAACCCATCCGGAAACTGGAGTTTGTCGGATTGCTGCTGGCGGAGTTAAACGATGGAACAGATGTCCTGATATGTCCATACGATTATGTCACCAACACCGGAGAGCTGGCCGATTGTGTGAACGGATACAGAGCATCTAATCCGAATGTTACTACAATGTTTGTAACCGCCGGTCGCGTATCACCGCTTGCACGCAAAACAATAGAAGGGGTCCGCATCAGGATTGTCGAGGAAGGGACGAATGACTGGTAATCGGGCAGAACATGAAATTCGGGATTGCTGGTGCTGCCGGAGGCCGCCCCGGTGAGATAGCAAACGGCGCATCTCATGGGGCAAGCAATGAGAAAAATGGGTTCCATGTACTTACCCCGAGGTAGCACTACTCGGGGATATTCGCTTCACTACGAAAGTCAGCACAAGCAGACCCCCAGCGTAGCTGGGGGTCAAACGGTAAGGAAAAACCCCCGTTGCTAAACACGGGGTTTTCGAGGTCTGGGGTTATATGATGAGCCAGCCAATCGCAAAAATAATGGGTAACGCGAGAGAGCCAAAGTCTCCGGCATAAAGAATACACATACGCCTGCCTAACTGGGGATAATCTATCATTGGGACAATATCTTCGACTTCTTTGTGTTTTTTGAGCAGCTGGCTTCTGTACCGCTTGAAACTGGCGCAAGCGGCGAAGATAGAACATAGAAGAGCGATAGAGGAATAGAAGCCGACGACCCGAATGGCTTTCAAGACTTCAGGCGGGGCACCGTTGCCGATTTTTATGGCTGCGAAGAGAATGGTTTGGGTGGCTAACAGCCAGTTGACTCTGCTATTGACCCAGCCGTCTTCCTTATCAAGCTGGGCGCCGTAGCGTTCATAAACAGCCTTAAAATTATCGTCTTTATTCATTTTTTATTTCCTTTATTTGTTTTAATACGACGAAATTACCGCTTTTATTATTAAGGCGAGTGAGACTGCCGATTTGTTGCCTTTTTTCTGTAAGCGTTTGAAGAAAAATTTGCTGTTCTCCACGCAGAAACTTATTTATCCGAGCAGAAGGCAGCATGAGCAAACCATCATAGGGCAAGCAGGTCGGAGGTAGGGGGGATTTAAAATTTGATATTTCAGAGAATCCAGCGGATAAATCCGAGTTCCCGGTTTTTATATGCGTATATATAAAATTGAAGGGCGGGGATTTTGGGTTTATAATAAACAGATAAATGAAGAGTGGTACGAAGATATATACGGTCAGCCAGGTAAATACGCTGATAAAGACGGTGCTGGAGAATAGTCTGCCGGGGCGGCTGACAATAACGGGCGAGATAACGGATTGGAAACTGCACCACAGCGGGCATTGCTATTTTTCACTAAAAGATGAAAAGGCGGTTCTGCCGTGCGTTATGTGGAGGAGTAATTTCGGCAAGGTTAAATTCGAGCCGGAAAACGGAATGGCGGTGCTGGGGACGGGTTTTATCGATGTTTATGAGCCGCAGGGGAAATATCAATTTTACGTTGAAAGAATGGAGCCGTCCGGGGTCGGTGCGCTGCAATTGGCTTTTGAGCAGATGGTCAAACGGCTCGAAGCGCAGGGGCTATTTGCCGAGGCGCATAAGAGGCCGATACCGCCTTATCCGGAGCGGATTGGGATATTGACGAGCGAATCAGGGGCGGCGATAGAGGACATTAAAGACAGCATCTGGAACCGTTGGCCTTGTGTGAAATTGTTTTTGTATCCGGTGCCGGTGCAGGGTGAAGGCGCGGCAGAGGAAATCGCAGCAGCTGTTAGAGATGTAAACAGGCGCAACCGAACGCTGCGACTCGATGTTTTGATTGTCGGTCGTGGCGGCGGGTCGCTGGAGGATTTGTGGGCCTTCAACGAAGAGGTTTTGGCAAGGGCGATTTTCGCTTCGAAGATACCTGTCATAAGCGCCGTTGGTCACGAGATTGATACTACAGTCGCGGATTTGGTCGCCGATGCACGGGCGTCGACTCCGACAAAGGCGGGTGTAGTTGCGGTGCCGGATAGACTGAAGGTCTTGACCGATTTGGGAAATTACCAAAGCAGTATGAATAATAACATAATTTTATGCTTTAACTATCACCATCAGCAGTTAGATGAAATAGCCGGTAATATCGCTGGTGCCGTAAAACAATTTCTCATCGAAAGGCGGGAGCAGTTATACCGCAGTTTCGAGCAGGTAACAAAAATCGAGCCGCATCGGCTGCTGGGGAAAATGAGAGATGATTTGAATAATTTGAAAAATCGGCTAAGTGCTGCACTACAGGCGGTTGTGAATAAGCGTAAGATGAGTCTTACTGCACAGGCGAATCTCTTGGCCGGCCTGAATCCCAAATCGGTCTTAAAGCGGGGCTATAGCATTACAACTGATAAAAGCACCGGCTTACTTGTAAAAAAGCTTGAGGATGTTCAAATCGGGAATTTATTGATTACCGAGCTTGCAAATGAGAATTTGATTGAAAGTAAGGTCACAAAAAAGCAAAATAAATGTGATTAGATAAGGGTATATTGATGGCTAAGAACACACGGGAAAACGATATCAGCCAGTTGAGCTTCGAGCAGGCAATCAAAGAGCTTGGCGGTATCGTCCAGAAAATCGAGCAGGGCCAAATCCCTCTGCAGGATAGCCTCGAACAGTACGAAAGGGCGATGTCCCTGATTAAGCACTGTCAGAATATCCTGAGAACCGCCCAAAAACGAATCGAAAAGATAACAGCCGAAGAAAAGCCGCAGGATGATAATGAAGATTCCGAAAAGTAATATAACGACAGAAAAGATTATTACAATTCCACAGTTCATCAAAAAAACCATGCGAGCGTGGCGGAACTGGCAGACGCGCAAGGTTTAGGTCCTTGTGTCCTTAGG
>CAZDQP010000205.1:0-3560 GCA_964507485.1 uncultured Pirellulales bacterium | reverse complement strand
GATGTTTCCTTGGCTTTTTCCTTCACAGCCAGTTCCTGAATGGCTTTTAGTTGACGGGTATTTATTATGATGAATTCTTCACCTTCTGGGGTCGGCTGCCTTCGACCTTGCAGCATCGCAATCTGTGCTATAATCGTTCGCAGCGCTGTCTGCTGTTGTTGACGAGCTGTTCTCATCTGTTCTCTTAACTTGGTTCTTTCTTCATCAGAGAGGTCTTGAAATCCCTCAGGTCTTGTTTGGGCTTTGATGCCTTCTTTGAATTTCACCAGTTGCTCTTCGATGGTTTGGATGGCTTTTAGCTGCTCTTCACTGCTCATGCGCGGTCTGCGAGCGCCGAATCTTTCGCGCATTTGGGCTCTTAGCTGCTGTCTTTCCTCCTCAGACATGTTCTGCATTCTTTCCCGCATCTTGGCTCTTTCCTCTTCAGAGAGTGCTTGTCCCATCCTCTGGCCTCTTTGGCCCTGCCCACTCCCTTGGCCTTGTCCTTGGCCAAATGCCGACCAAGCCACCATCAGAGCCGTAAAGATAACGACGGATACAATTAGGTACCTTCTCATGGTAGTAACCTCCCAAAATAGATTAAAGTTAAAGGTCAGCTAATTCCCACGGTAGCAATTAGCATTTCTTTATACTTTTTGAATCTATTATGTAAGGACGCAAGCGTATCATCTTTTATTGCGGTGGTCCGAAGAATGATTTAAACAGCAATAAAATAATGTGCAAAACTTCCCAGGTCCGAAAATTGAATTGATATGATTAATGTGGTATTTATGCCCAATGCCGACAGGCGATTATCGGTTTAAAACATTTTTAATACCCCTGCTTATTACTGGGATATTAGAGTGCACTTTTGATCTCGGTTAAAAAAGTTGAAATTTCAGCAAGCATTTTTTCTCGGTTAGCCAAGTTGTGCTCAATCAACTCCACAATTTTTGAGCCGATTATCACCCCATCAGCCCCTGCCTGTGCGATTGCTGCTGCATGTTCGGCTTTGCTAATGCCAAAACCTACGCAGACAGGAACATCGGTCAGCTTTTTTAATTTGCTGACCAAGCCCTCGACCATATTAGATATGTTCTCTCTACTGCCGGTAACACCCAATAGCGAAACAGTATAAATAAAGCCGGTCGTCTTTGAGGCAATTGCCCTCATTCTCTCAGCGGTGGTATTCGGCGTAACCATAAAAACCGTATCGAGACCTGCCGAGATAGCAGATGGTATAACTTCGTCCGCATCGTCAATACTCATATCTGCAACCAGGACGCTATTGACGCCGGCCTTATGGAAATCACGGAAAAAATTCTCAGTTCCGTACTGGTATATCAGATTGTAGTACATTAGCAATCCAATTGGTATATCCTTGTAATCTTTAACCTTGTGGATAAACTCCAGAGCTTTTTGGACAGTCATCCCGCTTCTTAATGAGCGAATATCTGCTTTTTGGATTGTCGGCCCATCTGCTATTGGGTCAGAAAACGGTATGCCCAGCTCCAGAATATCCGCCCCTGCGTCTATAGCTGTTTTTATAATTGAAAGACTTGTATCAAAATCCGGGTCGCCAACTACAAAAAATGGTATCAACGCCGACCTGTTTTGCTTTTTCAGTTCCGAAAAAACCTGATCGTATGTTTTCATATCCTGCGTCCTCAGTAGAAATGCAAATAGTAAAAATCAAAATGCAAAATTAAGGAAGTCGTTGCCCCTAAGGGGCAACTCAACAATTTTGATTTTTGAAATTTAATTTTTAATTTTCCTATGTTTCTCCACAATTGAAACGTCTTTATCACCTCGGCCGGAAAGATTTACCACTGCTATTGTCTGCGGATTCAACTTGCCTTTTTGGCTGATAAGATATGCCAAAGCGTGTGTGCTTTCCAGGGCCGGCAATATTCCCTCGTTTTTGCACAGCAGACCGAAGGCATCGAGCACCTGCTCATCTTCCGCGGCGACATATTCCGCCCTGCCAGTATCTTTTAACAGACAATGTTCAGGCCCCACAGCAGGGTAATCAAGCCCGGCGCTTACAGATTCAGTCTCGTTAACTTGGCCTTGCGTATCTTGTAGCAAGTAGGCTTTTGCACCGTGTAGGATTCCGACACGGCCGGCCACCAGCGATGCAGCATGTTTACCGCTGGCTAAGCTCCTGCCGCCGGCTTCAACACCAATTAACCTAACGTCCTTGTCGTCTAAAAAACCTGAAAAGATACCTATCGCATTACTGCCTCCACCAACACAGGCAACAACCATATCGGGCAATCTGCCTATTTGTTCAAGACACTGCTGCCTTGCTTCTTTACCAATACAGCTTTGGAAATGCCTTACTATCGTAGGATATGGATGAGGTCCACAGGCTGAACCAAAGAGATAAAAAGTATCCATAACATGAGCTGTCCAGTAACGAAGTGCATCGTTGATGGCATCTTTTAATGTTCCTGTCCCGCCTTCGATTGGTACAACCTCCGCACCGCATAGTTTCATTTTGTGCACATTGACACTTTGTCGCTCAATATCGGTCACTCCCATAAAGATTTTCGTTTCCATACCGAAAAAAGCGCCAATCATCGCGGTAGCTAGGCCATGCTGACCTGCGCCTGTTTCAGCGATGAGCTTGGTTTTGCCCATATATTTGGCCAAAAGGCCCTGACCGAGTGTATTGTTACCTTTGTGAGCACCGCCGTGCAGAAGATCTTCGCGTTTTAGGTACACTTTACAGCCGGCATATTCGCTGAATCTTCTCGCATAATAGAGCGGAGTTGGCCTGCCATTGTAGTCTTTGGAAAGCTGCGCCAGTTCAGTTACAAAACGCTCATCCTGATAAAAGCGGTAAAAGGCCTCCTCTAACTCCTCCAGCACCGGTATTAAAACTTCCGGAACATAAAAGCCGCCATAGTCACCGAATCTGCCTTTATATTTCATAATTTTCCTCGCTTCTCGATGTTTGATGCTCGACGAGTGTAACGAGTATCCAGTATCGAGAATCCAGCAATTTTTATCCTCTTAAATGTCGAATATTTTCGAATAACTTTTTCATTTTTGTATGGTCTTTTTTGCCCGGCTCAGATTCAATGCCGCTGCAAACATCGATTCCATAAACTCCTAATTTGACTGCATCGGCTGCGTTATCCGGATTTATACCACCCGCCAGGAAAACACGCTTGCCGATATGCCCGATGATATTCCAGTCAAACGTAAGACCGGTGCCGCCATATTTTTCAGGATGAAAAGCATCGAGTAAAATTGCGTCTGTGAAATATTCATCCGCTTTTTTGATATCGGTTTGGTCTTTTACTCTTATTGCCTTCATCACTTTGACATTATGAGAGAGAAACTCTTTGCAGAACTGCGGGCTTTCATCGCCATGCAGTTGAACCCAATCGAAGGAACACAGGTTTTTGATTTCGTGGATTTGCTCAATCGAAGCATTGACAAAAATACCCGCGAGGTCAATAAAAGCAGGCAGCTTGTTTATTATTTCAACGGCTTTTTCGGGCGCTATATACCTCGGACTTTCGGGATAAAAATTAAAGCCCAATAAATCCGCACCCATATCCAAAGCCGCC
>CAZDQP010000204.1:0-3637 GCA_964507485.1 uncultured Pirellulales bacterium | reverse complement strand
ACATACACCCGGTGCCGCAATATGGGCATGTTGTCAGAACTTTTTTCATATCGCACCTTTCAAACTCGCAATCCGATCAAGTGTAAACACCGGACCATCAATACAACAGTAAAGATTGTCAATCGTACAATGCCCACACTTACCAACCCCGCATTTCATATATCGCTCAAGGGAAACAACTATATTATTGTCTTCCAAGCCTTTTAAATGTAATTCCGTGATTACGTACTTGTACATAATCGGCGGGCCGACAATAACCGCTATGGTTTTGTCTTTATCGACTTTTAGAGGTGGAATCAATCGTGTAATCAAACCCACATCGGCATCCCAACAAGTACCTTTTGGAACATTATCTACAGTAACCAAGCATTTGAACTTTTCTGAATTCTGCCATTGTTTCAACTCGTCTTTGTATAATATGTCGGCTGGAGATTTTGCGCCGTACAAAATTGTTACATTGCCAAAACCACTCCGACAGTCCTCAACATACTGAATCAATGCACGCATCGGTGCCAAACCACAACCACCGGAAATCAACAGCAGGTCCTTGTCTTTCATTGAATCGGTATCGAAGGAAGTCCCAAATGCGCCTCGCATACCTATCACATCTCCGCTTTTAAGTTTATGCATGGCCCTGGTTAAAGTTCCTGCCTTGCGAATACCAAGCTCGAGATAATCACCTCGAGTCGGTGAAGACGAAACCGAAATCGGTGCTTCGCCGATACCTGTAATAGATACCTGCATAAACTGGCCGGGTTTATGACCAAATGGTTTGCCGGCTTCTCTAACGAACTTGAATAACTTTTCCGTAGCGGTCAATTCCTTAATAGAATCCACCTTACAAAAGAAAGGCTGATATAAACCACTACATTCATGCTCATCCGTTTTTAAAACAGCCGAGGTATTCATTAAATTCCTATCCTTTCTACTAGAACAGACTTAGGTTTTCTTCAGTTGGCATCTATATTTGTGCCGCACCCCATATCACAGCTCAAAGGCGCACAGCGTCGGACGTTCAATCCGTTATCTAGGGGCTTGCTTGAAGAATGTTGACAGCCTTTATGGCATCCGTGGTGGTGTCCAGCGCTATGTAGATTACGAACCTTGCGCCACTGACGGCTGCCGAGAATCCTCGGAGGTTTAGCCCCTCTGCGGCGAGCTTTTGCGTTAATTCGGCTGCAATGCCAGGTTTATTCTTTCCCTCAACGCGCACTGAGTTGAGACTACTCGTGACGTTGAAGCCTAAGTCCGCGGCTGCGGCGATTTCCCTATCTCCACGTAGTGGGGTGACAAAAACAACACCTGTGCTGGGTTTTTCCGGCGCTCTCCTGGCGATGATAAAATCGAGGTCAGCACCTGCCTCCCGCAGGCCTGTGAGCACCCGTGCTAAGCTGCCGGATTTATCTCTAATGCCTGCGGCCCACACATTTACACGTTCGACAATTAAGTCCATAATACTGCCCTCCAATTAGAATTAACAGTTATTCACTATTTTACCAAACTGTATGAAACACGCTTTCATCGATTTATACCAACTCTACTTTGCACACTGCATTTTCTAAGAACTGATTTATTAAGCAGCCAATTCCATAAGTTACTCAGTCTTGTAAAGCCGCTATTTGCCTTCGAGCATACTTGCTAATTTGTTTTTTGCCTCTCTAAGTCGATTTACAAGTTCTCCGCCAATGGTAAAGACAGGTTTATTGTGCAAATCTGCCTCCTGCACCGACAAATCGTAATTTATATTGGTCAGAACTGGAACGGACAGCTTAGATTTTATCAATTCTGCCTGAGTCATATTTGTAATCTTGTTCGCTATTGCAGCTACGTGTTTTATTCCCAACTCGTTCCCCATTCGCGCGATTGTTTTTGTGGTTTCAATACTTCTCCCTCCCGGCTCAGTAACTACTACTAAAGCATTAATCCCTTCAATGCTTGCTCTGCCCATAAATTCCACACCAGCGGCCAAATCAATCAGAACGATTTCATGCCGCCCTAATATGGTATGACTAAGCAAGGCTTTCAAAAACGCTCCTTCTGGACAGGCACAACCCGCTCCGGCTTGCGTAATACCACCCAAAACAAGTAATTTTACACCGCTTGCCTCCAACCAGTATTTCTCGGGCAAATCGCTGACTTTGGGGTTCAACTTGAAGTACGCTCCTACTGTTCCTTTCTCTGTGCCTGTGCGTTCGGCGATTAACTGCTTCATTTTTACAAGGGGTTCAGGGCTTTTCTCTAAAGGTATGCCAAAAGCTAAGGAAAGGTTGGTATTTGGGTCGGCGTCAATGGCCAGAACATCGAATCCTTCCTCAGCAAATAGCTGCGCCCAAACAGCACAGACCGTCGTCTTGCCTACACCGCCTTTACCACCGATTGCTATTTTTAATCCATTGGAAATTTCCATTCCTTTCGTCATGATTCCTTTTTATAGCATTTCCAATGTGGTTTATCAATAATCAATAGTGAATAAAGCTACAGTCTAACCGGACTCGGTGGTCGCCTTTACTAGAGCCTTAATGGCTAGATTAGCAGCCGCCCACAACGCATCAAGCGGCAGTTGTGCCGCTGCGGTTTCGTCGAACAGAATTGATGCCCGCGCACCGAACTCCTCATCGCCCCGCCAAATCACTATTGTCAAAGGAATACGCGGCAAAACATAGAATTCGACACTGACATCACCGAATATGCACCGCTTGGCGCTGAATTTATCTGCAACCTCATATAGCCGTTCGGGATATTGTCCGAAAACTTCTTCTAATTTTTCGGAAGGAAGCTTGTGTGGCCCCCTGAAAAAGAACTGCCCATCCGGCAAACCTTGTACCGTTGTTAGTTTGTCTGCAACCAGTAAATCCTGAGAATTTATCAGGTACGTAAGAATACAAAGCTCTTCTGTGAACCCAGCCGCCGAAGAATGCTCTGCCAACGACACCTGTTTCTCAGAGAGGTTAACTACATATTCGCTGTTCAGCAGTGTTATAATGTAACGCTCCGGATTAGATAAATATCGACACTTCGCCCGTCGAGCGGTTTCCTGCCCGTCAAGTTCGAGAAGTTGCTGCCAAAGACCCTCATTGGCCATTTATTCGCGCACCTCGCTTGCTCTTAAGCGATAAACCCTTTTTCGTCAAATCACCAAACACCTCATAATATTGGATAATATACATTTTTCTACCCTATAACCGCAACCATTTTGCAGCTGTTTGCACCTTATGTCTTGACTAGGTCTCTAAAATATGAGATAAGGAACTATTTAAAACGGCTGGCGTATAAATTAAGAAAGGCAACATTTGACTATGGGCCACAGGTTTTCTCCGCCCCAAAATCAGTAACAAGTAATCTCCTGATTAATTAGGAGGAAAAAATGGATAAAGTCATCATGGTAAATATCGAAAAATGCCTCGCATGTAAAAGTTGTGAGATTGCCTGTGCCCTCGAACATTCAAAATCAAAAGTGCTTGAAGAAGCTGTCGCTGAATCACCAAGACCTCAGCGCATGGTCACGGTAGAGTCGGCCGACGAATTCGCGGTTCCAATCCAGTGCAGGCATTGCGAGGCACCGCTCTGCATCGAGATCTGCCCAACTGGAGCCATCCAGCGACAAAACGAGGAAAGCCCTGTCACGATTGAACAGGAT
>CAZDQP010000203.1:0-3653 GCA_964507485.1 uncultured Pirellulales bacterium | reverse complement strand
GGGAAAGAGTGAAGGAGCGGGAGGAGATGGTGGCCGAGCAGATTGCGGCAAGGGAGGTTCGGGACGCGAATGTTCTGAGCGCGATGCGGATTGTGCCGAGGCACGCATTTATTCCCGAGAGCGGGCAGCGGTACGCTTACGCGGACTATCCGCTTCCGATAGGGTACGAGCAGACGATAAGCCAGCCGTATATTGTGGGATTTATGACAGAGGCGCTGGGGCTTGGGCCGGAGTCGAAGGTTTTGGAGATAGGGACGGGGTCGGGATACCAGGCGGCGGTGTGCGCGGAGACAGCGGCGGAAGTTTATACTATCGAGATTGTTGAAGAGCTGGCGAAATCGGCGGAGGAGCGATTGAAGGAACTCGGCTATCCGAACGTGTTCGTGAAGGCGGGTGACGGGTATTTCGGGTGGCCGGAGAAGGCACCGTTTGACGCGATAATCGGGACGGCGGCGGCGGAGCGCATACCTGAGCCGTTGATAGAGCAATTGAAGCCGGGCGGCAGGATGATATTGCCTTACGGGGATGAGTACGGCTTTCAATACCTTGTGCTGGTGACGAAGGATGAAGAGGGCAAGATAAGCAAAAGGAATGTTATGCCCGTGAGGTTTGTTCCGATGACCGGAGAGGTGAGAAAGTCGAAGAGAAAATCGGGGAAGTAGTTTCGCTGTGGGGAATGTATCAACAGGTCAGGTGCAGTGCAGCGGCGACGTTGGAGCCGGCGCGTGATAACTCGTTGAACTTTTCGACGGCCCTGCCGGTGTTGTGTGCTTCGAGGCGGATATTGTGATTTTTCAGGAGCTGCTGAGTCTGCGGCGATATTTTCATTATCCCCGAGGCGCCGCAGCCGACTACGAGGATGGAGGGTCCGGCTGATAAGACAGTTTCGATATCTTCGGGGGACAGCAGATGGCCCTGCTTTCGCCACCAATCGGACTGTACGGAGCTGCCGATGATTATGCAATCGCTGGTGTATGTTTTGCCGTCGATAACGATTTTGCCGAACTGGTACGAGTCAATATGCATACGGGTTTTTTATCATAAGGCGTTTCGATTATCCATTTAAATTTTTGCGGGGAGATTTCTTTTCCAATCGGCGAAATTGGCAGGAGTTAGGGAGGAACAGCTTGAAAGAAAATCAAATAAGGTTATAATGGCGCGGAAGTGAATTTGAAAATGAAGATAAACTCTCTCTAATAGAGGAAGTAACTATGCAGAACCATCGCAAGAGCAAGATTAAAAAGCGGCGAAAGAGCGGATTCAGGGCGCGAATGCGAACGAGTAAAGGGCGCAAGATAGTCAACCGTAAACGCCGAAAGGGACGTTCGATTAATGTCAGAGGGGTTTGAGAAATTGCTGCGATTTTTAAATCGGCAGTAGAATATGCTATGGGGGCGGCGGTGTCATTTTGAGAAAAATCTGCTCAAATCCGGTGCGGATTGTCGAAATAAATATTCTGGAGAGAATATTACGGTAGTTACGGCATTGGAGGCTGAATTATGAGAGACAGAGCCCTTCTTTGTATATTATTGTCGGCGGCTGTCGTGTTAAACGGGTGCAGAGCGCCTTTGAAGGAGGTGGCTAAGCCGGTGTATGACAGGCCGCTTCAGCCGGGGCAGCCGGCGCTGCGGAGAATAACAAACCCGATGGAGATTCCAGATTTTAGTCTGGCTTGTTTCGATGTTGATGGATTGAAACCAGCGATAGAGAGGAGTCTTAATTATCTGAGCAAGCCGTCGAGCAAGGAGTTTTTCCCGGTCAGCGGCATAAGCCATCAGGCGGCGATGGACAGTTTGAGGGAATTTTCGTCGCTGCTGGATTCGGGTCTGAGGGGTTCGGAATTGAGCGCGGCGATTCTGGAGAGGTTCGATGTTTATATGTCGGTGGGCTGTGATGACGAGGGCACTGTGCTATTCACGGGCTATTATACGCCGATTTTTGAGGGCTCGTTTGAGAGGAGCGAGCATTTCAAATATCCGTTGTATAAGCAGCCGTTGAATTTGCTTAAAGACATGAGGGGCGAGGTGCTCGGGCGGCGGATGGCGGACGGGAGTGTTAAGCCGTATCCCCCGCGGGCGGTTATTGAAGATGCGATGCTGGTCAGGGGCAGGGAACTGGTCTGGCTCAGTGACCCGTTCGAGGCATACATAGCGCATATACAGGGGTCGGCCAAGATAAGACTGCCGAATGGTGATTTGGAAACGGTGGGTTATGTTGCGCATAACGGGCATGAGTACAGAAGTATGTCGCGGGCGCTGGTGAACGACGACAAGATGCCCAACTCGCGGATGAGCTTAGCGGCGATTATCAAGTACTTCAAGGAGCATCCTGACGAGGTGAGGCGATATACCCGATTGAATCCGAGGTACATCTTTTTCGATAGGCAGGAAGGCGATGCTCGCGGCAGTCTGAATGAGCCGGTGACGCCGATGAGGACAATCGCCACGGACAAATCGATTTTTCCTCGGGGGTGTCTGACTTTTGTATCTACTACCCTGCCGTGGAATGATTGCGGCAGTATTGCTCTTCGTCCTTATGACGGGTTTATGCTCGACCAGGATACGGGTGGTGCAATCCGCGCGCCAGGCCGATGCGACGTGTATATCGGTGTGGGGGATGCGGCCGGGGAACTTGCAGGGCAAACATATCAGGAGGGGAAGTTGTATTACCTGTTTTTGAAGCAGCCGGTATATTATTCCAGAAGATAAAGGCGATGAATAGTCAGCCCAACACCGAAAGGGACACGCAGATGGCCGAAAAGTCTAAAATGAGGAAAGCTGTTTTATATATGGCGGGTGTTGTGTGTTTTGCGGCGGTGGTGTATATAGGGCACGGGTGGTTTTACGGGGCCGCTACCATACGCGAGCTTTTGACCGAAAACAAGCAGCTTAAGCAGGCGATAACGAACCTTACGCTCGAAGAGCAAATCGGTTATGCGAAGGTAATTTCGCAGGAAAATCGTGACGGGAAGCTGTATACAACTGTGAGGTTTGTTGAGACCGCGAGAGGGGACAAGCTTAAAAAGGTGCTCGAAAAAAACTGCACGGTCGAGGGTGACATAGTTCACTTCGATGCGCTAATCGTGAAATTCGGCGACAAGATGGTGATGGACGGGAAGGAAAAGGCGCTGTATCTTTGGCGGAGGGTGTATGGTGAAAATACCGCGCCGGAGAAGGGTATGATAATAGAGGAGCCGGGCAAAGAACCTAAAAGATATAAAGGGCTGCTGGCGCTGCTGCCGGAGAAGAAGAGGGAGCTGTTCTGGACGAACATCTGGGAGCTGACGAGTAATCCGGAGCAGCTAAGGGAACACGATATCAAGGCGGTTTACGGCAACGTTGTGTACTCCAGGTTGAGGAAGGGGCTTGTTTACGTTTTTAAGATAAGTCCGACCGGGCAGCTATATCCGGAGATTTTGCCGGATATGTACGAGTAGAGATAAGACAGAGCGATTTTATACCACAAAAAGCTAACGTAGCAGGAGGGATTCCCCTTCGGGCCAGGGGTTTGACGGTCCTTCGGACATCGCAAACCCTTCGAATCCCCGCGAAACACAAGCAGTTGTGTTGCTCAGCTCCGTTATTCGCGGAGCTCATAACGGAGCAGGAGGGATTCGAACCCCCGTTACCCGAACGGGTAAAACGGTTTTCAAG
>CAZDQP010000202.1:0-3682 GCA_964507485.1 uncultured Pirellulales bacterium | reverse complement strand
GTCTGGCTGGATGCCCCCATCGGATATATGGCCTCGGCAAAAAACTACTGCGACAAAAACTCCCTGGACTTCGACACCCTCTGGAACAGCGATGAATACGAGCTGTATCACTTCATCGGCAAGGACATCACGTATTTTCACGCCCTCTTCTGGCCCGCGATGCTTATCGGCGCCGGCTTCAAAACCGCCAACAAGCTTTTCATACACGGCTTCCTTACAATAAATGGCGAAAAGATGAGCAAGTCACGAGGGACTTTCATCAATGCAGGCACTTACCTAAAGCACTTAAACCCCGAATACCTCAGGTACTATTACGCGAGCAAGCTGACCGGAGGCATCGAGGATATAGACCTGAGCACGGAAGATTTCATAAACAAAATCAACTCCAACCTCGTCGGCAAGCTTGCTAACCTCGCTTCACGATCCGTCCCGATGATTACAAAGAAATTCGACGGCAAACTCGGCAACTTAGACGACGAAGGCAGGCAATTAATAAATAAGCTCTCCGCCGCCAATGCGCAAATCAAAGAAAACTACGAAAACCTCAACTACGCCGCCGTTGTCCGAACAATTTCCGCCCTGGCCGATGAGGCAAACCGATACGTCGAACAGAACCAGCCCTGGACGACCGTAAAAACCGACCTCGAAAAAACACAAACAACCCTTACCGCTATAATAAACGCCGCCAAAATCCTGACGATTTACCTAAAACCCATCCTCCCCCATTATGCCAAAAAGGTGCAGAATCTTCTCAATACCGGCGACCTGAAATTCGCAGACGTCGAAACGGTATTGGAAAATCATAAAATAAATAATTTCCAAAGATTAGTTGAAAGAGTAGATATAGAACAGGTGAATGCAATGATAGAAGAAAGCAAAGAAACCAAAAGTCCGCAGGCTTCGGCCGCGGCCCCGGCCGAACCGATTAAGCCGCAGTGTACCATCGACGATTTCGCAAAAATTGACCTGCGAATCGCAAAAATCGCAAAAGCTGAAAAGGTCGCCGGCGCCGATAAACTCCTGCGCCTCGAGCTGGATATCTGCGGCATAACAAAAACCGTCTTCGCCGGCATCGCACAGGCATACCAGTCCGAACAGCTCGCTGACAAGCTGGTCGTTTGTGTAGCGAACCTGCAGCCGCGTAAAATGAAATTCGGCCTCTCCGAAGGGATGATTCTCGCCGCAGGTACCGGCGGAAAAGATATCTTTATGCTGTCAGTTGACGCCGGCGCAAAACCCGGACAAAAAGTTAGTTGAGTTTACTACCAATGGCTAAAATGAAAAAAAAACTCGAAGAAATTGCCAGGGAGGACGGCCGATTCAACCCCCGGGCGCTTAAATTCCTCTACGAAGGACTCGGCTACGTCGCTAAAAAAACCACGACCGAGCCGAACCATATAACCGGACAGACGCTTTGCGATGGATTGAGAAAATTGGCGCTCGAAAAATGGGGAAGACTCGCAATGCTCGTTTTGAGCTCCTGGAACATAAAAACAACGCACGATTTCGGAGAAATCGTCTACCTGATGATAAAGCACGGCTGGATGAGTGCTCAGCCGACCGACTCCATCAATGACTTCAATGATGTCTACGACTTCAAAACCACCTTCAAAGACCGGTTCGGCTTTTAGTTCCGCCACCCCCGGTATGTCACTTGCTCGCGGCGAAGTAATACTGCAGGCCCGACATTATCATATGAATTCCAATCGCAGCAATAAACAGGCACATCACTTTTGAAAATACTATGCTGACCATTCTGCCGAGAAATTTATGTATCGGCCCGATAAATCGCATTATAAGCCAAAGTGCCCCGAAGACGACCGCTATCGCTGCCACCGCCTTCGTCCAGCCGGAGCTCTCCAGCGTTGTAAGACTCGTCACCATAGCGCCGGGACCTGCAAGAAGCGGACAGGCCAGCGGCACACAACCTATCTCGTACGGGCTTAATGTCCCCTCGACCATCACCGACCGCCGCAGTGACCCGAACACCAGATGGTCAATCGCTATAATCAGCAGCAATATCCCGCCCGCAAGCTGAAGGTCTGCCAGTTGAATATGAAAAACATTGCCCAATATCCAGTTGCCGGCAAACGAAAACACTAAAAGTATAGTCACGCCCACCCCTATCGCCGTGTTGAAGGCCTTTTGACTTTGACCCTGCGGCGTGTGCTCCGAAATATGAAGCAATATGGGTATATTACCTATCGGGTCAACAATCGCAAACAGCGCCAGTATCGCCTCTATATAAGACATATTAAAATAATCGACAGAACCCCAAACAATTCTGCAACCCTTTTTCCCGCTTTGTTCCTCATTGCAGCCTCCAGCACAGTCGAATTGTCCGTTGCTTAACCACTGATTAAAAGTGCAGTGATATTACCCAAAAGAGATAGAACAATTCCAGGGATACCGATTAGGAAACCCTTGGTAGCTATTTGATCTTTTTCAACAATGTTCTTGATCGATACCTTCTTGGTAGTTGTTGAGACCGTAATATCCTCTGCAGAGTAAACTATAACTGCTACTATTGATGATACAAGAACTGTGGGGATGTAAGTAAGGGGCATGATAATAAAAAGATGGAAGATAACGTAGACAAACAGAAATGGGGATAAGACAAGACACAAAATAGTGCCCAGCAGACTTAGCACTATAGGACAATCGCTGGTCTTGCGTTTGGATAATGCAACTACCGCAAAAAGTGGAGGATAGATTAGGAATTCAAAATTCCCCGCTAAATACTCAACGACGTTTGGCGAAGTAAGATATTTTAAGGTACCACGAAATTCTGAGACCGCTTCACTCTTTGAGAAAAATCCAATCGCGAGGCCGTAGGCACCAACGACGGCTAAAACTGCATTGAGCCTCTGATACCATGTGCCGGGCAGCCAGAAGACAATCAACCACAGTTCAGCCGCAATGAGAACAAATATTAAAATAACAAGAATATATACAATAAAATCACTCCGCTTGCTTCTCCGGTTTTCCATTTTGTCTCCTTTGCCAAACTATTGATTAGATGTTTCTATTACAAGAATATAACACCCCGGCTGTTTTTCCTCTCATTGATGCGATTTGCAATTATCCTCTTTTACCAACAAATAAGCAAGTTTTTTGGGAAATTTTGTTGCATAGCGTTTAATCCCTCCATTTCAATCAAATGCGCAGGTAGTTGCGCACCTAAAACACCCAAATCACAAAATTTTTTTATCCCTTTCTGTGTAATGAGTTATAAAGTTTTACTCCTCAAAGAATGTTCCATTTTTAGCATCAAACGCGTAGGTTCGTCCAATTATAGAGGCGGCAATGGTCCGTCCTCGAAACGTCTTTGACAAGTTCATATTACCAAAGCCCCCCGGCAGCCTGTGCCCTAGGTGCGTTTGAGCGAAGTCCAATCAATCAAAAATAACAAATTATGCAAAACGAACCCAATTTTAGATATGCAAAATCAACTTAACCACTTATGCAGCAAAGGAATATGAAATGTACCGCGATGCCGAAACGAACCCAATTCGAACCCAAACGAACCCAATTTTACCCCGCCAAAAGTGGATTTTCGACAAGCCCTCGGCCGAAATTCAGCCGGTCAGCAGTTCGAATTCTTTGATGCTCAGCGAGTTCCTCAATTTCTGCAGGGCTATCAGCTCGAGCTGGCGCACCCTTTCCTTGGTCAGCCCGAGGT
>CAZDQP010000201.1:0-3703 GCA_964507485.1 uncultured Pirellulales bacterium | reverse complement strand
GGGCAGCAATACCCATTATTGTCGAGGTCACTTTTCCTTTGGCCTTGTATTCATGAACGACGGCCAGGGTAGCCGAAGGGTCCGTAGGCGATGCCAGACAACCTATTAATAAACTTATTGGAATAAAAGTCGTGAGCCATGTGGCGTTGGCATCATTGATAAACAAGGGAGTTATCACCATCATTCCTGCAACGACCGCTAAAAACGCAAACTCGGCTTCGAATAGTGTGATGTAGAGTATCCCTTTTCCCAGTTTTTTAATGTGTGAGTACAGCAGGGTTCCTCCGACCGAAAAAGTAATAAAACTGAGTGCAATATTTGTTACTATGTCTGTGTGTTTAGTGAAGTCTTTGGGTATAAGATTAATTAGATCAGGGTTGAGCAGTACCCCAGCTATAATATAGCCGGTAACTCGAGGCAGTTTTACTTTTGTGGCTATTCCCCCACAGATAAATCCTGCTGAAATAATAATTCCTATGATTAAGATAGTCGGCATATAATTTATCCGTCCAAATACAAAAAAATAGTATACGACTTTCGGACAGAAAAGCAATGTTGGGTGTATCCCACAAAGACCAGTACCAACCGTCCTTATATATTTGCGTTTATGGTAACTCTCTATTTAGTTTTCGCTGCAGGTCTTTGAGGCGGTTTGATTCGTCGAAACCAAGCTGAATAATCGTAAAAGCGGTTTTGTTATGAAACAGCGGCTCATTCATATCCACCCATCTGCTACAGTATTCGCCGTCAGGTGTTCCGAGTATCGGCGAGAAGTCCGCCAGCATCCCGCGAATTCCCAGGCTGTTCGTAAAACGCATCGATTTCTCCAACTCCTGAATGTCTCCATGCGGATGCCCGAGAATTTGATACGCAGTAATATTTGCCGGCTCCGCTCCCGCACTGATGAGATGTTTAACTGCCTGCTCAAGTTCACCAGAAGAAATTTTTGAGCCGGTACGTTGCTGCCATTGCAAAGAAACACTTTCAAATCCTAAATAGAAGGTTTTAAACCCAGCTCGCACCATTAGTTCGGCCAATTCGCTCGTGATAAAACGTGCATTAATGGCATTGGGTGTATGGAAATTCACTTTTATCTCGCATTTCAACACTTTATCTAAGAAAGGTATCAGGACCTTCTCTGCCTCGAAAAGCAAAGCATCATCGTAAAAGGCAATATTCTCAACTCCACACTCTACCAGAAACTGCAACTCAGCCAGCGAACGTTCCGGCGGCCGTACCTTGAATTTGCTGTAAATCTTCGGCACCGAGCAGTATGTGCAGCTAAAAGGGCATCCATCCGATAGCTTTAAAACTCCAACATCTAATTTTTCGTATGCTTCCCACAATGCCGCTTGTTTCAAGTCCGGCGCGATGTTTAAATATTCCCACAGCGGCTGCAAATCGGCATCCCGCACTAAAAAATCTGCTCCTAATTGTTGTGCGTGACTACAGCAGAGTGTAACGTAGTTGCCACCTAATATAATTTTTGCTTTCGGCCAAAACCTGCGTATATCCTCTATCACTTCCCAAACACCCTTATACCAATAGGTCATCATTGTTTGAACAAATACAAAATCACACGGCTGTTGTTCTGTCAGGAAGTTCTGAAACATACTTCGCGGCAGGCCGAATCGCCGAAAAGACCTCGGGATTTGTTCTAAGCAGGGGGGGCTTGTAACTTTTTTGCAGTAGAATCGACCGCGTTTCCACTTGTCTGATTGTATCTCTTTACGTCCAGCTACAAACGGATGTAGGCGGTTAAGATAATCGAAAAGAACAAATTCGGCACCGCCTCGCAAGTATCCGGCTATACTCAGAAGACCGTAGGGTTTCAACCAAAAATCATAAGCGGCGAAATCGTAAATCGGCGGATTTACAAGTAGAATTTTTGGGTTCATTATTTCTTGTCGCGGTTCTTAGAATTGGTTTTATCTAAAGAAACCTCTTTCGGCTGATGCTTCCATCTTCTATGCAACCACCAGTACTGGCTCGGGTCTTCCCGAACGAATTTTTCTATCGCCTTAGTGTATTCCGTTGTAATCCATTCAAGTGGGTCTTCCTTATCAGCCCACTCCTCCGGGAAAATAATGCGATTAACTCCCATTTCAAAATAGAATCGATTACCAACTCTTCTGCTGTAGCCTACACCTATGGGTATATTATTTGTGATAGCAATTAATCCTATACTTTTGTAAGTGCTGGCCTTTCGGCCGAAGAAGTCCACAAAAATTCCTTTTTTGCCGGCATCCTGGTCGGCAATAAAACACAAAGTTGCGCCGGCTGAAGCAGTTTCTCCCATCAGCTTAGCAGCACCTTTTTTGTCGATTATCTTTTGTCCGGCCCGCCGGCGAACTTCATACAGGTACTTGTTAATCAGCTTGTTGTCTAACGGACGGGCAATACTGTAAATATTGAAACCGAATAACCCCAGCAAATAACCCATAATTTCAAAATTACTGTAATGGCCGGTAACCATCAACAGACCACCACCTTGCTGCATCAGCCATTTGGCTCTTTCAACATTCTTATACCGTGAGTAGTTCCGCCAGTTATATTTTTTCACTAATCGAGGCGTAAACAGAACATCAATTGCCAGCATTGCAATATGCTCAAAGCTTCGCCGGCCTGTTTCCCAAATCCATTGTTCCTCTTTATCTGGGAAACTGGCACGAAGATTGTCCAAAGCACGTTTGCGGCCGCGATGATAGTGCTTCCATAATAATCGTCCGAGATAACAAGTAGTATTCAGATTGGTCTCAACATCGAACAAATAAAGAAATATCACAAGAACTCGCAATGCAAGATAGGTCAGCAAATCCATAAGAGGATTGTGTTTCTTCTTTTTCTTCCGTTTTACGGAATCACTCATAAGCCGTGATTTTAGGGGCAAAATTGCCGATGTCAAGCTTCAACCTATTGACAGCAGAACTTGTTTGGTCTACACTGGAGCATTAAACTTTTAGAAAGGGATTATTATGGATTTTGAGCAGAATAACAATCATACTGAACCGCTGCAGCCCCAACCTTCCGAGCCAATTCCCAACTGGACACAAAGCACATCACAAATAGCAAAAACGCCCAAAAAAGGACTCGGCTGGAAAATCTTCTGGGGCATTATACTTAGCTTTTCAGTATTGGCAAACATCGCTCTGGTTTTAATGCTGATTGGCATGGTTGCGGTTTTCGCAACAGGGCAAAAAGGCACCTTCGATGAAGACGTCATACAATCCGGGCCTCGAACGAATAAAATCGCGGTAATATCGGTGCAGGGCATAATAGACAGCGAGCTAGCTCAGGATATATACAAGCAGATAAAATCAGCTCGGCGCGATAAGCGGGTAAAAGGACTGATTCTTCGCGTAAACTCTCCAGGTGGAACAATTTCGGGTAGCGACCAAATCTGCAATGAAATCCGCAAGTACCGTAAAGAAAAAGATAAACCTGTCGTGGCTTTTATGGAAGGCGTTGCCGCCTCAGGCGGTTATTATGTGTCGGTCGGATGCAATAAAATCGTAGCTGAGCCAACGGCGATTACCGGCTCAATTGGTGTTATTGCAGGCCATTTTGTTCTCCAAGAATTATTGGAGGAAAAGCTTGGTATTCAGCCAACCGTTTTCAAGTCAGGTGAAAAGAAAGATTGGCCCAGTCCTTTCCAGCCGGTTACGGAAGAACAGAGGAAAAATATACAGCACAAACTAATTTA
>CAZDQP010000200.1:0-3716 GCA_964507485.1 uncultured Pirellulales bacterium | reverse complement strand
AAACGGCACAGATACCCGGTCGGCAGCAGCCGCTTACATGGCCCTCGTTGACAAGAAAACCGCCGGCATACCCATAATTACGATAATCCCGGAACCCGCCTCCGCATTTTTAGTGGTCTTGGGCACGGGGCTGCTCAGATTGAAAAATAGAAAACGGTAGATTATGAAAAAATTTTCAACTACTTCCATCTTCGCTAAAGCTGCGATGGACAGGCCGGCAACTATTTGCCTGCTCGGCCTCGGCGCTTTGGGCCTGATTAGGAAGAAAAAAATGGTAGCAAGGAAAGGGAGAGCAATATGAAAATATTAATTACAATTGGCAAGGACTCACAAATTTTGAACTTATCTGCATTAACAATGACCGTTCTGGCACTTATAATTATAGTCTCACCAGTTTCCGGCATCCCTATCAGGCCGGAGAACTTTGGTCCTGCAGCCAAAGTCGAAGATTTCGAGGGGTTAGCCAATGTGGTTTTTACTGAAGTAAACCCCTTTTATAACCCTCATTATGTGGTAAGGAATGACTATTTGTTCAATGGGGATTTTTCACTCACACAGCCAAATCCTAATCCGCTTACACCGGGCAGTAGCGAGGCCGTTAAAATTGGCGATTTCGCTCAGGGTACGTTATGCTGGGGATATGAACTTTATAGTGCGGAAGATGTGCCTTCGGGCAGTGCTTATCTCGGATTGAACCTCGGATCGTCAAGCAGCGCGACATTTACTTTCAATTCGGGGATGTTTCGTGTGGGTGCATGGACACGAGGATATCTGGAATACCCGGTTGAATTATCTGCTCTTGATTCGAGTGGCTCTGTGATTGAATCGGTTACACAGCGGAGCTTGTTTCCATTTCCATCATATTGGTCAAATTGGTTCTTTTTGGGTATTGAAAGCCAGACTCCTATCTGGGGTGTTACAATCACAGGAGATTATCCTGCGGTCGATAACCTGATGTATGAAGGAATTCCCGAGCCGGCAACTATTTGCCTGCTCGGCCTCGGCGCTTTGAGCACAATTCGCAGGAAAAAATAAAGGAATCTAATAACCCGGCAGGGTCGGACGTAAACCTTGCCTTATTTTGGAGAAGAAAAAATGATGAGAAGCAGAAGAAGTTTGAAGAACAGCATTTTCGTATTGTTGGCCGTTCTCGCCTTGAATACTCTGACTTATGCCAATATAATTTATAATTTCGATATCTTTAACAACCCGACTTATGAAAACGACCCAAGGCTTAACTTCACTATAACACTCAGCGATGAAGGCCTGAACAGTCACGGCAGGCAGAAAGTCGGCTTTACCTTTAACAACAACAGTACCACAACCTCGTCGATAACCGACATCTATTTTGACTCCCGCCCCGGCGATAGCACATTGAACTTCAACTACGTTTCAATCATTGAAGGTCCGGGCGTCAATTTCAGCAAAAACGCAAACCCTAAATCTCTGCCCGGAGGTGAGGAACTCAACCCGAAGTTCGACAAAACCCCGGAATACAGCGCCGATTCCGATTCGCCAGTCTCACACAACGGCATAAATCCCGACGAATGGCTTATGCTCATTTTCACGCTCGATTACAACAAAACCATCGATGATGTAATTCTTGAAATTGCAAATGGCGGCAGTTCCTATCTGCAAAGTCTTCGGGTAGGAATTCATATCCAATCTTTACCTCACGATTGCTACGATGATGATTATTATGATGACTATCAAAGCTCCTGCTACTGTCCTCCCCCGCCGGTTTGCGACGACAGTGCCTCGGCTATAAATTGTACTGAACCAATCCCCGAGCCGACAACGATTTGTCTGCTCAGCCTTGGCGCTTTGGGCCTGATTCGCAGAAAAAGCAATAATAAACAATATTAATTAAATAGTGAAAGGAGTAACTAAAATGAAAAAACTGATTACAATTTGTTCTGTAGTAGCTATGATTTTGGCAACCAGTGGTGTGGCAAATGCTCATTGGGATTCAAATATGCCATACAAGATGCATTATCCACAGTTGCCAGACCCTTATGGCTGGGATGTTTCTTTCAGCAATGGCATCGCGCTTGCGGACGATTGGCAGTGTTCCGAAAGCGGCCCCGTGAATGATATCCACTTTTGGGTCTCATTTAAAGGTGGCTTTGTTCCGCCGGAAAATTTCGTTGGACCTACTTTTAATGTCGTTATTTTTGCCGATATTCCTGCTCAGGATGAAATCCCCAGCCATCCAGGCGATCTGCTGTGGGAACAAACATTTGAAGACGGGCAATATGAAGGCGATTATGCAGGAACAGGCTCCCAAGGCTGGTTCGACCCCGCTACCGGAGATGCTATACCGAACGACCACACAGATTACTTTCAGGTGAATATCGATTCTATCGTCAACCCGTTTATACAAGAGAAGGGAATTATCTATTGGCTGGGAATCCAAATGCTCTCTCAACCAACTGATTACGAAATAGGCTGGAAAACTTCGATTAGTTCTCATTTTATGGATGACGCTGTGTGGATGACCGCCACTGGCGGTGGAGAATTGATTTATCCGGAGATTGACCCAAGATACCCCGACTCGATTGATTTGGCATTCGTAATTACTCCCGAACCGGCGACAATCTGCCTGCTAACAATTGGTTCATTAGCTTTTATTGGAAAGAAAAAATAGTAGTATAAAGATAAAAATCTGAATATAGCTTGGCAGAGATAATCCTTAACTCTGTCGCATTTGAGAAAGGAGAAAAACAAATGAAGAAGTTATTAAGGTTATACGCAGTCGCAGTCTTAGTATCGGCAGCAGCCGCTCAGGCAGGTCTGGTTGTACCAGACAGCATTATAGATGAGCTGGGCCTCGCGGTTTACAAGCAAGGAACAATTAAGACCTTATCCGGCCCGGGCGACTATGACTGGTGGTATGGATGCTCTCCCACATCCGCCGGTATGCTCATCGGCTATTATGACGTCATGGGGTACAGCAAC
The DNA here is from genome assembly GCA_964507485.1 of uncultured Pirellulales bacterium. Lineage (GTDB taxonomy): Bacteria > Planctomycetota > Phycisphaerae > Sedimentisphaerales > Anaerobacaceae > CAIYOL01. Next base: position 758 of record CAZDQP010000200.1, on the reverse strand, counting down.
CTTGTGCCGGGCGGAAACGCCGAAAACAGCACTTATGGCACCGGCCCTTACCTGGCAAACGACGCCATTGCGAGCAGCGGTCATATCAGCGACTTTTACAGCGGCTTAAGTCCCAGCGACGGATATGGCCTCAGCGGTGATGACGCTGCTGAACCGTGGCACAGTTTTAACTGTCTGGCCGACTTTATGGGAACAAGCCAGGATGCCTACGGAAATTCAAACGGCCAGACAAGTTTTTGGTTCTATTCCGACAACAGTCCTCTGACCGCAAGCGACCTTTATTCTTATGGGCCGGACTATTACAACAGTGACGGTATGTACGGCATAGGCGAATATATAGATTACGCCGGCTACGATACCACGATACTTTACAGTCAGTATATCTACGGCTACAACGAAATTTCAGCAGGTTTTACTTATGAGCAGTACAAAGCCGAAATCGACGCCGGCAGAGGTGTGTTGATTCATGTCGAAGGACACAGTATGTACGGCTATGGCTACAACTCAGCTACAAATTCTGTTCTTCTGCACGATACATGGTCGTCAGGCCAGCACAGTATGGTATGGGGCGGCTCTTACAGCGGACTTCAACAATTCGGTGTCACTGTCCTGACCATCGTCCCAGAACCGACAACTGCCTGCCTGCTGGCAATAGGCTCTTTGGCACTGATAAGGAAGAAAAAATAAAAAATAACAAAGCGTCCGTGTTTATCGCTTAACTGCTTTATTTGAAAGCTGTTATAATCGTTACGACACAT
>CAZDQP010000199.1:0-3746 GCA_964507485.1 uncultured Pirellulales bacterium | reverse complement strand
CGATTTGTATTGTACGGTCAAGCCGTCAAGGTGACCGATGTCTGCGTCCGAATAGAGTTTTTCAAGCTCATTGAAAATGGATTCCTTATCATGCACCTTCAGATTAATTTCACCTGTTGAAAAGTACTTTCTGAGTGGTTCGACCGAAGCCGAAAGAGGCGAGTCCTTTGAAGCCAGGAAATTCAGCATCCAAATCATTGTGAATACAGCGTTGTCAGTGAATCCCATATCTCTGTAGTAATAATGCCCTGAAAGCTCACCGGCAAAGATTGCATTTTCTTTTCTCATTTGTTCCTTGATAAAAGCATGTCCCACCCGGCAGCGTACCGGCTTTCCTCCCAGCCGTCTTATGGTTTCAGGTACAACTCGGCTTGACCGAAGGTCATAGAGAATAGTTGCACCTGGATTTTTTGTCAGAAAAGACTCTGCGATAAGTGCTGTCACCAAATCTTCGGAGATCCTTTTGCCTTTCTCATCTATAAAACCACAGCGGTCGGCATCCCCATCAAATGCTACACCGATGTCAGCTTGTTCTCTCAAAACCCTTTTCTGTAAATCGGTGGTGGTAGAAGCTATCAAAGGATTAGCAACGTGATGGGGAAATCGGCCGTCAGGTTCCATGTACATTGGGATTAAGTCCCATGTCGGGAACATCTTAAACAGGGCGAGGACCTCCTGGCCAGCCATGCCGTTTCCTGCATCAACTACTATTTTCAATGGCTTTGGGTCATGAACAAAGCTGCTTAATTTGGCAATGTACCGGCTTAAAAAGTTTAGTTCATGGTAAAGACCTGCTGGAACATTCGTTTGCCTCTCAGTTCCCATTTTCCTGACCAATTTCTCCAGAGCGGGCAATTCATTCGCCCCACTTAATGGAACTGCGTTTTTCTGGCAGAGCTTGAACCCGTTAGTCCTGGCGGGTAAATGCGAAGCGGTAATCATGGCCCCTCCGCCAAAGTTCCCATCTATTATAGCGTAGTACAGCATCGGGGTCGTGGTCATGCCAATATCTGTCAGTACGGCTCCTGAGCCAATCGCTCCTTTTATAAAGGCGTTGGCAAGGGTGGGGGAAGAGAGCCGCATATCGCGGCCGACAACAATGTTATGGGCATTTAATAAACTGACAAAGGCGGCTCCTATTTTCCACGCTATCGATTCATCTAATTCATCGGGATACGAACCTCTTATATCGTAAGCCTTAAATATATCTTCCATGATTTCCCTTTTAAATCTGTCGGGCTTTGAATCTCAGGAATTGTTATTGGCCCCATCGCCAGTTTTTTATTTCCGGCATATCTTCGCCATGCTGCCGGACATAGACAGCATGTTCAATTAACTTATTGTTGAATTCCTGGATCAAATTAGCTGACCGTGAACGTAACCGAGGTACACGCTGTAGTGCATCAATAGCCAGATGGTATCGGCTCATTCCATTACAAACGACCATATCAAATGGTGTTGTGGTTGTACCCTCCTCGATGTAGCCATGAACATGAAAACGCTCGTCATTGGGGCGCTGGTAAACCAATTCATGGATTACACGGGGATAACCGTGGAAGGCGAATATTACCGGTGCCGTCCGTGTGAATAGACCGGCAAATGAGGATTCATCCATACCATGGGGGTGATCACTGTGCGGCAGCAGGGACATGAGATCGACAACGTTTACTACACGCAGTTGCAGTTGTGGTATGTTCTTACGCAGCAACCAAGCTGCAGCGATTGTTTCCAGAGTCGGCACATCACCTGCACAAGCAAGTACAACATCGGTCTGATCGCTATGGTCACTACTTGCCCACTGCCAGATGGAGGCGCCCCGCGCACAGTGCTCTTTGGCAGATTCCATATCAAGCCATTGGAGTTCGGGCTGCTTGCCTGAGACAATAAGGTTGATGTAATCACGGCTTCGCAGGCAGTGGTCCATAATGGAAAGAAGGCAATTGGCATCAGGTGGCAAGTAAATACGAGCGACCGAGCTTTTTTTGTGTAGAACAGTGTTGATGAAACCCGGTCCCTGGTGGCTGTAGCCGTTATGGTCTTGCCGCCATGCATGAGATGTAAGAAGGTAATTCAGCGAAGCAATTGGCTTACGCCAAGGTAGTTCGCGGCATGTCTTGAGCCATTTGCCGTGCTGATTGACCATGGAATCGACGATAGTAACAAAAGCCTCATAACACGGAAACAACCCGTGTCGACCGGTCAGCAGATAACCTTCAAGCCATCCTTGGCAGCAATGCTCGCTCAGCACTTCCATAACACGACCTTCCGGTGATAGATGGTCGTCTGTTTCAATAATTTCACCGACAAAACAGCGATTGGTTACTTCAAAAACGTTGCCAAGACGGTTAGACTCTGTTTCATCCGGGCAGAAGATTCGAAAGTTCTTATTCTTTTCGTTTTTCTTAAATACATCTCGCAAAAATTTTCCAAGTTGGCGTGTTGCTTCACCGAGTTCTGCACCAGGTTTTTTGACGTCCGCAGCGTAATTTGTAAAGTCGGGCAAATCGAGTTCTACCAGCAGCTTGCCGCCATTGGCATTCGGATTGGCACCCATGCGTCGGTCACCTTTGGGTGCAAGCTCAGCCAATTCCGGAATCAATTTGCCGTTTTTGTCGAATAACTCTTCCGGCTTATAGCTGTGCATCCACGCTTCCAGCATTTTCAAATGCTCAGGATTTTCTCGAACAGTCGCCAGAGGAACCTGATGCGCTCGAAATGTTCCCTCTACCGGTAAACCATCGACCACTTTAGGACCGGTCCATCCCTTTGGGGTACGCAGGATAATCATTGGCCATACTGGGCGTTTTAAAAAGCCTTTTACACGGGCATTTTTTTGGATGGCTTGAATATCTGCATAAACTTTATCTAGGGTCTTAGCCAGAGCTTGATGAACAAGCGGAGGGGCGTTACCTTCGACAAAGTATGGATTGTACCCAAAGCCTGTGAACAGATGATTCAGCTCTTCATCGTTTTTTCGCCCGAGGACGGTCGGGCCTGAGATTTTATAGCCATTAAGATGCAAAATTGGTAGTACCGCGCCATCACGTGCCGGGTTCAGGAACATATTTGATTTCCAGCCGCCTGCGAGCGGACCCGTCTCGGCTTCACCATCGCCTACGACACAGGCCACCAGCAAGTCCGGATTATCAAAAGCAGCCCCGTAGGCGTGGACAAGAGAGTAACCCAGCTCACCGCCTTCGTGGATTGAACCGGGCGTTTGTGGACTGACGTGGCTGGGCACCCCTCCAGGAAATGAGAACTGGCGAAATAACCGACGCATACCTTCCACGTTTTGTGGAATCTCAGGATAAATTTCTGAATAAGTTCCTTCAAGATATGTGTTGGCAATAAGCGCTGGGCCTCCGTGCCCAGGGCCTGTTATATAAATCACGTTGGCATCCTTTTCTTTGATTAACCGGTTAAGGTGAACATAAATGAGATTGAGTCCCGGTGATGTCCCCCAGTGCCCAAGTAAGCGTGGTTTTATGTGTTCCACTTTAAGTGGCTCTCGAAGAAGGGGATTATTACAAAGATAAATTTGGCCTACGGAAAGATAATTAGCTGCACACCAATATTTATGAATTTTATTCAAGTTATCTTGATTTATTTCTGCCATGATATTCTCTGCCTATGGTAATATTATTTTTGTTTAGAACTTCTTTGATTCTTTCATCCATTGCTTTCTGATCGGTAGAGAAACTATTCAAGCCGGCCAGATTCATAAGGCTATCAAGGCCGATTGATTT
>CAZDQP010000198.1:0-3824 GCA_964507485.1 uncultured Pirellulales bacterium | reverse complement strand
TCCCTCCACCATAAGCGTTCGCGGCAATGAATATCTTTTCTGCAACCAGTTTCGTTGCGCCGTACAGATTTATCGGGTTCACGGCCTTGTCCGTTGAAAGCGCTATAACCTTTTCAACATCCCGGTCTATAGCGGCATCAACTATATTGTCCGCTCCCATCACGTTGGTATTGACAGCTTCAGTCGGGTTGTATTCCAAAGCCGGAACTTGTTTGAGGGCCGCAGCATGAACAACATAATCCACCCCGTCAAATGCCCGCAAAAGTCTGCTTTTGTCCCTGACATCACCGAGAAAAAACCTCAATCGCTCATCATATTCGGCAAACTTCTTGCGCATCATATACTGCTTATATTCATCCCTCGAATATATAATGACTTTTCGCGGCTTGTATCCGGTAAGTATCTTCTTCGTAAATGCCTGGCCGAATGAACCTGTCCCTCCTGTAATCAAAATTGTCGTTCCATTCAACATGCGCTATACTCCGTTTGAATCATCGCACTGTTAATCCAAAACCCCAAAACATTTGAGAAAAACTCCCGCCATCCAACTTTGCTTGCAGCAATCACGACTAAAAATTATGGCATTTTTGACTTTGCATACGATATGCAGAAGTCTTCAACTCTGGCAGGCAAACGACCGATTTGCCATTGGTTTTCGGTCTGAATCAGGAAGGGGGTAACCATATTTTCCCAATGGCAGGTCGTATTCTTCCGATAATTTCTTGTTGCCATCCTTATACAAGTCTACAATTTCTTTTTCTTTTGTACCAAAAGACAAGCCCCCCGTTGCTTTTTCGTCCCACTTAAAGAATCTTCCAAAAATACGTGGAGATATTTTGAGGCAAATGTAGGATTTCCATTCGGCCCACGGCATTTCTAATGCTTCCTTTTTGGTTAAACCGCCAAATATCGCTTCAAACACTTCCCTTTTAGTAAAACCCTTATTTTCAACTACATCTTTCATTAAATCACAAGATTCCTGCTTGCTTACTCCACAATAATCAGCCAATTCTTCAATAAAGGATTTTTTATCTTCGATAAAGTCCTCAAAGAGCAGGATTTTTATATTATTCTTTCCGAACAAGTTAGCATAGTATTTTATGGTTTCATAATATTCAACTGTTGACAAACAAAGGGTTGATACGTGTTGCGGCAAGAGATTGTATTCAAGCCATCTCGAAAAGGTCACATTGTCATACTTTCTGGGCATTACCAAATACGTCCTTCTTTGGTTCTTGTTATAAAACGATTTAATAACATCTTTTTGGTTCCTTATTACCGCCAGTATCTTACAAGGTCCGAAAACGTCCATTATTCTATTCGCCACGAGTCCTCTATCTGTAGCCCAAAAATGTGTTAAGCCTTCGTAGGAAACAATTATTGTTTTTCCCCCTGAAGAAATTCGAAGAGCATAAAACTTTTCTTTTAGAATCTGCCCATCATACTGAGTAGAGTCAAAAGTTGCAAGTTTATGCAATTCAGAAAAAAGATGTTTCTGCTGGTCATTACTTTTATCATGTCGCCCGACGAACTCTATTTGACTATGCCTTGCGAATAGAGCCTCTTGAAGAGTGGTGGTGGCAGTTTTTATAAATCCAATATGTACGATTACCTTATTCGGCAAGTTTGGTCAATTCCTCTCTACTTGTAGGCCGCATTGTCCACTTTAGTTGAGGCCTGAAAAAAACACCTCCGGAATCTCCGTACAAATTGTTATATCCCTGGAATTTTACTTCGAATTCAAGAATTTTCTTGACGGTAACGTGCTCGGTCTTGAGGTTTACCAGGCAAGCAGTCAGAAAGAATTTCCTGCCTCCAAAAGTATTGCCTGGCAAAACACACAATGCATCATAAATACCCGGTTCCAGCCGATGAAAGTTTGTGGTTATATCAGGGTCGTCCACGCTCTGGGTAGCAAGTATAGGAAAGTTGTTTTCGTCAACCACACTTACCAGAACATGCAAATTTTTAACCGCTCTTAAGCATTCAAACATAATCGAAACAACGATGTCCTCATCAGAATTAAACGAATTTCTTGGTACACCATCCGCATCGAGCAGCGCGATTCGGCGAAAACGCACTGACGGGTTGCTCCGATTAACCTGCCCCTCCATCCGCGACTCTATTTGCTCAGATGAGGCAATTGCGCCTTCAGTCAGGCTCCTGTCCAAATAACGTGCTACCGCCTCGTCCGTAGTTGAGTCTATTATAAGTTCACCTTCATCAAGCAATATAGTCCGCCGGCATAGATTACGAATTGCCGCCATATTGTGACTTACAAACAGTATGGTTCGCCCGCCTTTTGCAACATCCTCCATCTTGCCAAGACATTTCTTCTGAAATTCAACATCACCAACCGCCAGCACCTCATCAACGAGCAGAATTTCAGGCTCCAGATGCGCCGCTACTGCAAAGGCCAGCCTGACATACATTCCGGAAGAATAACGCTTTACAGGAGTATCGATGAACTTTTCTAAGCCGGAAAAATCAACTATCTCGTCGAACTTACTTTTTGTCTCGGCCTTCGTCATCCCCAGAATAGCACCGTTAAGGTAGATATTTTCGCGGCCCGTTAGCTCCTGGTGAAAGCCCGTGCCTATTTCGAGCAGAGATGCAATCTTGCCTTTAATCTTAATCACTCCTCTCGTTGGGCTTGTAACTCGCGAGAGAATCTTCAAAAGCGTCGATTTTCCCGCCCCGTTACGCCCAATAAGGCCGAGTACTTCACCCTGTTGAACCTCAAACGAAATATTCTGCAGCGCCCAGAATCGCTCGCCGTCCAGCCCCGGCCCAAGATGTTCGGTAATCTTTACGTTCGGGTCCTCCCTGCCGCGAAAACGCGCCCACCAGCTCTGCAAATCCTTATATAAAGTACCATGCCCAATCACGCCGTAGCGGTACTGTTTGGAAAGGCCCTCAACTTTTATGACCGTATCTGGCATACTCAAACCGTATCCATAAAGCTCTTCTCAATCCTGCTGAATAGAGTAACCCCTCCAAAAAGAACGGCTAAAGTCACTGCCCAGCTGATACCCACATAAACAGGGTCCACAATTCCTCGGCCCAGAAAAGCCCAGCGAAACATCTCTATAATCGACGCCATCGGGTTTAGCATATAAACAGGCAGATATTTTTGTGGTATTGACGACGCTGGAATAACCACAGATGAGGCATACATCCATAGCTGAACTGCGAAACTCATCACGTAAGTCAGGTCACGATATTTCGTGGTAAGAGAAGAAACTAAAATACCCGAACCCAAGCTTAGAACCGCCATTTGAAAAACTAAAAGAGGAAGCAATAGCACAAACAATGTCGGTCGAACCGGAGAACCACCCGCAATAAAATAAAAGTAAAAGCCAAGAAACAGAATAAGCTGTATGCCAAATTTCACTAAATTGATAATAACTATGGAAACGGGAACGGTAAGCCGTGGGAAGTATACCTTTCCGAAAATACCTACATTCTTCACGAATGTATTCGACGTCTGATTAAGGCAGTTTGCAAAATAGCCCCAGGCAACGTTGCCCGCAAGATAAAAAAGGAACGGTGGAACTCCATCTGTTGGAATCCGCGCAACCTTCCCGAAAATCAGAGTGAAAACTATGGTGACAAGAATCGGCTGAATAATATACCACAGCGGGCCAAGGACGGTTTGCTTATAAAAAGTAACAAAGTCCCGCTTGACGAAAAGAGATATCAGGTCCCTGTAGCGCCAAAGGTCCCGCAGATGCAGGTCAAACCATCGCCTTTTCGGCTGGATGACCAGGTCCCACTTTTCATATTTTTCGTCCGTTTCAATCATAACAGATTGTAATCCACTG
>CAZDQP010000197.1:0-3837 GCA_964507485.1 uncultured Pirellulales bacterium | reverse complement strand
ACGGCAATGAATAATAACAGGCATACTCAATTCGGCAGCGATTTTCAGGTGTTCGGCGAAAACTTTCTTTTGCTCTTCACGCGGCGAAAAATTATAATGATAGTCCAGGCCAGTTTCGCCGATGGCGACGACCTTCTTATGCTGCGCCAGCTTTTTTAATTCCTGAATAGTGTCAGCAGTTACGGTTTTGGCATCGTGCGGATGAATTGCAACAGCAGCGTACATGCCTTCAAATCGCTCGGCAAGGGCGATGGCTTTTTGACATTCTTGCAGGTCTGTGCCGACAGTTATCCACTCAGTTACACCCACAGCAATGCTGCGGGCTAAAATGGCATCAATGTCACGGACTAAATCGTCAAATGTCAAATGACAATGTGTATCAATCAGTTCCATTTCGCCTCAGCAAATCTCCGATGTTTCTATGGCACAAAAGCATTTTCATAATATCTTATCTGTGGTCGGCCTTTCTGGCCAAGAACTATCGTAACAACATCAAACCGAAAGGGTCTGTCCTCGATATCGTGCACTGCAAGAAAAAAACGGGCCGTCCTGAACAGCCTGGCCTTTTTGGCGGATGTGATGGACGACTCGACCGAGCTGAATTTCTCATCGGCTCTGGTCCTGACCTCGACAAAAACGATAGAGCCATCGGTATCGACCATAACAAGGTCGAGCTCGCCGGTCTTGCAGGAAAAATTACGGGTTAGGATTCTAAGGCCTTTTCTTTTGAGGAATCTTTCGCAGCGTTTTTCGCCCCATTGGCCGAGCTGGTTTTTGTCCGTTAATAGATTGCGCCGGTTAAGCAGCATATCCATCTAAAACAAATCCGAAATTCTAAATACGAAGCACGATAGGAAAATCAAACATCAAAAAGCAAAATGTAAAATTGAGGAAGTCATCCCGACTTGTCGGGATTCCAAAATTTTGATTTTTTATTTTTGATATTTAATTTTATTTCGCGACTGTGTGTTCGCTGTGTCGCTTTGGCAGCCTGACTGCTTTGCCGGTTCGCTTGCGCAAGTAATACAGTTTCGCCCGTTTTGTTTTGCCGCTTCGGATTGCCCTGATGTCGATAATGTTTGGCGAATGAAGAGGAAAGATTCGTTCTACGCCCTCGTTTCCAACAATCCGCCGCACCGTGAACATCTCATTGATTCCCCGGCCTCTGCGGGCAATCACGATGCCGCCGAATATCTGTACGCGTTCTTTATCACCTTCTTTGATGCTGTAATGAACATCCACCATGTCGCCTATCTCGAAATGCGGTATATTTTTCTTCAGACTCTTGCTTTCAACAGCATCCAGTAATTCTGTTTTCACTTATTTATCTCCTGGTCAACTCATTTCTTATCAAACATTGTACCTTACTTGAAAAATCAATATGCGTAGTATACCCATTTTTATTTTCAAGACAAGTATTTTTTGGATTTCGTTCGGTAAGCCGGTCCCTGCCCTATTTTTTTCCGGTTTTTGGCGGGTCATGTACCAGCAGCGAATCTTCTTTAGAGCCGGGCTGGCTGTCAAAGGGCACAGGCGGAAAGCCTAACTGAGGGTGTCCAATACCGGAAGGAAGAAATGTATAAATGTTATCATCCTCAATACCACAAAAGGGGCGTTTCTCAAAATCTACGTGCATATCCATGAATAATACCTGCTGTCCATCATTATGGTGAGAAGGAGAGTTGCCATATTTACCCTGCTCGGCCGTGCCGGTGAACGTAGGAGGTATATCTGGTATGAAGAAATGATATATTTTAGCTTTTGCATAAGGGGAATCGATCCATGGATTTCTATCGGCTGCCACTGCTAAACCAGGTGCGCATGACGTGTTCAAAGCGTAAAGACCATACGGTATATGATAGGAATAACTACAATGCTTCCAGGGTTCGGGACCGAAGTCCCAAAGTTCAATAAGTTCTTTGTTATTTACACCATATTTAGCTGGGATGAATTCTTTGGTCTTGGGTTCACCATTACAAAGGAACGACTTGGGTTTGACCTCGGCATACTTTACTAAAAGATAAAGGCTGGATGAAATACTCGCCTGGCCACCGCTACCGTCCGGCTGTAGGTTGAAAGCGGCCCGTCGATCACCGGCCTGCCAATTGGGTGTATAACCCCACTTGGTGGTTGGACTGCCTGCACGAGGAAATTCATCCTCATAGTCGTTGGCATAAATAAGCATCGCCTTGCCTATGCCAGCTAAATTTGAACCGCAAATCATACGAGAGGCTCTGGGTGGCATTGAAAAAATCGCGATTAGTATTATTAGCAGGAAAACAAAAAATGGAAGCGAGGTGCCGATTACAGCAAAGCCTGTAGCAACTATTCTGCCGGCGCTTAATCCGATTTGGATGAGACCGACGGCGCCGAGGATAATAGCTGCCAGGCTCGTAATAATCCATATAATAATAAAAGTCTCATCTCGTCCTCGTATGATTCCTGCAAAATATAAAAAGAAGCAGCTTAAAAGGGCAAGTACAAACGATGCGATAGCAAGTCCGCTGGTTTTGACAGTAATCTCTTTGCTGGCTGACGAAACTCCTGGCAGCTCGTAATTGCAGAAACTACAGAATTTGGCGTCTTCTTGGTTTTCTTTTCCGCATTTTGGGCAGTACATTTTAAGCCCTCCGCTTAAAATTAATTGTGTATTTCGTTTAACGGTTGCGCCAACTCGTCACGTTAAACGTATAACGTTGAACGAAACCAGCAGCGCAACCGCAACCGATTGACGAAATCCTCGGTTGATCGCGGTGCATTGCACACTCTATTTTTTATTACTTTCCACAAGTTCGGGTTTGTCTTCAACCTTTTTCGCTGGAGCAGCTTGAATGTTTAATCGCTCCTCAGCAGCCTGGAGGATCGCACCTAATGTTTGAGTATAAGACAAGCCTGCAATTTTTGCCATTTTTGCCAAATGGCCGTCCCAGCACCAGCCCGGATTGGGATTGACTTCCAGCAATTTCGGATTGCCTTGTGAATCAAGCCTCCAATCAAATCTGGCGTAATCCCGGCATTCCAGCCTCTCAAACAATTTCAGACAACATTCGATAATCAGTTTCTCCGCCTCATCCGGCAGGTTTGCAGGAATTGATTTGATGTTCCAGTACGGTGAGTCCGGCTGCCACTTGGCTTCATATCCGCATATCCTCGGCAGCTCCAGCGGTAACGCCGAGTAGTCTTCTTCGATTATGGGCAGAACCGTATAAGATTCAGACGGATTTCCTATCATACCTAAGGTCAGGTCTTTGCCCGTGAGGAATTCCTCGACGAGGATAGGTTTTTCATAGCCGAATTTCTCTCTAATCTCCGAGATGGCGTTGACAAGCTCCTCGATAGTATTTGCAACGCTTCGCTGAGTAATTCCAAAACTGGAATCGCCGAAGTTGGGTTTCACAATAACCGGAAAGCCGATTTGCAGCTCGAAAATATCATCCTGCGGCTTGATGAAGAATGCATCCGGAACCGGAATCTGCATCTCCATTGCAATTCCGCGCACAAGCGACTTGTCGTAGCAAAAAGCAAGACACTGCGGCCCGCCGCCTGTATATGGAAAATCGAGCACCTCCAGCATAGATGGTACATGAAGCTCTTTTCGAGGTTCGTTATTGTAACCCTCATCACATAAATTTAAGACAAAATCTGTCTTCGGTTTCAGCTTCACCAGGTCGCTAAACAAGCTGTCGTGGCTGGTGAGATATGTGATTTGATATTTGTTCAGCTCTCTTAACGCGTTTTTTAACTGGTCAATCGTGTAAAAATCATCATCATCAAAAACGGACAGTGGTTTCAACGGATCAGGCTTGTTAGGATCGCCTAATATTACAACTATATTGT
>CAZDQP010000196.1:0-3879 GCA_964507485.1 uncultured Pirellulales bacterium | reverse complement strand
GACCATCATAGCCGATGTATGCCGACCGGAACTTCTCTTCGAGATGGAATTGACCGCCGCAGCAGCAGACTAAAAAATCCCCGAATAAATTTGGGGGCTGAATGTAACGACAAACAGATTGCTTCGCTGCGCTCGGGATGACAGTTTTAGATTGCGGGAAAATAATTTTGCGGGTTGACCCACCTGGTAACGACCAACGACTCCCTGCCTATAACATGTAGGGGGCAGGCCATGCCGGGATCTTCGCCCATAGGGCAGGCTGCCACTACGAGGGACTAACCACGTCATCAGTAGGCCATGCTTTGGCAATATCTGGATTGCGCTCGAAAAAATCTCTGCGGATTTCACTTTTAACCGTATTCAGCGGACATGCGAAATTCATACACTGAGAACAAAGAAACATCCTTAATGTCATAAAAAAGCCAGCGGTTGTCAGAAGATAAACCACCAGCAGAAAGAATTGAAAGTCGGCAATGAGGAAAATGAGAGGGTATCCCCAGACAAGTATGAAACCGGCAAAAAATATAAGCTTTTCCAAAAATGTCAATGGGCCGGGACGATATTTCCAGATTTTGGGTGAGCCGTAGTTTGCCCAGCATTTTAATGAGCTTCCTTCTTCGGCATAATGAGGACAATGGGAACACATTACCCGGATTTCGATAAATCCAAAATATCCTATTATCAGAATCAGCCATGGAATCAACATCCATCCATTTACGTGGCAGATTCCAGCTCCCCCTAACAGAAAGGAAGGAAAGACAATCAACAGAAAGTGTATCAAATCTTTGAGTGTAAAATGGCAATGCAGGGCGTTGCTAACTGTGCAGTTATCACATGTTTCAGATATGCACGTCGCAATCGGTTTGTTCGGATCTAAAAAAAATTTCATAAATATCTTCTTTTATAATTTATAAGGGCTAGCACCAAGTTCATGGGAGCATTGTTCAAGTAGTGTAGTGTTTGGAACATCTTTTGAATTTTACCGTATTTTTCAGATTTTTCATAATTGTTTTTTGCCTGTTCTGCTGGATGCCCGTCCCCTAAAGATAAGCTTGAGATATGGGCGGGGTTTGGTATATTCGGAGGTAATCTTCCACTGATTCATTATTAAATTGCAGGGTGTTATGAAAGTTCTGATTTACGGCGGCGGTTCAGTGGGGCTGGGGATTGCCAGCTGTCTTATTAAATCTAAAGCGGCGGTTGATATCATTGCCAGAGAGGCAACAGTAGAAGCTTTGCAGCAAAACGGGCTTGTAAGAAAAGGGATTTTCGGGGAATTTTACGCGAAGCCGGGGGATTTTAACTGTTTTTCGTCACTGATCTCGATACCGAAGCAACGTTATGACTACATTCTTGTGAGCGTAAAGAGCTGTGGTTCGCTCGAAGCTGCGAAAGATATTTCGCAATATAAGAATTTATTCGATGATAAAACAAAAACTATCCTGTTTCAAAACGGATGGGGAAACGCAGAGATATTTTCTTCATTTCTACCTAGAAGTAAGATTTTTAACGCACGAGTAATTACGGGATTCAGGAGACCGAAGCCAAATGAGGTCACAATAACCGTTCATGCAGACGCGATTCACATCGGTAGCTTATTCGGGGAAGATTCGTCGAAGATTGAAGAGCTGTGTAAAGCCATAAGCGACGGAGGCATACCCTGTGAGCCAATGGAGAAAATCGAAAAAGACCTTTGGGATAAGATGCTTTATAACTGCGCTTTAAATCCGCTCGGCGCGATTCTGGATGTTTCTTACGGAATACTGGCGAGAAACGAATCTACGCGATTGATTATGGATAAAATCTGTGAAGAGATATTTCAGGTTCTGGCTGTTACAGGTCACAAGACACACTGGGAACAGGCCGGGGACTTCCTGAAAGTATTCTATGACAAGTTAGTACCTGATACGGCTGAGCATAAGTCTTCTACGCTGCAGGACTTACAGGCTAAAAAGAAAACTGAAATCGAAGCTTTAAACGGCGCAATTATTAAGCTCGCCGAGAAACATAATATCGATGTGCCTTATAACAAGACAGTCTACAATATGATTAGATTTATCGAGGGCAGAAACTAATTTATCTACATTCTTTTGGAGATAATATGAAAATTACACACTTTATTTTACTGCTTGTTCTTGGCTTTTGCTCATTCGCCCAGGCAGCAAAAATCAAAGTCGATATTGACAGAACAATTGGAGAGGTTGACCCGAAAATCTACGGGGTCTTTATGGAACCCACTACACTTCCCCCTGAAAGATTGGGTCTGGAAGGCAACACACCAATAAATACGCTTTATGGCCCCTTGTACAATCCGGATTCTCCCCTTGCTGATGAAAACGGATTTAATAAGGTATATATCGAAGCGGCGAAGGAACTCAGGATAACCAATATGCGCTGGCCGGGCGGAAATTTCGTGGCAGTATACAACTGGCAGGACGGCATCGGCCCAAAAGAAAACCGGCCTGTTCGTAAAGAACTGGCATGGGGCGGTATTGAAAACAACCATTTAAATTAAACACACTGGTTGTTGTCTCCATTCGGCAGAATAATTTAGTGGTTGGTGACGGGATAGTTAATATGGAGGACTATGCGGCTCTTGCCAACAACTGGCTGGCAGGTTTGTAAGAGCCGTATTTCAAGCTGAATATTCAAGTGCTTAGATTGTCCGGCGCCCGTCGGGATGGTGACATCAGCGAGGGTTTTGATTACGGCCAGTAAGCAGCGTATTGCTCGTATTCGACATCGAACATGCCGTACTTAGCAGGGTCAACTATCGCGTAGTAATAGGCAAAGATAGACAAATCATCGTTTCGCAGGGCCGTGATTAACTTAATATGGTTTTTACTTTCCAGTTCTTCTAAGGTCCTGTGCACCTGTGCAGGCGTCATTGACAAATCCTCGCACATAGCCGGTATTCTGCAGCCGATGCCGTCTTCTCTGCGAGCAAACAAGTAAGCGTATATGAGCTTGCTTTCAGATGAAAGGCGAGGCGTGTTTATCAGCCTAAAGGTCAGCCGCAAGTCCCCGATTTGGGCGTATTTCGGGCCGAAAACGGCGTCGCCGCCGAGAAAGTTCAGAAATTCCTTGTACAAAGAAAAGGTTTTCAAACTCATAATTTCCCCCTCGCAGCATCCAGTCCAGACGCTCATAGTCACCAATTAAAGTATAAGAATTATTTGCTATACAAGGCAAAAGGGCTTTTAGAAAATTTTATCGCGAAAAATCGCTGCCGAGGCGGGTCAGGCGACAGGTACGGCTTTTTTGTGCTCCCAGAGGTGCATTTTGATATCGAGGACGATTTTTCCGATTATAAGGACAAAAAGCAAAGGGATGGGGGAACCAACAGCCATCGTCAAAAAGCCGCCCGCTAAAAGGGCGATATGCAGGATTACAACCCGAGCATAGGGCTGATTCATCAAGTTCTTCAGTTTGGCGGTTTTGTACTCTCCCTTTAGTAGATAATTATAAACGAACGAGACGCCGTGACTGATAAACAAAGCGATAATAGCAAACTTCATCTGTGAGGGGACAGCCAGAAGCATCCTTCTTATTACACTGAGCAATAACTGGACAAAGACGAGGAAACACGGCCAGGAGTCACCTTTGAAGAGTGGGCCTTCAACCCTTTTTGCAAAGGCGAGAATGAAAAAGCCATGTACGGCCATAAATCCGCCGTAGTGAACTATGAAAAAAGGTATGAAGAAAACTTTTGCGAAGTGTTCCACCGGATGGCGGACTTTAGCAACGGCGATTTTCAAGATATTGTAGAAGCCGACAGCGAGATTCTCCGACCAGTATAAAAGTATTATGTAAAAGGCATCCCATTTCAGGAAGTAGACGCCCCACAAAGGCAGAAGATTGGCGGCCACAAGAGCAAGC
>CAZDQP010000195.1:2128-3940 GCA_964507485.1 uncultured Pirellulales bacterium | reverse complement strand
GTTTTTGCAGAGTGAGCCAAATTGCTCGAAAAGTTTTTTTATTTGGGTCAACCAGAAACTTATTTGGACAAGTTCCATCGTTATTGAGTTCACCTTCCACACACTCAGAGGCATCATTAACTTTGATGTTCAAACTGCCGTCATCACTAAGTAATAAAAGTTTGTCTGAGTTCTTAAAAACCACCAATGCCTCAGGAGTAAAATTTTTTTGCAACGTGTGCAAGTCCCGCACAAATTTCGGCGGCTTATCATCTTTTCCCGACCAGCGATATAACGCAGACTTAGAGCCCTCATCGTGGGGCCCAGCTATAATAAAATAGACCTTATGAAAGTGAGAGTATTCCATGCTCCTTATACCCAGACCACCTAAGTCCCATAACATTGGTTCACCGAAAATCGGTGCCACTGAGCTTTCGATCACAGCATCAGGATTTTTCAACGGTACTACAAGAGCTTTTGTAACACGACTTTTTTTATCGTGTAGTTGTGGATTTCTAAAACCAATGTAAAGCGTCTTACCATCTGCCGACGCACAAAGTCCCTCGATGTTGAGGCCTTGTTCTTTAGGTGCGAGCTTTTCACGGTCTTTTTTTGAAAGTTTTTCTGCCCCGAATCGGGTAGCTTTATCTAACTCCAAATGCTGCATAGCCTCAGTCTTAAGCATACTATGGACAAGATTCTTACAGGCAGCACCTACAGGACGGATAATTACGTTATCATCCTCAACCTTCACAGTAGTGGCAAAAAAGCGATACCGATTTGGGCGAAGCTGGCCATCTTTGTTTCGGCCATGTGAAGTAATCCAGTAAATGCGGTCTCCAACCGATGTTGCACCTTCAATATCCGCTTCGGGATGCTCCGGCTCGATATGTAAAAATTTAGTCAGGTCGTAAGAGAAAACCGGCAGACCAGGCTTATCAGTTCTATAAACTCTCAGAATATTGTTCTCATCGTCAGCTACGATGAACATATTGTCGCTTAAAGCTACTGCAGCTGATGCGTCGCTTGTTCCGCGATAGACAAGAACTCCCTCCATCATTTTCTGTGCAGCGGCAGACCTGCCTGCGCGTAGCCTCCTGACTTCGTATACCTGCCTGATTGTGTATTCATTTTTCGGCGAATTAATTATTCTTTGAAGAAATGCTCCGGCGAAGGCAGGATATTTGACGCCGCATATCAATAGTACAAACATTATTTGGACTTTGGCTCTCATTTTGCCTTCCGAGCAGCATTATACAAAAATACCCTGTTTTCTATATACAATACTACGTATTTTCTGGCTAAAAATTGAGACAATTTCCAAGAATCTTTGAACATACTTTCATTTTTAATCGATATTATTTTGTGGGATAGATTTATTATGGGGCCAATTTGGCTACGGCTTCCCCCTGCTTTCTTGCGAAAGCAAGAAGGGGGGCTGAGACGAGTGTAGGGACTGTATTATGCGTATAGATTACGTTATTTCTACGATGGTATTTTGGTGGCGTGAGCATCCGCTGTCCTTTGAGCAGGAATGCCAGTTCCTGAAATCGCTCGGCTTCGGCGTAGAATTATGGCCAACGATAAAAGGCCAAAATGAATGCCGTTATGAGAAACGAAACTGGCCTCGACTTATCGCTGCCACTACCGACATGGCTGTGTCGATGCGCTCACGCAATGACCAGCCTACATTACAGCAGTGGGCTGAGCAGATTGAGTGCGCCAAGCTGCTCAAGGCTAATATCGTGACCGAGCTGCAGAGCCTCGGCATTAATCCCAACCAAGAGATTAACGGCTGTGAGTTTGCATCCGAGGTTGCCAAACTTGCAGAGG
>CAZDQP010000195.1:0-2028 GCA_964507485.1 uncultured Pirellulales bacterium | reverse complement strand
AACCAAGAGATTAACGGCTGTGAGTTTGCATCCGAGGTTGCCAAACTTGCAGAGGATAACAATGTCAAATTGTGTATAGAAACCGGCCCACTACCGACACTCAAGGAGATTGGGGAAAAATTCGAATCTATTCAGTACTGCCTCGATACCGGCTATGCCAACCTGGACCCACAGTTTTCTTTCAGACAGTTTGTGGACGATTTGGCCCCAAGGGTTGCTCATCTGCACCTGACCGACAACTACGGCCAAATAGACGACCACGAACCGCCGGGACTGAACGGCGGTATTCAACGCGAAAACTGGGATTACCTGTTAGACCGCTTAAGTAAATATGACAATGATGTGATTGGGTCATTTGAGATGTGTCCATGTATGCCGGGAGTGATGATACGTCAGGCCAGTGAGTTTGTGTTTGACGTATTGAAATGGCCTAATCGACCAGAGAAACAACCCGGCGACACAGACCTTAACTATAATCCGATATAGCAGAATCAGGCCCGATAGAGCAGCCTTCCGCCCCTCCGGCGGATGGATAATAAATAGAAAGGCTAAGGAATTAAAATATCCTTAGCCTTTCATTTATAAGTACATCAGCAAAAAACCGCAAAAAACGTTGACAATCTTTTATGCATCGGTTAGATATTTAAATGTTTTAGTTCTGTTCTTTAGTTTAATATGTTTTGCGGGAGGTATACGTTATGAGAATTGTATGTATATGTACATTATTGGCAGCTTTAATTGTTGGTGGTTGTGCTTCAGGCAAAGGTGAAAGCTATCTCAGAGCTGATTATGATTTCAGCAAGGTAACGAAGATTGCCGTGGTTGAAGTATCAGGCGCCGTACATGGTGAGGCAGTCAAGAATCAAATTGGCGACTTCTTTTCAATGGAGCTGATGAAAAAAGGCTATACCCCTGTAGAGCGAGCACAGGTGCAGGCTTTGCTTAAAGAGCAGAAGTTCCAGGCGTCAGATGTAACAACCGACGAAGACGCAGCGAAGGCTGGGAAAATCCTGAATGTGCCGGCGGTAATGCTCGTCAACATACCGACATACAAAGAAGAGATGAACATGACCGCAAAGATAATAGACGTCCAGGATGGCAGTATTTTGTGGATAGGAAGCGGTTCCGGCACCACAGGAAAGACCTTCTCGACAGTTCTTGGAGCAGCGGCCGGCGCAGCTACCGGTGCTATTGTGACTGGCGGTAAACCACGCGACAGAGTGGCAGGTGGGGTCATAGGCGGTGTGCTGGGTGGCGTTGCAGGCCAGGCTTTATCGCCTCAACAGGCTGAACAGGTCAAAAAGATAATAGATAAGGTATGTGCGGACCTTCCATACAGGACGCCGGTTGTAAAACCGAAAAAGTAAAGGATTTTGTCAATCGGTTGCGTTTGCGCAACTCGTCACGGTTACGTTTTATGTATGCCTGTCCTGAGCGAAGTCGAAGGAACGTTTAACGAAACAAGCAGCGCAACCGATAAACGTATAACAAAACAAGCATTATTTTTTCTTGTCGGTTTCGTTGCCTATGATGTAGCCGGTTCCAGCACCTATAGCGCCACCAATCACGGTTGATTTTGTGTCTCGGCCAACCGCCTGACCGACGCCGGCGCCAACTGCTGTGCCGATAAGGGCGCCGTTTTGGGCCCTGCTTTCGCAGCCGGTAACAAATACCAGCCCCAGACATACAATAGCCGCCAACAAGATTGTTACTAAATTTCTGCCCATATTTACACCTCAAGGTTTATCTACGATAAGAAACAGATTGCGGTTCGACTTTGCTCACCGCAGGCTGTTCTTTATAAATTTATCGGTGATTTAGTCGAAAAAACTTGAAGTGTTTAGCCGTCGCCGGTACGGCGATGATTAAACCTTTGTATCTACCCAAGTACCGACAGAAAAGCCTCGATATTTTCGGTCGGAACATCGGGCGGCATTCCTCCTCCACAGGAAAGAATAACTCGGCTTTTGTCTGTTACCGAACTAAGCGCCGCTTTGATACTGTTACTTACATCTTCGGGTGTGCCCG
>CAZDQP010000194.1:0-3979 GCA_964507485.1 uncultured Pirellulales bacterium | reverse complement strand
TCACTGATTTGTTCAGGTCCTATTTTTTCAATGCCCTCAATCTGGTTCTCCAGGCCGTTCTGAAAAACCTTTTCAAGGGCATCGAGTTCGGCCTCATCAGTAGCAACGATTATCTTCCCGCAAATCTCATAAGCAATGTTGTGGTCCGCAGCAAATTCGGTAAGTTCTTTACGGCCTTTTGCGCAGTTCTTCGCTTTATACGACCCGCTCTTGTAATATAACCCCGAATGAATGACCCCCGAATTGCGACCGGTCTGATGCATCGCAAGCTGTTCTTCCTTTTCAAACACGCCGATACGAATACCAGGACACCGCATCTTAATCTTGTATGCCGATGCCAATCCAACAATGCCGCCGCCTACCACTACAATATCAAAATCAACCCGTTTTTCCATTCTTTGCGCTTTTCTGTTTATACTGCAGGGCAGGATTTCTATCCCAACATCGCTTGTTTTTTCCGAGTATTCGTCCCCTCTGTCCAGAGGTATTACTCCAGCGCTATCATCTGGGTCTCGTACAAACCTTGATATAGTGGGCAGGTTCGCATTAACTCCTCATGCTGGCCTTGAGCGATAATTCGGCCGTTGTCCATTACTACTATGACATCCGCAGTTATAACTGTGCTAAACCTGTGGGCGATTATAAAACTAGTCCTGTTCTGCATAATTTCCTCGATTGCCTGGTGAATTTTCGCCTCGCTGTCAGCATCGATATGACTGGTCGCCTCATCGAAAATCAGAATTGCCGGGTTCTTCAAAATCGCTCTGGCTATAGTAATTCTCTGCAGCTGTCCTCCGCTAAGACCAGCGCCCTGCTCACCAATTATTGTATTGTAGCCGTTGGGCAGAGGGTCAATAAATTCGTGGGCGAACGAACGCTTGGCCGCAGCAACTATTTCTTCCTTGGTGGCGCCGGGCTTGCCGTATGCGATATTGGCCGCTATGGTATCATTGAATGTCACCACATTTTGCGTAACCATACCTATCTGGCTCCGCAAGCTGAACAGTGTCGCATCACGGATGTCTTTACCGTCTATCAGAACCTGGCCACTGTCAGGGTCGTAAAATCGCGGTATCAAATTCGCCAGTGTCGTTTTGCCTGAACCATTTGGCCCCACAATAGCAACATTATGCCCTGCCTGTACGGAAAGATTTACTTCTTTCAGAGTCGGATTCTCCACTCCCGGATAGGTAAATACGACATTCCTAAACTCGATTTTATCCCGCACTGGTGCAAGTTCGAATGCATCTGCCCTTTCTATCTCCAGTTCTTGGTCGATGACGGAATAAACACGCTTCGCCGCAGCATTGGCTTCCTGAACTTTATTCCATACGCCGCTGGTTCGCCTGACGGACTCAGCCGAGCCGCCGAGGAAAAACAAGAGCATAAAAAAGTCGGCCGGTATCATCGTCCCCCCAAAAACCCAGACAACGCCGAATATCATTCCAACCGCCCCTGCCAGCATCCCAAGCGATTCCAGTATAGGCCCGGTGGCTGCGTCAATCTTCGCCATCCGAAACTGCTGCTTCAAAAGCCTGCGATTGATACCTTCGAATATATTATGTTCATACTTCTGCTGGTTATAAACCTTCACTGTCTTAATGGCGCCAATCGCCTCCTCCAGCTTACCAAGCATAGTCGCCCAGCTTTGAAGCGAACGCCTTGTTGCACGCCTCATCTTTTTGCCGAAATTGCCTAAGATAAAAAGTGAAACCGGTGCACCGCACAAAAATATAAGCGTTAAGTTGCGGTCAACCAGCATGGCCGCTGTAATCAGGCCGGCCGCCTTTAGCGGCTCACGAAGCGCCTTACCGAGCAGGACTTTCAGCCCGTTTCTTATTGAACTCGTATCACGCACAAGACGGCTGACAGTATCACTCGGACCTTCGCTCGCGAAAAAACCCGCCGGGATACCGAGTGAATGCGCAAAAGTATCCTCTCGCAAATGGGCTAGAGCCGTATGCACTATCTTCTGCGCCGTATAATCCTGATAAAAACTCGCGACACATCTGATAATTGTGACCACCAGCATCAACAGCAGTATAAATATCACCGCATCCTTCTTGTGTTCCTTACTGTCATCACTCGGAAGCATCCTCAAAAGTCTTTGAGCAAAGGAAAAATAAAAAGGTGTCTTCCCGCAGGAAATCACCCTCTTTTCAATTTCGGTATGTCCCTGTTCGTCGGTCCGCTCGAATTGAACCACTATCTGGATGTCTTCCATCGCCGTTGCCAGTTCCTTAAGAAGCTGACGTGACGACACCCTGTCTCTGGATTCGCTCACTAAACTGCTGCCCGCCCCGATAATCTTGTCATTAGGCATAAGCCCCGCTTCTTCAGCCAAGCCCCCGCGCTTAACCTCCGCGATGTTAAGATAATATGTCACCTCGGGATTATTCGGGTCGGACAAATCTACCGGCGGGGAAACATAAAACTTCATCCCGTACCGTAACGAGCTAACCTTTCTGTTAAACCAGCCATGCAGCCCTTCATCACCCATCATCACTGTCAGCAATGGCGAAATCGTTGCAAAGCTGAGAGAATACAGGGCGCTTATCAGCATCGCGCTGACCACTATAACTATCAATCCTCTCCATTGTGGCCAGATGTACTTAAATACGCTCCTAAGAGACTTCATTATAACTTCTCCACTGTCTTCTCAAGGCCGACTGCAAACATCCAAATGACATTCCTTTTAACTATCCCCGGTGCGATTCGAACGCACAACCTTTGGCTCCGGAGGCCAACGCTCTATCCAATTGAGCCACGGGGACGAAATTTCTATAACTTACAATATTATAAGTGCTTGTCCACACTTTTATAATTCTTAATTTCTGGAAATTTTACCTAAATTACCATTCGGCGTCAGTTTTTTTGAGCAAACGGTCAATTGCTGCCGCCGCTTTCACTCTTTGCTCATCGTCAACCTGACAATAATACTGAATTGTCGTTTTAAGGTTACATAGTGCCCTGACAAGACCCTAACAACCTCTGGATTTATGATATTGTTTGCCCGGTTCTGGATGCAACTCTTGCATAAACCAAGAGCTTGACATTAAGTATGAAAATCTGTTTGACTAAAAATATCTAGTGGTGATATTTCGATTTATTTATTCTTCACTTGCGATAAAAACTGTCGAAATCCAATATCATTAAAAAGTTTATCCACAGTCGCTTGAATGGTTTCTTTAATCAATTCTTCGGACTCAGGCCCACCATCCAAACCAATGTGCTTTTCAGCATAAGCAGTGTATGTTTTATAGAAAACCGATTTTCCGCTTTCATCTAAAATATCTACGCGAAAAGATGCTCGTCCTTTGGCTGTCTCAAGGATAGTATCACTTGACTCAATAAAAAAATGCTCCAGCCTCCCGGTAAAAAGTAGATTGCCGTTGTTGTATTTTAGAGCTGACATTAATTCCGATTTGGTTGCAATACCTGTAAGTTCAATTTTTTGTATATTGAAATCTGCTTCTCTCAAATTTAATGCAATCCTGTTTGTGATAATCACGTTTATAGGAGTTTCGGTCGCGAGGTTAAGGGCGGATATTCTTCCTACCAGTTTCTTGTCGTGCCTCTCATCAGACAGGTCGGTTATTATAATTTTAGGCGCATTAGCTATTGCCGGTTTTTTATAAATATCACTCATATCTTCGATTTTCGCGGTCCAGGTCATACATCCGGAAGTAGCCATAAGCGGCAGCAGAAGTATAAATACCCAGAATTTGCTTACAATTTTCATAGCGATCTCCTTCTTGAAGGTTATTAAAAGTTGAAACTAACCTGTCCCGGGAGTTAATTCACTGGTTAATAAGAACCTGATTTTCCACTTGACATCTTGGCTTAAGAGATTTAAGATGAGTATATATCTGAAGTAACGGAAAAAGATATAGAGGGAAAAATCTCCATGAAAGGAGGTCGTGAGAAATGAAAGCTTTAATACGTAAAGTAAGTATAACCCGCTCATTGGGATTTCAAT
>CAZDQP010000193.1:0-4011 GCA_964507485.1 uncultured Pirellulales bacterium | reverse complement strand
GCGGATTATCGAGGCAGTTAACGATTGTCTGGAGCATTGCAGACTGAGTATTGAAGACATTGATATGAATATCTCGCATCAGATGAACGCAAGGATTATCGAGTCTGCAGCAAAGCGGTTAAAGTTGCCCGATGAGAAGGTTTTTTTGAATATCGCCGAGTATGGCAACACTTCGGCGGCATCGGTGCCGATTGCTTTCGATGAGTGCGTCCGGGCGGGAAAAATCAAACGGGGCGATACTGTTATTTTCGTGGCGTTCGGAGCGGGACTGACCTGGGGTGCCACGTTATTCGAGTTCTAACAACGTGAGGCACTAAGCGAGATTATGAAGACTGCCTTTTTATTTCCAGGACAGGGAGCCCAAGCAGTAGGAATGGGTAAGGAAATAGCCCAAAAGTTCGAGCCGGCTGCGAGAATTTTTGAAAAGGCGAATACCATTGTTGGGTTTGATTTAAGCGGTGTTTGTTTCGAAGGTCCTGCAGAAAAACTAAATACGACGACGGTTTCGCAGCCCGCGATTTTTGCAACTTCGGCGGCCATATTAGAAGTGATTAAGACAAACCCAGCTACAAGCGGATTTGCCGCAGATGTGACGGCGGGGCTTAGTTTGGGTGAGTACACAGCTTTGTATGCGGCGGGAGTGATTAGCTTTGAAGATGCGCTTGTTCTTGTTCAAAAGCGAGGACAGGCAATGCAGGCGGCGGCTGATGCTACCAACGGCGGTATGGTCAGCATCATCGGGCTTGATGAGGAGAAAGTTAGTCAACTCTGTGCCGAGGCCGGCGAAGGAGAACTTCTGACGGCTGTTAATTTTAACTGCCCGGGGCAGATAGTAATTAGCGGCAGTAAAGCTGCGTGCCTTCGGGCGGAAAAATTGGCTGACAAATATGGGGCCGTAAAAGCCGTTCGGCTTGAAGTGGCTGGTGCTTTTCATACTGAAATGATGTCTGGTGCGGCGGAGACTCTTGGCGAGGCGCTGCAGAAATGCAGGATTTCGCAGCCCCGGAGTACTAAAACTATTGCTAATATTGATGCCGAATATTATAAAAGCGCTGAGAAAATCGCAGAAGGACTGAAAAAGCAGTTAACCTGTCCGATTCTCTGGCAAAAATGTATGGAAAGACTCATTGCCGACGGCGTTGAGGATTTTTATGAGATTGGGCCTGGGCGGGTTCTGACCGGTATTATGCGCAGAATCGACAGGAGGAAAAGAGTTGTAAATATAAGTAACTTGCAGACCATAGAAGGGCTGCTGAGTTCTTAGGTTCGGGAAGGAGATTGTAAGCATGGCTGAGAAGAGACTGGCCGTAGTGACGGGCGCTGCAAGAGGGATAGGACGTGCGATTGTGCTCGAATTGCTCAGGCAGGGACGTGTTGTTGCTGCTCTGGATATAAACTCCGAGCAGCTCAGAGAGCTTGAAAATGTGGTGAAAGAGGCCGGCTTTAGCGTCATAGCAAAATGCGTGGACATAACCGATACGGATAAACTCGCCGAAACGCTCGAATCACTTGCCGCGGAATATAAGGGCATAGGGATTTTGGTTAATAATGCAGGAATAACCCGCGACAAGCTGATGATACAAATGAATGAAGAGGACTTTGATAAAGTCATCAGCGTGAATCTGCGGGCGGCTTTTATGGCGACAGTGGTAGCATCGAAATCTATGGTTCGCAACAAGTTTGGGCGGATAATAAATATAAGCTCCGTTGCGGCAGTTATGGGACAGGCGGGCTCGAGTAATTACGCGGCGAGCAAAGCGGGCCTTATCGGGATGACAAAATCGGTTGCAAGGGAGCTCGGAAAAAAGAATGTTACCGCCAACTGCATAGCGCCGGGCTTTATTATGACGGAAATGACGGAGGTCCTTGCCCAGCCGGTAAAAGATGCCGCAATGCAGGTAATCCCCGTTAGGCGGTTCGGTGCTGTGGAAGATGTGGCGAAGGCGGTTGCGTTCCTTTCAGGCGATGAGGCGGGCTATATCACCGGTCAGGTGCTTTGCGTGGACGGCGGAATGGCAATGTAAAAAAATAAAAAAATGTTTGTATCTGGTTAATTTAGCAGGTATTATACCCGCCTAAAATGGTAATAGGCATAAATAACTGGTACTGCCGATTTTTTGGTGTTAAAAGTTAATTGTAATACTGTAGAATAAATTCTTATTTTGCTTAGGAGGCAAGACAAGTGAGCACTGACGAGATAGATATTCAGGCAATTGAAAACAAAGTGATTGAAATAATAAGTGAGCAGATGGGCGTGGACAGGTCTGAAATTACACGCGAAACATCATTCATTAACGATTTGAACGCCGACTCACTGGATACAGTCGAACTGGTTATGGAATTCGAGGACGAATTTGATATGAGTATTCCGGATGAAGAGGCCGAGAAAATCCAGACGGTCGGTGCCGCAATTGATTACATAGCCAATATTGCACGTACCAAGAGCCAAGAGTAACGAATAAGTTCAGCACTATGGACAGGCGACGAGTAGTTATTACTGGCTTGGGGTGTGTTACCGCTTTAGCCGAGTCTGCTGAAGGGCTGTTTGCTGCATTGTGTGAAGGTAAAAGCGGCATTTCCAATATAGAATCCTTCGATGTCACCACGTATCCTGTAAGGTTTGGGGGCGAAATAAAAACCTTTGATGTAGCGAAATACGTTGACCACCGCGAAGGCAAGCGAATGGACCGCTTCTCCCAATTTGCTATAGCTGCAGCTATCCAGGCCGTCAATGACAGCAGGCTTGATTTCTCGAAAGAAGATGTTACCCGGGTGGGTGTCATAGTAGCAACTGGGATTGGCGGCATTCAGGAAATTGAACAGCAGCATATAAAACTGCTGAACAAAGGTGTCCGGCAGGTCTCTCCTTTTACCGTTCCGAAGCTTATGGCCAACGCCGGCTGCGGCAATATTGCCATTCGATACGGCCTGCGGGGGCCTAATTTTTGTGTTGTTAGCGCCTGTGCCTCAAGTAATCACGCCATCGGCGAGGCCTTTTGCAATATCGTTTACGGGCGAAGTGATATTATTATTACCGGCGGAGCCGAAGCCGCCCTTTCGCCGGTGGGACTGGCTTCATTCTGTGCTGCGAGGTCGCTGAGTACTCGTAATGATGACCCACAGCGGGCTTCAAGGCCGTTCGATAAAGATAGAGACGGCTTTGTCCTTTCCGAAGGCAGCGGTATCCTTGTTCTCGAAGAAGAAAACCACGCCCGAAAACGCGGTGCGAAAATCTACGCCGAGCTTCTCGGCTACGGCGCCACCGATGACGGCTACCACATTACCGCCCCCCCACCGGATGGCGAAGGAGCAGCAAGAGCGATGAATCTTGCACTTGACGATGCCGGGCTGAAAAAGGAAAAGATTGATTATATAAACGCGCACGGCACCGGCACGGAGTTAAACGATATATCCGAAAGTACTGCCATAAAGACCGTTTTCGGCGACCACACTTATGAACTGGCCATCAGCTCAAATAAAAGCTGCCTCGGCCATTTGCTCGGGGCTACCGGCGCCGTCGAGCTTATAGCAACCGCAAAAACCATTACCGATTCTGTCATCCCCCCTACTATCAACATGGATAACCAGGATGAGCGTTGCGACCTCAAAATGGACTATGTGCCGTTGAAAGCCCGCCGGAAAGAGGTCAACTACGCTTTGAGCAACTCCCTCGGCTTCGGCGGACACAACGCCTGCCTCGTTGTTGGTAAACACATCGGCTAAGCTGTATTTAATTTCTTTGGTTTTCTATCTACTAACGGCTATCACCCTCACGGGAACATGTCTTCCTCAAGCCAGTAATTCGTCAGCACGGCAAAATCCTTGAAGTTGATTACTCCATCCTCGTACAACTCAGCGGGAGACGGTATCAGAATCTCTAGTATTAAGTCAGCGGGGCTTAAGTCAGCTAAGTACGCTATCTGTTCCGGTGTCAGAGTCGCGTTATATACGCGAACTTCGTCTATGAAGCCATTGAAAGCTCCGGGACACTGTGGCCAGCTCTCGTCATTC
>CAZDQP010000192.1:0-4101 GCA_964507485.1 uncultured Pirellulales bacterium | reverse complement strand
ACTACACTTTCTCCGTGGTTTCCAGGCAAAGCAGAAACACGAAAATCAACATCGTTGCCTGCAATCATACGTTTAATACGACCATCTTGTGGCAGTCTCTTCTCCGCAATATCCATGCCAGATAGGATTTTTAAGCGGGTAATCATTGGTGCCTGCATATTTTTGGGGATGTTGTCTTTTTCCAGGCAAACGCCATCCACACGATACCTCACACGTACCCTGTCCGCCATTGGCTCAATATGTATATCGCTGGCCCGCATATGAAAGGCATTATCTATTATCAGATTAACCAACTTTACAATAGGACCATCATCACTGCTGCCTGCAGCTTCGGCTCGAAGAGCTTCTGCCTGTAATTCGCGGCTGGCCTCGGCAAGCTCGGCTGCAGTAGCATCGATGCTATGTTGCAATTTGTCATCCTCTTTGGTTTTTATTGCCTCTAGTGATTCTTGGAGATAGGATTTAATCTTTGACGGGTTTGCTAAGCAGTAGTCCACCTCAGTATTAAGACGGAACCGAAGTGTATCCATCATATCTAAGTTTAATGGGTCGCTGATAATTAATTTCAACCTGCCATTATCCGTACTGAGAGGCAGGACATTGTACCTTTTTATAAGGTCTTCTGGAACAAGCTTTATCGCCTCAGGTGAAATATTGACTTTACTCAGATTCACGTATTCCAATCCAAACTGCTTGGCGATTGCCTTGGTAAGAGTTTCTTCGTCCAAAAGGCCCAGTTCAAGCAACACCTGGCCAAGCCGTTTATTACTGGTCTTGGAAGTCTTGATTGCTTTGAGAAGCACCTGCTTCTCTACCAGTCCGGCTTTATAGAGTATCTCACCTAAATGTCTACGTTTCTCTGCCATAAATGCAACAACCCCATATTTGTCAGTTCCCAAAGACTTATTATACCATATATTGAGGGGGCTCGTCAATCATCTTTAGCAGCATAATAAGCTAAATCTACAATCTAAACCGCAGCATATTCAGGGCTGTTTGCGCTGCTTGAAGTCGTATAAAATCTCTATTACGAGGAAAAACAAAGCGTTTAGTTTCGCAACTATCATCAGAATCAACGCTAATATATACTAAACCCACAGGTTTCTGTTCACTCCCACCATCTGGCCCGGCTATTCCGGTTATGCCAATGGCAAAATTCGCCCCAGATAGTTTTCTTGCACATTGAGCCATAGCCTCTGCTACCTTGGCGCTTACAGCACCCTCCTTTTTAATTAAATCGGCTTCTATGCCAAGCTCATTGATTTTAGCAGCGTTGCTGTAAGTAACCCAGCCGAAAGTGAAATATCGGCTAGCTCCGGGAATATCAGTCAATAATTTTGCCAAGGTACCGCCTGTACAAGACTCCGCTACTGCAATTGTCCGTTTTTGTTGAGCCAATTTATCTCCTACTGCTTCAGCCAAAGTTTGCTCCCCCGTGCCATATACCAGCGCCCCAAGAATATCTCGTATCACTTTTTCTTCTTTTTGAGCCATTTGCTTTGCTTTAATTTCATCCTCTGCCGCTGCAACTATATGTAGTGTAATTATACCATAATGAGCCGTGCAGTTGATTAGAGGATTTCTGCCCCGTTGCATAAGCTCACCAAGCTTCTCGGCAATATTCGATTCACCTGCCCCGAAACACTTAAGTTTCACCACAACAATTACTTGTTTGCTGGCAAACTTCTTCAGCTCTGTGAAAACCGATTCCTCAAACATCCGTTTCATCTCTAATGGCACGCCGGGCATAGCAAAAAACAATTTACCCTTCGATTCAACTCTTATACCCGTAGCTGTACCAATATTATTGTCGATAGCGCTGGCGCCATCAGGTATATATGCTTGAATTTCATTCTTCTCGGACATAGGTCGCTGCCTTCGAGCAAACATACATTGAATCTTCTCAAGAAGCTCGTTTCGTAATTGTAATTTGCTATCAAGAAATTTTGCAAAGGCTTGACACGTTAAATCATCATCTGTCGGGCCAAGTCCCCCTGTTACCAACACTACATCAGCATCGTCACCTGCCAAGCTCAGCATACGCACAATTAAATCGATATCATCTCCGGAGGTATAAGAACTAATAACGGGTATACCCATCGAAAGTAGTCTTCCTCTCAGATATGCCGCGTTAGTATCCACTATTTGCCCGCTGAGAATCTCGTTGCCGATACTGATAATACTTGCTTTTTTCATAGGTTCAAAGTTCAATTTGTGCTTTAAGAACACCATCACGATACCCCGCAACCATATCGAATGCGTCCTGAGTTTGTTCGAGTTCGAATCTATGAGTTATCATAAAGTCAACTTTAACCTTACCAGAAGCAATCAAATCGATCGCCACTTGTGTGCAGTTGTTTTGCCTGCGGACATTTACAACGGTTATTTCTTTCCTGCGAATTTTATCAATAATAAACGAGATTCTTTCAAAACGTGGAATACCTACAAGCATCAACCTGCCGCCCGGTTTGAGCAGCTCAACTGCCTGGTCAATTGTCTCCTGCTGACCCGCACATTCAAAAACGGCATCCACTCCAGCTGCCTCCATATTCAGGATTTCTTTGACTATATCTTCTTTATCCGGATTCCCAACCCAGGTTGCGCCGTTCCTCTCCGCAGCTTCCACTCGTTCCTTGACCTTTTCTGTCACATAACAGGCATTTATGTTTTCAGCCTTTGCGCTAACCAGACAACTCAATCCGATTGGACCCGAACCAAGTATCGCCATGTCCGCGCCTTTCGATAGGCAAGCTTGATTAACAGCGTATACGCCTATAGCCAGCGGTTCACACAAAACTCCCTGAGCGAAAGTAATTTTATCATCGATGGGAAAGCAACAATCCTCAGGCATAATAACATATTCACACAAACAACCCCCTGTTTGACTTGGGCAGCCAAGAAATTTTAGATTTCGGCAGGTATTTTTTCTACCCTGTTTGCATTGGTCGCAATTGTTACAAGCTATGGCCGGATCTACAACAACTCTATCTCCAACCTTAACCCGAGTAACTGAGTTGCCGATATCTTTGACCTCTGCTGCGCATTCATGACCTACTACGAAGGGATACTCTAAAATTTGTGAACCGATTCTGCCAGTCTCATAATAATGCACATCGGAACCGCAAACGCCAACCACTGCAATTTTCAGTAAAACATCGTTATCTTTTTCCATAGTCGGCTCCGGAACATTCAAAATCTCCATTTGCCGGATACCTGCTAATACAACCGCTCTCACAAAATCTCTCCAATAACTACTTTTGCCAATTTATAATGTAAAATCCGTCTATTTAGACCAATATCACCATATAGCAAATATTTTAAACTTCTTCCATAGGTTACCTGTAATATATCATTACACGCGTCTGTCTGATAAAATAAAGAGAAAACAAACTTACTTCACACTATATTCACCGTCCCATAATACATTTCGACAAAGTCCCACTTACTATTGGACGATAAAAAGATAGCGTAATTAGCCGGGCGTAAACTGTACTAGCATCTCATTATATACAATGCGAGATTTAATATGAAGAAGTCATTTACGCTTGTGGAAATATTGATAGTGGTTGCAATACTGGGCATCCTCGCTGCTCTAGTTCTGCCACAGTTTCAGTCTCATACACAAGAGGCCAAAGAATCTGCCGCCAAAGACAATCTGCGCATATTACGAAATGCAATCGAAATCTTCGCTGCACAACATGATGGTACCCCCCCCGGTTATCCAAATAATGATACATCACTATCTCCGTCCAACCACGCATTTGAAACCCAAATGGTTGGAAATACTAAATACCTGACCGATATCCCTTCAAATCCCTTTAGCGAAAAAAGCACAATAGCACTGCTTGACAACAGCGAGGTCTTTCCAACCGAACCAGTTCAAATTAACCTCTATGGATGGGTTTACCAGCCTGCCACTAAAACAATCAAACTGAATTGGCCCAATACCGATTCCGAGGGCGTCGCATACTTCGACTACTGAAAATCTACTTGCTGAAAGTGATCCACTTTATTAAACTTATCCCTGAAATGTAATAAGGAATAACAAGTATGATTAAATCCAGAAGTTTCCTCTCAATTCTAATACCAAGCGCCACCGTC
>CAZDQP010000191.1:0-4108 GCA_964507485.1 uncultured Pirellulales bacterium | reverse complement strand
CCTCTAGCCCCCCTCTCTGCCCAATCTCCCAGTCATCCGGGGCGTGGGCCGGCGTAACCTTCAAAAACCCCGTCGAGAACTTTGCCTTCTCATCTTCACTCTCAGGATTCGGCAAAACAACATGCTCATCCTCTATAATTGGAATAATACGACCTACGATTGGCAGCCGAACTTTTTTCCCGACAAGATATTCGGCTCGACTATCAGCCGGATTCATCGCAACTGCCGTATCCCCAAGCATCGTCTCAGGCCGAGTCGTAGCCACCGTGACGTGCTCAACCTCTTTTCCTTCTATCTCAACCTGTTCGGCAAGCGGATACCTCAAATACCAGAAATGCCCCTCCACCGTCTCATGCTCGACCTCATCATCAGCCAGTACTGTCTGCGTGGCCGGGTCCCAGTTGACCAGCCGTTTACCCCTGTAAATCAGTCCGTCTCTAAAGAGTTTAAAAAATGCCGCACGAACCGCCTTCGCGCACACCTCATCCATTGTAAACCGATTTCGTTCCCAGTCACAGGAACAGCCCATTGCCTGAAGCTGTTCGATGATTCTGGCCTCATATTCGTTTTTCCATGCCTGCAGACGGGCAATAAAGTCCTCCCTCGCAAAATCAGTCCGCCGCTTGCCCTCCTCCGAAAGAATACGTTTCTCAACAACCGTCTGCGTGGCAATTCCTGCATGGTCGGTCCCCGGCATCCACAGCGTATTGTAACCTTGCATCCTGCGGTACCGAATCAGCACATCCTGCAACGTATTATTTAATGCGTGACCGAGATGCAGCGGCGCCGTTACATTAGGCGGTGGTATTACGATTGCATAAGACCTGCGGACGGCCTTCTTGCCGTCCGCCGATGCTTCAGCATGAAAATACGGCTGCGAAAACCAGATTTCGTTCGCCTGTTTTTCTATCGCCTTAGGCTCGTAAACCTTCGATAATTGTTCGCCCATAATTAATTTACTTTAGACAACTGCCTATAAAAAAATCCCGGCAAAGCAATTACATACCGGAATTTCATCTTAATAAAACCGAATGGAGATGTAAAGTAAACAATCACGAACAAACCGGGCATTCTCGCTTACCGCCGCAGCAGTTAGTTTCCGGCCGCTTGTCACTCAACTCAATCGATGTTCATTGTCATTAAAAACTCAGCATTAGTCCTGCACTTGGTAAGCCTATTCTTGAGCAACTCTACCGCCTCAATCGGATTCAGCTCGCTAAGTACCCTTCGCAGCCGATATACGAGTTCGAGTTCCTTCCCATCGAGCAGCAGTTCTTCCCTTCTTGTTCCGCTTCGACTGATATCTATGGCCGGCCACGTCCTCCTGTCTACGAGACGTCGGTCTAAATGCAGCTCCATATTTCCGGTTGCCTTAAATTCCTCGAAGATGACCTCATCCATCTTCGAGCCGGTGTCGATTAATGCAGTTGCAAAAATAGTCAGCGAGCCGCCATTTTCCACATTCCTTGCCGCCCCAAAAAATTTCTTTGGCATCTGCATTGCCCCGGAATCCACACCCCCGGTTAGAATCTTGCCGGAGTGCGGCTGTTCGGTATTATAAGCACGAGCAAGACGGGTTATCGAATCTAAAAGAATAACCACGTCCTGGCCGTACTCTACCATCCGTTTTGCCTTTTCGATTACAATCTCAGCCACCTGACAATGACGGGCCGCTGGTTCGTCAAAAGTCGAGCTTATAACTTCGACATCATCGGCGGTCTTGCGCTCCATCTCCGTAACTTCCTCCGGCCGTTCGTCAATCAGCAGCACTATCAGTTTCACCTCGGGATGATTTGTACTGATTGCATTCGCAATTTTCTGCAGCAAAATCGTCTTGCCGGTTCGCGGTGCCGCAACAATCAAACCCCGCTGACCCTTGCCCACTGGTGTCACTAAATCTACTATTCGCATATTCAACTCTTCTGATGCCGTCTCAAGTATCAAACGCTGCTCCGGATGCAGAGGCGTTAAATCGCTGAATACCACTTTCTCCGCAAGGTTGTCTGGATTCTCAAAGTTAATCGCCTCAACCCGCAGCAGGGCAAAATACTTCTCCGAATCCTTCGGCGGCCTGATTTGACCTGACACGGCGTTCCCTGTTCGCAGACCAAAACGCCTGATTTGCGACGGCGAAACGTAAATATCGTCCGGGCTGGATAAATAGTTGTAATTCGGATTTCGCAAAAATCCATAACCATCCGGCAGCACCTCCAGAACACCCTCCCCGTACAATAGCCCGTTTTGACGAATACGCTCTTTAAGGACCCTGAAAATCAAATCCTGTTTCTTCAAAGCCGTGTATTCTTGGATATTCTCTTTCTTGGCAATTTCATGCAGCTCTGCCACGGTTAATTTCTGCAAATCCGTCAAATACAAGCTGCCCTTCTTAATCCGCTCATATTTGGCATGGGTGGATTCTTCTTCAGCTTGCTTGGCCTTCCGGGCTTCTTCCTCAGCCGTGGCTGTGGCTGTATTGGGACTTTGCTGTGCCGATGCCTCAGAATTCGTTTGTCCGTTAACGGCTTGCTCCTCAACAGCCGCTTTCTTCTTTGAGCTTCTATGTTTTCTGGTTGTTTTTGCAGAGGCTTTAGACATAATTACTCCTTTTTCTCATTTGCCGAACAACTATGACTCAACTAAATAACATTCCTTCAGGAACTCAGTCAGGATTTGATTTTTGAACAGTAGAAATAAAACTTAATATATCAAAGCGGGCCTTAAAGCACTATTACAGTAAACCTTACTTACCCATTATACAAGAGAAGATATCTTTGACTTGCCCGGCCAATGCCGAGAAGCCAGAATTGTTATCAATGGTATTATCGGCGATGCTCTCTTTCTTGTCCAGAGAAATTTGCAAATTTTCTCTAATTTTTAATTGTTCCTCTTTTCCTTCAAAAACACCCATTTTTTTCGCTCTTTCGGCCCTTATTCGTTCCTCACACCTGACAAAAACGAGCGTATCACACCTCTTCGCCCATCCGACCTCCATCAAAAGCGGCATATCCAGCACGACTGCCTTTACTTGACTTTGCTCTTTCGCCCACTCTATCAACTCCTCCACTTGCTCTAATACAAAAGGATGAATTATCCCGTTCAGGGCCGTAAGCTTATCGGCATCAGCAAAGACAATATCCGCCAGTTTCCCACGGCTAATCTTCCCTGCGGAATCTAATATAACCTCACCGAACAAAGCTACAATCTTTTTCTTTACAGCTGGCTCATCTAACAGCTTATGGGCGATTCTATCGGCGTCGATTACCTCACAGCCCAGTTTGCCAAACTCCGCCGCCGCCGCACTTTTACCTGAGCCGATTCCGCCCAGAATCCCTATTATTGGTTTTCTATTAGACTTGTCCACTGCCACTCAGTTTAACCACTCGCTCATAACCAGTCAACAAAAATGCCGCATCGCAGCGCAGTTAATATCCTCACAATTTATTGCGACTCCATTTTGAAAAGCCCCCGCGGCAATCCATCTAATCCTAATGGCCTTTAGTGCTTTTAGCTTACTGAAATTCTCTCAATTATCTTTTCTGTTCTTATGGCACTATCAAAACCCATAAAACAGTGGAATTCCAATTACACTTATTAATTGGTATTTAGGTCCTATATTATAACAGTCCTGAAAAGTGTCATCAGCATATTAAAATTTTGTGGTCCCAATAGCCCCCAAACACCTCCAATAAAACGGGGATTCTCCATCTTAACGCATGGGCGGAAAGAAGCTTGCGACATTTTATGGTTTGACAACATTCCCTACCTTATACCGCAGAGCAATAATGCCGAATTCCTGACTAATTGTACGCTGCACGCATCTGCATGCAGACATCTTGGGTGGTTTTTAACTCTTTATACCGTGGGTCTCTTTTAAGGAGATCTATTATGAAGGCCAGAATAGTAATACCAAATCTTTTGCTATTGTTGAGTATTGTTGGACTCTGCCAGGGGCAAGAAACTAAAAAATGCCAATCGGGATCTGACCCAAATTCCATGCCTATAATCAAGTACTTATGGTACGGCTTTGACCTAATGGACGACCACGGCATATTCATTCCTGTAATCGGAGTAACCTTGGGTGATACGGGTTTTAGTGGAAAGGTCATAG
>CAZDQP010000190.1:0-4112 GCA_964507485.1 uncultured Pirellulales bacterium | reverse complement strand
CGGAAGGCGTAGGACCCTGGTTTCGGTACCAATCGTTCGTATCTCCCGTAATATTTACCCAATTGCCGAAACTAGTCTCAAAGTCCTCCTCTTCGAGCGGCCCCGAAAGTGTGGTCGCAGACTCTGCGGTAGACCAGGCCGTCTCGTTCTGGGCAGCAGCGCTGTCACGAGATTTAACCCTGAACGTATATTGAGTCGAAGGCATGAGGCCTTGGGCCACATAGGTAGTGTTTGTCTGCCATGTGCTGTTGGCGTCGCAGTCGGTTATGCATTCGATTTAATACTGCACAGGTGGAGAATTGGCATCCGTGGCAGTTGTTGCGGTCATCGTGATTGAGGTCGGTCCTGTTGCCGCGGGCAGTGAAGCCCAAGTCATCGGGTCAGGGTCCGGCGGAGTGAGGTCCGGCGTGTAGGTGCCGGTGTAGTTTTGGTCCGCTATATTGTCGTTAACATCTATGTATGCCCTGCTGATAGGTGAAAATGTGTATTCTGCTTTTGTCGGCGTGACCGTTCCGGACCAGCTTTCGGGCACGGAGACTTCATAGTAGCCGTTAACATCAGTAGTGTCGGAGCCTCCGGCGTTATTTGCATCCATGGACACCCCCTCGATTGCTATGGCGTTAGGATCCAGAACATAACCGGAGATGGTATATCCAATCAAACCATAGTTTAAGCCGAACTGCATTATGTTTGTAGGCCATGCGTAGTCCTGATTATCATTGTACGTTGGCCCCTGACGGATACCGCCGTCGTCATCGCCATCGCTGGCCAACAACAGGTCGATAATATTCTGGTACTTTGCGAAAGAGTCACTGCCTCTATATTCACTAACAGCGTAATGACCCCATGCATACCATCCATCATGTCCATATTCATAATTATTGTTTGAACCGTCATCAGCGTCCAGGGGCATGTTAGTATTTGCAGTTTCTGCCCAAGTGTCTCCGCCAGAGTTGACTTTATAATATGAATTCAAAACACCCCAGACGGCTATTCCGCCGGAAACAGCCCAGCTTTCTGAAGCGAATCGCGAAGGACTGCCATTAAGCCACGTCCTGACATTACCCCCGAGGGTAACAGCCCTGTTTTGGTATGTTGTATTGCCAACATTCACACCATACTGATATAGGGCTCCAGCAGCTATACCGGTGACCAAAACATCTGGAGTAACAGTTGTGCTGGGGGTATAGTTAACTAGAG
The DNA here is from genome assembly GCA_964507485.1 of uncultured Pirellulales bacterium. Taxonomy (GTDB): domain Bacteria; phylum Planctomycetota; class Phycisphaerae; order Sedimentisphaerales; family Anaerobacaceae; genus CAIYOL01. The sequence continues at coordinate 2,912 of CAZDQP010000190.1, read as the reverse complement.
CGTTTGCACACGATGTGCCGTAGGCTGTGTGATCTACATATTCCGGTCTGCTTTGATAGACCTGCCTGTATTTCATCTCTGCCAGCAGACCCCAGCCAATGTTGTATGTACTGTAATAATGCAGTGGATTTGTAAGGGCGCCGCCTTCCAGCCAGGAAGGATTGTTATTGCAGTATGTCCACGCGTTGTTTAAGTTTGTCAGATAGGTGGTATAGTCTCCGGTTAATTCAGCATATCGCGACCATATCCAGATAGCTTCGGCAGTATTATCTGTTTCTATAACGGTTGTATAATCTTCTCCTTCCCATATTCCACCGTTGCCTGCCTGCTGAGTTGTGAGCCATTGTGCCATTTGGAAAAATTCAGCCTGATAATCGTAGGCATTTGCAGGTGTAGCCCCTGCAAAAATTATCACAGTGCACAAAACCAAAAGATTAACTGCTGTTTTTGTTTTTTCTGTTGCAAAGAACCGTTTCATTACCGTTTTCCTCCGATGTTTTTGTAGATAAATCAATTTTTTTCCACCGGTCACACCCGATGTGCATACCTGACCTATCCATCCTTGCCGGGTTGAAGATACAGAAGGACCTGTTTTATTACAATTTACCGATCCTCTTCATCCGTGAATGTAAAAAAACGACAGCCAGCAATATAGCTGTCAGTTGCTTGCCTTACTTAATTTAGGAAGAACGTTCGAGATAAAAATCCAGAACTCTGTCTTCTTGTTAAAGACAAGTTCACTTTTTTCCCCTCAACACGGGGGAAAGCCCGAAACAACACTCCAAAAAGCTTCCTCACCACTTCTCCTATAGCATGAAACTTAAAAAATGCAGTTTATCAAATTCCCCACAATAAATCAAGAAAATTATTATAATTAATATCCTCTATAATGGGAAGGAAATGTAGAACGAGATCCCCATTGATAAGGGACTTATCCCGGCCTATTTATGGCTTAAGCAGGTTTAGAAAAGAGGCTTTTTGTGAACCGCTTATGCTTGTTTGCAATTATCTATTCTATATGTACAATATAGAGCGAAGAAATGAAAACAGATTCTCCACCCTTGGATATGCTTCGCACAACAGCAAAAAGAGTAAGGAAAAGGGCAATTAAATGGCGAAGAAAACGAGTTTGGTCGGCTACTGCGGGTTATATTGTGTTACGTGTCCGGGTTATACGCAAGTCGCAGCCAACCTGGCGAAAGATTTGAGGGCGGAGCTTCGGCGCGGGAAGTTTGACAAAGTGGCGGATGTTCTGGCGAAGATACCGGCGTTTGGGGCGTTTAAATATTACAAGCAGGGGTATGAACTTTTGGGAGCGATGACGAAGCTGCGCTGCAAAGGGTGCAGAAAGGGCGGGGGGGCGCCGGATTGCAAAATAAGAATATGCGCAAAGGAAAAAAGATTCGCAGGATGCTGGCAGTGTGATGAGATGAAGACCTGCAAGTATTTGAAGATTATGATGGAAGAAGGCGGCGATAAAATAGCTATGAAAAATCTGCGGAAGATTCGGAAATCAGGGGTTGAGAGATTTGTGCGAGAAAGTGCCAGTAATTAGTACAGAGGACGCGGGGGAAAGCTTTAGTAAGTGTCCAAATTGGGTGGCGGCGAAGCTGCGGCAATTCGCGGGCCTGATATATTAGGGTGTTAGTTATCTTTTTTCTCTTCTTCGGGTTCCTTTCTGATTATGAGGTTGACTGTGCTTGCCTGCTGGACCGTTTTTTCCTTTTCCGGCTTTTGGTCAACTACTCTTCCCGGTAATGAGGGACCTTCGTAAACGAAAGTGATGGAGCCGAGGTTGAGTTTTGCCGCCCGGAGGGCTTCTTTCGCATCCTCCAGTGTCTGGTCCTTCAGGTCCGGTACCTGTGTTACTGCAACGCTATACATCTGAAACAAACCGGCAACTTTCTTGTCGAGCCATCTGAAGACCTGGTGAGAGCCGTAACCTGAGAGGGAGCCGAGTGAGAACAGTGCGAATATCTGTTTTAAGGAGTCGGGAACGTCGCCCTCGGCGGTTTTGGCCGAAAGGTCCACGCCTACGACGGCAAGTCCGGAACGAACAATCGCATATACAATTATTGCTAAAGCTGCGCCGAGACAAGGCAGGATTAGATATTTCCAAAAATGTCTCCAGCCAAAGGATTTTCTATCGGAGTGCCACTGGAGGATACTGCGTAGACCGTTGATGATACCGCCCAGACTTCCGCCGACGGCAACATACACTATCATACGGAATGTGACGGAATGAAAGCAGGGAGCATCTGTCTCGAAGAAGTAACTGAGCAGCAACATTCGGCCGGTGCGTATATCAAGGAACAGCCAGAGGAGGAGGAAAAACATACAAAAGAGATAAAAGGCACTGGCTGTTGCTGCTATGATATCAAATATGTTTTCCTGCCCCAATTCGTAAATGGCGCCGGTTTGTTTGTCTGCAACGAATTCACCCCTTTTTCTCATTTTTTTAGAGTTTTCCGATTTCATTTTCGCACCTCAATTAGAGTTAGACTTACAGAGTTCAGGACTTTGGGTTATTTTAAGACGGCAAGAGTTTTCGCTTTTTTCCCACGTCCCATCATTCCACAGTACATATCTTCGTTTAATCATTTATAAAGGCGTAGCAGTGTATAAAATGTTGACTGAAAATTTGAGAGACTCCCGCACAAAAAGCGAAAATTCGCTGACGATGCGTCAAAAAGGGCACTTTTTGGGTTTTGACTTTTCGGCGGATTCGGTTACGATATGGGCCGAATGAAGAAGATTATTGCAGACAGGACAGGTAAGATAGACGCGAGCGGGATACGGAAGGTATTCGCACTGGGTGAGAAACTGGAAGACCCAATTAATCTTTCAATAGGCCAGCCGGACTTCGATGTGCCGGAGCCGTTGAAAGAAGAGGCGATTAAGGCAATCAGGGC
>CAZDQP010000189.1:0-4151 GCA_964507485.1 uncultured Pirellulales bacterium | reverse complement strand
GAGATAAGTCTCGCCCACAGGCGGATATCTCACAGGGCAAGCAAGGCAGCTCCGCCAAAATAAGGCGGAACAAGCTCCGGGGAAGAAAGCGGCTGAGGCCATCTTTCTAAAGGAAAATCCAAGTCCCCCGCAGTTTTGCCCCCTCCGTTTCTCGACGAAACGAAGCGAGGGGGGATAAATCAAAACTAAACGCGGGGGCAGGTCAGACATTTTCGCTGTGTGGTATAACTGTTTGAAATTTAGACCCCCTCGCTTGTCCCTAAGGGACAGAGGGGGTTTTTTATGCGCTATTTTTAACCGCGGATTTACGCTGTTTTTTTAGGGTAAAAAAGTTTTGACCCCGCACAGGTACGTTGAATACTAAACTGTTGCGGGGTTGACAAAGAGATAAAAAATGTAGATAATAGGGGGACATCTGTAGGGAAAAAAAGTCAGCCGAGTAATACGGTGATGGTGGTTTTATAAAAAAGAAAGCCATCCGCCGTCGCCGAAGGTTATGACGTGACAGGTAGAGAACACGGAGTTTTTTGATAAAAGAGTAAGCGGAAATAATATAAGCAATAATTCGGCGGAGATACGAAAGGGGCACGTATCGCTGGCCGAGCGAAAAGAACATGTCCCGGAAGGAGACGCGATATGAAGAAGTCGGTATTCATCGGGCTTATGTGTTGCCTTGCCACAATTGGTATGGTAACGATATCATGGGCGGCAGAGCAAGAAGAGCAAAAGTTGCCATCTAACTCAGACCAATCTCAAGAAATAAGGGCTAGTCATATTTTAGTTGCTACCGGTAAACTTGACGAAAAAGGCAAAGCAAATGCCAAAGTGAAAGTTGAAGAATTACTGAGGCAAATCCGCAATGGCGGCAGTTTTGAAGAATTAGCTAAGACTTACTCGGATTGCCCTTCGAAAACTAATGGCGGGGATCTTGGATATTTCAAAAGGGGCAAAATGGTCAAAGAGTTTGAGGATGCTGCTTTTGCCCTTGATATTGGTGAAATAAGCGATGTTGTGGAAACTGTCTATGGGTATCACATTATTCAAGTTACTGATAGACGTAAGTTGTTAGAAACAAAGCTACCCAAAAGTAAAGAAAAAACACCCCGTGAGTATGTGTCTCCTTGGGGAATCACGTTTGTGATTGAAGGTGTTGCTGGAACTTCGGATCAGTTGCTTCGGGTCAAGGGAACCAAGCTCTCAGCAAGGGCAACGACCCCAATGTTATTAGTGAATTCGAAATTTCCTGCAATGCACATAACCAAGGACCTCGCGGACAACCACTCGAAAGCTAATCTTAGCGACGGGGAGCTTTGGGCAAGCTTTCCGCCATCGTCTGACCGCTTATTCCTGGCATATGAGACAAAAGGCGAAATTAATTGGTTTGGATATGATTTAAGCGGCAAGATTGTTCTGCTCTCATCGCTGGAACCGAATGGAAAGTTTATTAAAAAATGGCATTTAAACGCAGGCGGTCGAGGGGCTAACCTGCAAGGATTGAAACCTGTTGATGTACAGGGTTGGACAGAATTAATACTGTCAGGTGCGGCGGAATATCGCCCTAACTCAAGTGAGATTGTGAACGACTTCAACTTTGACAGAAAACTGATACTGCACACGGGGGAAAGCCAAGAATCAGGAAAGAATTTTTTTGTGCATGTGTGGGAAGGCACTACCTATACAGGCAGCGATGGTATTCCCACTGGCAGGGCTTATCGTTATCGAATAAAAGGTTATTTGACTGCGAAACCAACAACCGATACCGATAATCCGTTTGTGTCAGCACATAGTGGAGATGGAGAAATAGTTGCGCTGACAATTAAGAAGATAGAGCAAACTCATCAGACGACCGATCTTCCTTCTGAGTGGGCGATATGTGAAGGAGAATTTACTTTCTCAATGGTAGAGTTACCCAATGGTGGATTGGCTTTCAATCCTTGGGGTGAACTAAGCAGGGGCAACGGACGGTTGGTTTGGAAAGATAAAAATGAAGCTCTGCACACTTTTGAGTTTTCGGATGTTGATATGTGTTCAGTTCCAGGGCATAGCGGCTGGGATTCTGTCAAACCTTGCATTAATGTTTCTGAATCGGAACGAATAGTTCTTCTTGACGCTGACCCAAATAATTTACGTGATAGATATAAGGGGCCTATTATGGTACTTCCTCGTTAGCCGCAAAAGTGAGTAGCCTCTGGGCAAAATTGATGGAGCCATCGTACGTTTCGAGGAAGCACTGCGACTTAAGCCCGACTGGATTAAACCTATGAATAATCTGGCATGGTTTCTGGCAACAAGCAAGAAAACTACTGCTCATAATTCCGACAAGGCGGTCAGACCTGCGGTGCGAGCCTGCGAACTTACCAACTTTAAAAGGCCCGATTTGCTGGATACATTGGCCGCAGCTTACGCAGCAGCAGGTGATTTCAGCAAGGCTGTAGAGACAGCAGAAAAGGCTTTGGAACTCGAACAAGAACCGCTTAAAAATAAAATTACAGAGCGACTCACTCTGTACAAGGCGGGCAAAGCTTATAAGGAATAAATATGGATAAGAAAATACGATGGGGGATTGTCGGGACCGGAAGGATGGCACATCAGTTTGCGGAAGGACTTGGCGTGCTGGAAGATGCTGAAATTACGGCGGTATCGTCACGGACAAAAGGAGCGGCAGAGAAATTCGCAGAGGAATTCAAAGTGCCGAGGCGACATATCGGGGTGGAATCTTTGGCGGACGACAAAAACGTCGATATTGTTTATATCGCCACGCCGCATTCGAGGCATAAGGACGACAGTATAACCTGTCTGGAAGGCGGCAGGACAGTGTTGTGCGAAAAACCACTCGCAATCAACAGCGAAGAGGCCGGGCAGATGATTGAGTGCGCAAGGAAAAATAAATTGTTTCTGATGGAAGCGATGTGGATGTACTTTTTTCCGGCGATTGAAAAAGTTTGCGAACTTATTGCCAATGGGGCTATCGGGGAAATCCGGCTGGCGGAGGCGAACTTTTGCTTTTGGCGCGGATGGAAGCCGGAAGGCAGATTACTAAATCCGCAACTCGGAGGTGGAGCTCTTCTTGATATCGGAGTTTATCTCGTCGCATTCGCCCAAAAGATATTCGGCAAAAAGCCTGCACGAATAAACAGTATAGCAGATATAGGAAAGACAGGCGTTGACGAACAATCGTCGATAATTTTCGGGTACGAGAACGGAGCAATGGCGTCGCTGAACAGCTCATTTCGCGTGGAGAGGCCGTGCGAAGCGGCGATTTTCGGAACCGGCGGATACATCAGGATTCCGCATAAGTTTTTTCAGCCCGACAGGATTATAGTAAAAACCGGACAGGATGCGGAGAAAGAAATTAAATTCGAGCGGGTCGGAAACGGATACAATTATGAGGCAACAGAAGCTATGCGGTCTCTGCGCGAAGGAAAGCTCGAGTGTCCGACAATGTCTTTAGATACAAGTATGACAATTATGAAAACGATGGACAAAATCCGCCGACAGTGGGGACTTGTATATCCGATGGAGAAAAATAATCCTTAAGCAGATTGCCTCACGGCAGACAACCATCACTGCTTAAAAACAGGAACTGTTTTCTGCTCGCTCTGTCGCAGAGCTAATCGGTAATTTTGTAAACGCGGTCGCTTTTTCGGACTCGGTCGGGAACTTTTATGCCGATGGAGTCCCCTGGTTTCGCCTCGGTTACTTCGTTGTGCTCAATCTGTATGTGGCCGACCGTCAGCTCAAGGTCGGTGGTGTGGCCTTTGATTCTGATTCTATCGCCAACTTTCAAGGATGCGGTCAGTTCGACGCCGGCAACAACCGGATGGGCAAAAAAGTCCGAAACTTCTCCAATAATCTCCTCAGCCATTTTAAGCCTCCTTTCAAACTAAATGTCTGATTGAGTAAACCGCTGTTATTTTAACGCTGATGATTTTGTCCTGCAAGAAGGAAAATCGGGAGGAAGTAATGCAAAACCGACTTTGCTGCATCTTAAAAGTGTTGAAGAACGGCGGAAAAAGCGGTAAAATGGGTTAATTGTCCGGAAAACGCAAAAAAAGGAGATTTGCTATGAACAATCGAATAAATACAATTGCTGTAATCATTTTTGGGATAATTTTAGTTGCAGTATCTATATCTTGCGGCCAGGACGGAAA
>CAZDQP010000188.1:0-4157 GCA_964507485.1 uncultured Pirellulales bacterium | reverse complement strand
TTTGTTACCCTTAACCTTCACTTTTCCAAATTGCAAAATCCGTGCCAGAGTAAAAAACATCGTTTAGCTGCTGAAAATCGGCATAAAATCCCCCCAGAGGTCGAATATCAGCATAAAATAACTGTCAATTTGGCAACATTACTGTCAAAGTGATAATTATGACGAGTGGTGAGAATTTCTAAGACTCTTCTTTTTGCAGAAGCTCTATAATCTCGGCCTTTGAGGGCAACGCTTCAATAGAGCCGAATTTTGTGCAGGTCAGGGCCCCAGCCGCTGAAGCAAATTTAACTGCGCTTCTTAAATCATCACCTACCGCACAACAGGCAGCCAGAGCTCCTGCAAAGGCATCACCTCTCCCGGTCTGGTCAACAAGTTCGACTTCAAACGCTGGGATGTGGTCAGCGCCATTTCTGTCAACAACCATACAGCCACGCCTGCCCATTGTTATTACAACAGAATCAGCGCCACGAGCAACCAAATCAGAGCCAATAAGCTTGGCTGTATGTATGTTGGCTGCGGATAGGTCAGCAATATCAGCAGCTTCGTAAAGATTCGGCACTAGGATATCGGCCGAAAAATAGTCAACAGGCAAAGCAGCAGTCCGATTTTCAGGCTGCTCCATCGGTCTTGCAGGATTAAGAACGACCTTAGTTCCGTGCACCTTAGCGCACCGAATAGCCGCTGTAACAGCATCCAGCGGTAACTGACCATGAATCAAACAAACATCGGCCTCTGATATAATCTGCTCGGCGTCGTTAATATCCTGCGGCTGTAGGGCACTGTTAGCTCCAGCATAAGTAAGAACGGCGTTCTCGCCTTTGGCATCTACCAGAGTTGCAACAACACCTGTATTCTTAGCTTTGGCGGTATGGATGAAGTCTGTATTAATATCGAACTCGACAAGACTTGCTCTGACCATCTGTACGAACGGGTCACCACCTACGGTACTTATAAGATGTACCTGACAACCACATAGAGCAGCTTCAACCGCCTGATTCGGTCCCGGACCAGCAGCTGCGTATGATAATCTTGAGCCGACAACGGATTGTCCGGGGGAAGGGACTTGGTCGCACCTCATAACCATATCTACGTAGGTGCCGCCAATCACAACTACTTTAGGAATCCTTCCTGACATTTCTTTCCTACAAAATTCTTTTAATGGTCTAGTATAGTCAGCCAAAGGCGAAATGCAAATTCTTTTCATAGTAATTGGAGTTGATTTTCACTGCGACAAAAAACTGGCTGGAAAAAAGTGTAATTGGGCTAAGCAATGGAAAGGACGGACACATTCCCAACATCTTAAAATCGCATCAGCCCCAATTTTTCCACCGACGGTTTACCAAATCACCCCAAAAGGGGATTTACCGTAATATTTTGCGTTTAATATATCAGCTCGCCCCATTTGGGAAAACTTTTGGCAACGTAACCATCTGTAACTCGTTTAGTCAATCGCGGAAACTAAGGGATTTTCCAACTCTTTTGCGGATTTTGAGTTTGAAAATCGGGACTGCAAAAAGATTGTTCAAGACAGCCTTACGATACTACCGGCTTGCTTTGGGTTTTACCAGGCCCATAACTGTGGCTCTTTGAACAAGTTCAACAACGCTGTCCACGCCAAGTTTACGCATAATATGGCAGCGATGGTCTTCAATAGTCCGGATGGAACGATGTAGTATATGCGCCATTTCTCTATTACTGCTGCCCTGCAAGATTAAGCGCAAAACAGCTATCTCTTTTTTGGACAGCGACTTACCTTTAAGAAGATCCCCTAAGTCTTGCTGCTTTAGAATTGCCTGAACAACCGCTAAGAAACTTTGCTTTTGCAGGGGTTTCTCGATAAACTCTGCCGCACCCGCCTTTACAGCCCTGACAGCCATAGGTATATCACCATAGCCGGTTATCACCAGAATCGGCAGCCATGGAATTATGCATTTAGCCCTGCGAACTAACTCTATGCCGTCCATACCAGGCATTTTTACATCGGTAACAAGCAAGTCACAATCCCGAATCTGTAGTCGCTCAAGGCAGTTCTCAGCATCTGCAAAACAGCTAACCTTGTATCCCGAACGACGGAGCGTCTGAGATACAGACTTGCATACGGCAGGCTCATCATCAACAAAAAATATGTGTTGCCCAACAAAAACCATTAAGACTCCCTACTTGACTATTTCAGAATGAATTGGCAAAGTAACATAAAAAGTTGTACCTTTTCCAAGGTGGCTCTTGACACGAATTTTACCTCCATACCCTGATACAATTCGCTGGACAATTGGCAAACCCAAGCCTGTTCTTCCATCATCGGAACCGGTAGTGAAAAACGGGTCAAAAATTTTTCCGATGTTTTTCGGGGCTATACCAGAGCAGTTGTCCGAAAACTGCAGTTCAATATTTTCCCCTTTTACACTTCCGCTGATTGTGAACCGATAGCTTTTTTTGTCGCCACAGGCCTGTATGGCATTCTCGGTCAGTATAAATAACATCTGTTCAAAGTCTTTTTCATTTAAGTATACAGGGGGTAACTTGTCCATATCCTTGAGGTATATGGTCATTTTTGCATGCTGAGCGGTTTTACTTAACAACCGCACAATCCTGCCGGCTACTACACTGAGGTTTATTTCGCAGAAAATTTTTCCCGAAGACTGCCGCGCGTAATTGCGAAATCTGTCAATGACCGAAGTCGCATTTATAACCTCATTAAGGGCATCTCTGAGCCCATCTATGATAGTCTTGCTACAAGACTCCGCCCCAAGGTCCTCCAAAGTATTCTCAATTGAGAGGCGAATAACCGTCAATGGCTGGGTCAGTTCATGTGCCACTGTCGCGCTTAGGGTTCCCAAAGAAGCAAGCCGTTCAGCCTGAGCCATTCTATCACGATATGTATTAAGTTCCTCCTCTGCCCGCTTCTGAGCTGTAATATCAAACATCACGCCCTGCAGCATTAGCGGCTGACCAGAGTTATCGCGCACTACAACGGCTTCATCTCGACACCAAACGACTTTTCCTTCCTTATTGAGCATACGATATTCGCAGTTGAAAGGATGTTTACCTCTTTGAGACTGATGTAAACTATTGAGAACATGCCTGCGGTCATCCGGATGGAGTCGCTTTCGCCACATATCAGGATTGGCCGCATATTCATCGGGGGAATAACCAAGGAGCTTTAGCACTTGAGGGCTAACATAAGTTGTTGTCGAGGCCTTGTCGAGAGCGGCGGTGTAAGTAACCGCGGGAATTTGCTCAACTAGGGTTCTGTATTTCGCCTCAGCTTGCCGAATTCTTTCCTCGGCCTTTTTACGTTCGGTAATATCTCTAAAAATACCCATGAGATACCTTTTGCCGCCCAGTGATATTGGAAATGAGCTAATGTCAGCATAGAAAACGCTACAATCTTTTCTTTTTACCGGTATATTCTCAGCCAACGAAGTTTCTTTTTTGACTTGTCTTTCAAACTGTTCAACAACATAAGACAAATGTTCTTTCGGATGAATATCCGAAACCCCCAACTTTTTGATTTCATTCGACTTATAACCCAACATTTGACAAAATACTTTATTGGCCATGTAGAGTTGTTTAGTTTCTACGTCTGCTAAAAGTATTCCATCAGCAGCATTGTCGAAAATGGTCTTGAATCTTTGTTCTGACTCCTTTAAGCTCTCTTCTGTTAGTTTGTATTCGGTGATATCCTCCGCTATCTCGATGAATCCGCTTATAGAACCATCGGATTCGAAAACTGGAAAGGTTCGAAGATGAGCTGCAAAACGGCTGCCATCGTCACGCACGCCTTCTGTTTCGACTTCAGCGGGACGTCCTGTAGCCATACTTTTTGTTCCGGGGCAATGCGGACAAATTGCGTTGCGTTTCTCAAACTCTCTGAAACAGTATTTACCGATAATTTTGCTGCGGGGCTTGTTGAAGGACTTGCCTAAGCCAACATTGGTCGTAACTACTCTGTAGTTGGTGTCTATGAAGGAAATCCCCACAGGGACGTTTTCCATAAGTATCGGATAGAGCAGTTCGCTTTTTTTCAGGGCATCCAACTGTTCTTTCCCAAGCTCGTTCTTTTGAAGTTCGGTGAGACGGCGGCGGAGGAACTTGATTTCCTTCTTCAGGTCGGCGGATTTTTTCTTTTTAAGCGGCATCGATTTCCCTGTTAACTC
>CAZDQP010000187.1:0-4187 GCA_964507485.1 uncultured Pirellulales bacterium | reverse complement strand
ACCTTGTTCTTATTTGGCTCATCACTAAGCCGATTACCGCATAGATACTGGCGAGTGCGTAACAGATTGCTACGGTCTTTTTAAAAGGTATTCCCCTATCTATCATCTGGTCGTAGATATGGCCGCGGTCGGAAACAAACAGCGGTCTGTGATTAAGCAATCGCCTTACCAAAGCAACAGCTGTATCGAGAATAGGTAAGCCAAAAACTACTATCGAAGCCATCCACCATCGAGGAATGTACTCGGCGAATAAAATCATCAATGCGGCTATCATAAAGCCTAAGAGCATACTTCCGGCATCACCCATAAATATCTTGGCCGGGTATCGGTTGAAAGGTAAAAAGCCGCATACTCCTCCTACTAATGCGAGGCAGATTATAATCCTGACAGGGTCCCCAACCGCGCTAAATTCCCATGTTGCGAGATGTAGCGACAAAACAAGCATAGCGATCGTAATGATGGCTGTAACTCCTGCGCAAAGCCCGTCGAGTCCATCAAGCAGGTTCAATGAGTTTGTTGCGCCGAGCACAAAAAATATTACGATAATAATACTTAAGACCATTTCGAGGTTGTGGGGCATCGGAAAATTTAACGGAGTGGTAACGCAATATAAATTTGGTGAAATACCGACAAGAAGCAGAATAATCGCAGCAGCGGCCTGGCCGAGGATTTTTTGCTTTGGCTTCATATCAAATATATCGTCGGCGAGCCCTATGAAACAGGCTATCGCACCGCCGCTCAGAATGCCCAGAAGCCATTTTAACGCTGGACTGGAAAATTCTGCGTCTCTTAAACAACCTATACCCGCTAACACACCGACTGTAAGACCGATGAACATACCCACCCCACCGAGATATGCTATAGGTTCTTTGTGTGTCTTGACTAAATCATCGGGTTTGTCAACAATTCCAAATTTTATAGCTATCTTTTTGCACAGCCAGGTGGCTCCAAGTGAACCAACAAAGGAAACCGCCAATATGGGCCAGAAGCGAATGATCCATGTAACTGGATTGACCGGTCCGATTATGTTATCGAGTATCATTTGTCAACTTTTCTCGTTAAGGGTCTTTCAGCCATACTTCGCCGTCATAGCGAAGCATAATTAAATTGTCTTTGAAGCCGTTGAAGCGGATGTTTGTTTTCCTGCCGAGCAGTTCCTGCAAAATCCATTTGGGAAAGTCCGCGCCTGCTTTGATTGATAATGGTACGCCGCCGCCGAATCGTGGATTTATCTCGACAAATTTTATCCCGCCATTCTTGGTCAGAAATAGTTGCAGAGTTATAACGCCGGGCCCTGCACCGAGCGTCTCAACTAATCTTTTAGATTCACTCATAATGAGAGGGTGTTTTACGACCTGTCCCTTGCTGACCTCGCCGGCTCTTACTTCGATGCGCTTTCTCGGAACAACACAGCGGACTCTCATATCGAAGTCAACATACACATCGCAGGTATGTTCGGTGCCTTCGATGAATTCCTGAACGATACAGTTTGGCACCCTCTTTGCGAAGAATAGCAATGCTTCACGATTATTCACGATAGCGTTTCCTCTGCTGGCATAGCCGTCCCATGGTTTAAGAAAACAAGGCCATTTGAGTTTCTTTTTTGAGATGGCAGTGCGAGCGCTCATAGTAACGGGGGTATCAAAGCCGTTCTTGACAAGAAAGCGAAAGGTTTTTCTCTTGTCTTGACACAAATCAACTACATCTGGCGTTGAAACGAGCACGCAGCAGCCTGATGCAGCAAATTTCGGCTTGTTCTTCGCCAGAAGTTTCAGGTCCAAATCGACGGTCGGAATGAGCAGTTTTACATTGTTGGCTTTGACAATACTTAGCAGTTGTTTGATATAGTTAGTGTGTGTTGTTGGCTTGACGAGAAAACCTTTGTCACACAGTTGACGGGCAGAGCTTAACTCTGTGGTATCTGTACCGAGCAGTGAAAGGTCTATTTTCAACTGTTTCCCTGCTCTGCGGAAACTATTGAGTAGGGAGACTCTCCTGCCGACGCACGTGAACAGAACACTCACCTTTTCAATGGTGGCTCGAGATTTAGTCATGGTTTTTGCCTAATTAATGTAGTCTTAATCTCAATAGTAAACACCCTGTTTTTGGTAGTCAACTTATAAATAGTTAATGTTAAACGGCCAATTCTTTTGACTTTTTGCCCATTTGTATTTAAACTGCCTGCTGCAATTTAATTAATCGACCGGAGTTAAGTGCCGGTTTAGTTATTATGGCAAGGAAGCCTATTTTTTGCAAAAGTAAATTCAAAGCAGGTAAAAAGCAATTGAGAAGGTGTGATTTATGACAAAATGGGAAAAGAAAATCAAGAACAAAAATTTTACGGTCGGTGTTTTGGGACTTGGTTATGTTGGGTTGCCATTGGCAAAGGCGTTCGCTTCTGTAGGACTGAGGGTGCTCGGTTTTGATATTGATGAAAAAAAGGTCAAAACTCTAAATGCTGGACGAAGCATTATTAAGCATATTCCACATTCACAGGTTAAGAAAATGGTAAGCGCTGGCATCTTTAGTGCTACGAGTAATATGGCAAAGCTCAGAACGGTCGATGCCGTATTAATTTGTGTACCCACACCATTGACAAAAAACCGTGAGCCGGATGTACGGTTCGTCATTGCCAGTAGCGAAACAATTGCTAAATATCTGAGGGTGGGCCAGCTAATTGTTCTCGAAAGCACAACTTACCCGGGAACGACGCGGGAGCTCGTGGCCCCTATACTCGAGACCAGTAGACTGAAAGCAGGCAGGGATTTCCACCTCGCATTTTCACCGGAACGCGAAGACCCTGGTAATAAAAACTTTACAACTAAGACTATTCCTAAGGTTGTTGGAGGCCTGACCAATCGATGCCGTGATATGGCCTGCAAACTTTATAATGCTGCTATTGTTAAAACTGTCCCCGTGTCTAATCTTGAGGCGGCCGAGGCTGCAAAAATCATCGAGAATGTTTATCGTTGTATAAACATAGCTATGGTCAACGAGCTGAAGATGGTCTTTGACAGGATGAATATTGATATCTGGGAAGTGATAAACGCTGCAAGCACAAAACCTTTTGGCTTCAATCCCTTTTATCCCGGCCCGGGGCTTGGAGGACATTGCATTCCCATCGACCCCTTCTATCTTACTTGGAAAGCGCGGCAGTATGATATGCCGACAAGATTTATCGAGTTAGCTGGTGAAATCAACACCAATATGCCGCATTATGTTATTACCAAAACAATGGAAGCGCTGAATAAACACCAGAAAAGCCTCAATGGTTCGAAAGTGCTTGTGTTGGGCTTGGCGTACAAAAAAGATATTGATGATATGCGGGAATCTCCTTCGGTAAAGCTGATTGAGTTGCTGAGGCAAAAAGGTGCCAAAGTTGACTACAACGACCCGCACATTCCGAAAGCCCCTAAACAGCGTCAGCATGACTTGAGAATGACAAGCAAAAAATTGTCGGCTAAAACACTCGCCGGTTATGATGTGGTTTTGATTTCGACAGACCACAGTGATTATGATTACAGCTGGATTGTTGAAAAGGCCAAACTTGTTGTTGATACCCGAAACGCCACCGTGGCAGTACGAAAAGGTCGTAGTAAAATTATAAAAGCTTAAGATTCGTAATAGGCAGTCAGTTCTGTAGAATAGATTTGGGAGCATTAAGTTGTTGAAGGTAGGTGAAAATCCGCCGATTGGTTGGCCTGAGGGAAAATTGCTCCGGGATTTTACCGGCCTGTGGTGGGTTGCACATACCAAAAGCAGAAATGAAAAAGCCTTGGCGAGGGAATTGATTCAAAAGGAAATTAGTTATTTTCTTCCTATGAGTTGGAAAGTTCGACGCCAGAGAGGCAGAACAATACGCTCACTTTTGCCGTTGTTTAGCGGGTATCTGTTTTTCTGCGGCAAGGAAAATCAGCGCCTCGAAGTATTGCGAACAAATCGTGTAGCAAATATTCTCGCGGTCAAGGACCAGCAAAAATTGCTTGATGAGTTGTCACAGATTGAACAAGCTCTCAGAACAGGTGCCGACCTGACTCCACACAAGTACATCAGAACAGGTCAGTACTGCCGCGTTATTGCGGGGCCGTTAGCTGATTTACAAGGCATCATCGCCAGAACGAGGGGTACTGCGCGTTTGCTTTTACAGATAGATATGCTTGGCCAGGCAACAAGTGTCGAGATAGATA
>CAZDQP010000186.1:0-4190 GCA_964507485.1 uncultured Pirellulales bacterium | reverse complement strand
CCTTCTTTCTTGTTTCTTTATTTTTCAGCGCGCTGCGTTTGCTCATACTAATTGGTTTATCTGATGCTGTTCTTGACTTGTGGAGAGTTATGTTGAGATGGCTGTAACCCGAACCCGACATTTTTGCGACGACAAACACGCGCAAAATCATTAAGGTTATCAACCCGCCTAAAAGACCCGAACCCATAGCAGTTATTTGTTCTAACTCCTTCAATACCAAGGTGTTACGCAACTTAAACAAGGAATATATCCTGCTAAAAAATATCGCAAGACGTTCCGAATGTCAAATTTTTTCTTTGATTTCTATCACCAAAATGGTAATATTTTAAATTTAATTAAATAAAGTCGATGGATACGGCAAACAGAAACGTCCCGCCCTTGAAGGGCTGGCTTTTTTTATAGTTGCTATTGTTGTAGCATGCAACAAAGCATTGAGAATGTGATAATTTGAGCATTGTAGAACCAAATGCCGGAAAATAAAAATAAAATCAGTGACGGCGATTACCTCGATTTTGAGGACAAAGTTGCCGACCTCGACTGCCAAATAAATGAGTTGCGTAAGCTCAGCTCCATAAAGGGAATTGACTATTCCGCCGAGATTTGTTGCCTGCAGCAAAAGCAGGTCACCGAGCTTAAACGGGTCTATTCGAATCTGACTGCTTGGCAAACTGTCCAGGTCGCGCGTCATCCGAAAAGACCTCTGCTTTCTGACTACCTCGACCTGATGGTTAAAGATTTTCACGAATTGCACGGCGACAGGTGCTTCGGCGATGACCGGGCAATTATAACGGGATTGGGACAAATCGGTAGGCAAAGGGTGTTAATTGTTGGCCAGAACAAAGGTAGAAATACAAATGAAAAGGTCATCTGCAATTTCGGCTGTCCAAATCCTGAGGGCTACCGAAAGGCGATGGCCAAAATGAAATTCGCCGAAAAGTATAATATACCCGTTGTTACGCTTATTGACACTCCTGGTGCATATCCCGGAATCGGCGCAGAGGAACGCGGACAAGCCCAGGCCATTGCAGTAAATCTCATGGAAATGGCTCGTCTGAGAGTACCGATAGTTTGCATCTGTATAGGAGAGGGGGGGTCAGGTGGCGCGCTCGGTATAGGAGTTGGTGACCGCTTGGCGATGCTTGAATTCGCATATTACTCGGTAATATCACCTGAAGGTTGCGCCGCCATTCTCTGGCGTGACGGCTCGCAGGCGCCAGATGCCGCAGAATCGCTTAAACTGACGAGCAAAGAACTGTATAAGCTAAATCTCATTGATGCAGTTATTCCTGAGCCGCTTGGCGGTGCACACCGCAATATCCACGATACTGTTTACAATGTCGAAGAATATGTTGTTAAAACTCTTCGTGATCTAAACCGAGCAAAGATTGAAAATCTGTTGGAGAGCAGATACAAAAAATTGCGCTCGATAGGCAATTTAGGCCAAAGGGAAAAACCGGCCAAGACTAAGATAAAATCTGCCGCAAAACCCGCCCTCGCCAAACCAAAACCTGTACCGGCAAAGGCTTAATTACTGTGGATATTACGAGGACTGTCTGTTTTTCCCCTCTGTGATTATTTCCCCTTCGTACTATTCATTTTGCCCGGGTCCTCTCCTTCTTCAATAGCTGCTATCTTGTCAATTCTTCTTTGGTGTCTTCCGCCGCTGAATTCCGTCTCCAGCCAGACTTCCACCATCTTTCGAATAAGCACCTCACCTGTCATATCACCAGATATACAAAGTACATTTGCGTTATTATGATGACGTGAAACCCGAGCGCTCAGCTCGTCATGGCATAAAGCAGCCCTCACCCCCTTGATTTTATTCGCCGATATGCTCATTCCTATTCCCGTCCCGCACGCCAAAATGGCCCTGTCCGCCTCTTTCTTGGATACCGCCATCGCCGCCAGATAAGCAGTGTCAGGGTAATCAACCGGATTACTGTCGGTACTCCCGACATCTATAACTTCATGGCCCAACTGGGTAACTATGGTTTTGATTAGCTGTTTCGCCTCAAAACCACGATGGTCGTTTCCTAATGCTATTCTCATATCCAAAGTTCACTAATCCTTTCTTTTACAGCTTTTTCTATCAATCCTGCACATTCCCTGAAAAATTCTTGTGGCCGACCTATCGGGTCGGCAATTTCTTCATTTCCTGCCAGCAATACACATCTGTCCGCAGCTTCAGGACAAAGAGCAATAACTCGCTCACAATGTGTTCGCGACATGCCGTATATAAAATCACTTTCTTTGACAAGCTGTTGCGTCAGCGTTTGGCTTCTGTGAGCTCTTATATCAACATTCTTCTCCGCACAAGCCGACGCTGCCTCTTCGCTTGCCGGAAAATCTGCCATATTAATCACGCCCGCAGAGGACACTTTATAACCTATTTTCTCGAGTTGGTCAACATCGCATTGTAATTTTTCTGCCAGATATTTACGAAACATCCCTTCAGCCATAGGACTCCTGCACGTATTGCCCGTACATACAAATAAAAACCTGACCTCCGACATCGCTTTCACCTCTTCTTCGCTATACACACCATCCCTCAAAATCTCCAACTCTTTTTTACCTATTTTAACAACCGTGCTGCTTTTTTTGTATTTACAGGGTCCTCCATCTAATAATAAATCTATCTGGCCCGAGAATCTCGCAATCACTTCTTCTGCATCTGTCGCCGCCTCCTGCCCCGTTACATTCGCACTCGGCGCAACTACGGGATTCTTTGTCATTTGTAGAAGCAAAGCAGCTATTGAATTATCAGGACAGCGAATACCTATGGAATTATCCCTGTATAAACGCTCGAAAACATCCTTTTGCAAACTACCTCGCTGCTTCTCAATATCGTCCTTGCTTAGTTTGAAGACTATTGTCAAAGGCCCCGGCCACGCCTTTTTTGTCAGCTTTTTCACTCTTAATCCCATTGTCGGAACATACGTATCAACATCTGTCTTTCGACCTATATGAAGCGTATAATACTTATCAAGGCCTCTGCCTTTGATATCATCGAGCTTTGCCAGCGATTCGGCCTCAACCCTGCAGGCGATTCCATAAACCGTCTCAGTCGGAAATGCCGCCAGCCCCCCCGAATCGACCAGTTCCGCCGCTTCTTTAATCTCATCAGCATTAATCTTATCGGGGTCGAGTTTTACAATCTTCGTCTCCATGGCCCTAAAATACACTAATTCCCCCCGAATTACAAGTTTTTCAGCCATTCTGACGACCAACGGCTAAACCTCCCGCCCCCGCATACCGAAATTTATATCTATGCGGGCTGCCGAAACCCTGTTCGAATTTGAAAGGAATATCTGCCTATGATTGCGCCGATAACCGGCAGATACGAGTTTACAGACAAAAAAGAGGTCATTATAGACGTCTCTGTACAGACCATTGAGCACCTTTACAGCAACTTCGACCGTACTGCCCCTTATACAAAAAAAGACCTCGACCAGGAATTGGTCGATTATCTTGTAGATTCTGTAAAGGAAATCCGCAAACACAAGTTTATTATCCGCATCTCGCTTGCGAAAACGCCTGACACTTCGCTCACGGAGCGCGTCAGAAAAAGTATCAACACCTACTACGTCTACCTCAAAGAGCTTGAGGTTCGCGCCCTTAAAGCAATGTTCAACCAATCCGCTATCCTTTTTTTGGTCGGCCTCGTCCTGCTGGCAATGGCCATCGATGTAACAAGACGCCTCTCAATGCGGCAGGGCGTCCTTACCGAAGTATTCGCACAGGGCCTCACAGTTGCCGCATGGGTCTCTTTATGGGAAGCAATCGCCAAAGTGTTCTTGGAGCTGGGAACTCATAGAAAAAATATCAAGCTCTTCAAAAGAATCATAAACGCCCCCGTCGTATTCCGAAACCTCGAACAAAACAGCACATAATCCGCTTTACTCAAGACTAAACTTCTTCCGCGGCCTCCGGAAAAAACAGCAATATAAAATTGTCATTGCGAGCGCAGCGCGGCAATCTCCATTTCCCCAAGCGCGAAAACCACGAAGCAATTTGCGAAAGAGTTACTCGCTAATTGCGACTGCCTCGCCAGCCCGTCCCTTGTGGGGATTTCGGTTAAAAAAAGAAAAACAGTGAATGGATGGAAATTCTGGATGTATAAAGATAAGAACGGCAACCTTGTTTATATAGACCAGTTAAGGAAAAAACGGGGGTAAAAAGACAAACGTTAA
>CAZDQP010000185.1:0-4277 GCA_964507485.1 uncultured Pirellulales bacterium | reverse complement strand
TTTGGTATGATGGGGGAAAACCCGTCCTTGCCAAAGGCAAAAGGGTAAACTATTTATTTATTAATGTAAAATGTATGTATTCGGTGTTGGGGGCAAATGGCGAATTAGGAAAGACCGACAATTATTTGTTTGATGAAGATTTGATCCTGACAGGCAGAGTAGGGACTTTGGGTGCTGTTTATATTTCCAGAGGTAAGACATGGGTATCGGATAATGTCTTAATTTCAAAACCGCTACGCGCCGAGAACTTTTATTTTGTATATTTCAATTTGAAACGGCTCAATTTTGAAAGCTTAAATCGTGGAAGTACTCAGCCACTAATTACACAAACGGATTTAAAAAATGTTGAAGTTATCATCCCGAAAAAAGAAATATTAGAGGCATGGCATAATGTTGCCTCGCCCCTGTTTGCGAAAGTTTACAATAACTATTCCCAAATCCAAACCCTCTCAAAGTTGCGGGACACCCTTTTGCCGAAACTGATGAGGGGGGAAATAAGGGTGAAGACTTAAGCAAAGGACGTGATAAACAACATGGAGAAGGTAAATGGCGGAACGTGAAAAGTTGATACCCAGGCATGGCGGATACCGCAAGCTCAAAAGCTTTCAGATCGCCCAGCTTGTGTATGATATTACCGTTCGGTTTGTGGATCGCTATGTCGATCGTTTCAGCCGTAGCCGCGATCAGATGATCCAGGCGGCGCGCAGCGGAGTGCAGAATATCGCCGAAGGAAGTCAGGCATCGGGAACCTCAAAGAAGACGGAATTAAAACTTACCAACGTGGCCCGGGCGAGCCTGGAAGAATTGCGGCTGGATTATGAGGATTTTCTAAGGCAAAAAGGATTCAGGCAATGGCAGCCGGACGACCCGCGCAGAAAAGAACTCATCTCTCTGAGGCCGGCCGGCGCCGATGATGTAGCCCGCTGGGTAAAGAAGCTCTATGAAGATGGACGCCATAGACTAAATGGACAAAAGCAGGAGTCCATAAAGTCCATACCGTCCATATCGTCGAGTTATCTCGAAATTACGTGTAATGCGGTTCTTGTGCTTATCGGTGTGGCAAGCAGTCTGCTGGATCGCCAACTAACGGCCCAGGCCGAGGCCTTCGAAAAGGAAGGCGGATTCACCGAACGACTGTATCGCATCAGAAAACAGAGCCCGAGAAAATCATGATACCCATATTTGAATCCGATATAGAGCAGTTTGTAGTTGAGCTTATGCAAGGGCAAGGGTTTAATTATCTTTCGCCAGAAGAGCAGGAGTTAGAACGACAGAATTTAAGCGAAGTCGTTTTAATAAAGCGGCTCAAAAACGCTATTGATGAATTAAATCCCATAATTCCCGACGAAGCAAAAGAGCAGGCATTGCGTCAAGTCCTTAATCTGCCAAGCCAGAACCTCATAGATAATAACGAAACATTCCACAGAATGCTCACAGAAGGAATCGAAGTAGAATATTTAGTCGAAGGCAATATAAGGGGCGACAAAGTCTGGCTGGTTGACTGGCAGGATATAGCAAATAACGAGTTTCTGGTTTGTAATCAGTTCACGGTAATTGAAAATAACGTCAACAAACGCCCTGATGTGGTTTTGTTAGTCAACGGCCTGCCTTTAGTTGTTATAGAACTGAAAAATCCCGCAGATGAAAATGCGACCGTAGCAAAGGCGTTCACCCAGTTGCAGAATTATAAAAACGCTATTCCTTCTCTTTTCTATTATAACAGCATTTTAATTGCCTCTGATGGTTTGGATGCGAAGGCGGGGACAATATCAAGCGATATTGGGCGATTCGCTGCGTGGAAATCCGTTGATGGTGTCCGGGAAGATAAGGTAACCGTCCCGCAGATTGAAACGCTGATTAAGGGAATGCTAAGGAAAGATATACTGCTTGATTTAGTAAAACAGTTCATGGTATTTGAAAAGACAAAGAAGGAAGATAACAAGACTGGACTAAGTTTTATTGTGACCGTAAAAAAGCTTGCCGCCTATCATCAATACTTCGCTGTCAATAAGGCGGTCGAATCGACAATATCTGCGGCTTCACAGGAAGGCAGCAGGAAAGCAGGTATCGTCTGGCATACCCAGGGTTCTGGAAAAAGCTTATCGATGGTCTTTTATACGGGTAAGATTGTATTGAAGCTTAAGAACCCGACAATCGTCGTTGTTACCGATAGAAACGACCTGGACGGCCAATTGTTCGACACATTCGCAGGTTGCAGGAGCTTACTAAGACAGGAACCGGTTCAAGCACAAAGCATACCGCATCTAAAGACATTGTTAAAAACGGCGGGCGGAGGGATTGTTTTTACGACAATCCAAAAATTCTCACCCGATGAGGGAGCAGCCGTTTATGATCTCTTATCTGAAAGAAAAAATATAGTTGTTATTGCTGATGAAGCGCACAGGAGCCATTATGGCTTTAAGTCAAAGAATATTGAAGATAAAAACGGCGGCATAAGGACTACTTACGGCTTTGCAAAGTATTTAAGAGATGCCCTGCCTAACGCCTCATTCATTGGATTTACCGCAACGCCGATTGAAAAAGAAGATGCCTCTACCCCGGCTGTTTTCGGAAATTACATAGATGTTTACGATATCGAGCAATCCATCGAAGATGAGGCGACGGTAAAAATTTATTATGAATCACGACTTACAAAGGTCCACTTAAAGCCCGAAGAAAAAGAAAAGCTCGATGAAGAAGTAGAAGCAATCACGGAAGGCGAGGAAACAACCGCATCGGAAAAGGCAAAGGCAAAATGGACACAGCTTGAAGCGATTGTAGGCCATAAAGAACGGCTGAAAATCGTCGCGGCTGATTTAGTCGACCACTTTGAGAAAAGACAGGAGGTCTTTGAAGGTAAGGCAATGATTGTCTGCATTAGCAGAAGGGTTGCCGTTGAATTATACGATGAGATTATAAAATTACGACCCCACTGGCACGATACCGACAAGAGAAAAGGTGCTATAAAGGTTGTAATGACTTCTTTATCATCCGACCCTGAAAACTGGCAGGTTCACAGCACGACAAAAGAAATAAGAAAAGAAATCGCCGAAAGATTCAAAGACCCTGACGACCGTTTGAAGATTGTTATCGTCTGCGATATGTGGCTGACGGGCTTTGATGTTCCCTGTCTGCATACGATGTATGTCGATAAGCCGATGAGGGGACATACCCTGATGCAGGCGATTGCAAGGGTGAACCGGATATTCCGCGACAAACCCGGCGGGCTTATTGTTGATTATATCGGGATTGCTTCTGATTTAAAGAATGCTTTAGCAACTTATACCCTAAGCGGCGGAAAAGGGTCGCCGACTCTGGATCAGGAGCAGGCGGTCGCTTTAATGCTTGAAAAATATGAAATAGTCTGCCAGATGTTCGATAAGTTAGACTATAAGAGATTTTTCAGCGCCGATACTCAGCAGAAATTAACCATTATCCTTGAGGCACAGGAATATATATTGAGTCTGGAGGATGGTAAAAACAGATTCACAAAAGAAGTTGTTGGTCTCTCAAAGGCCTTTGCCATTTCTGTGCCGCATCCAAAGGCGATGGAAATAAAAGATGATGTCGGGTTCTTTCAGGCGGTAAAGGCAAGATTGACGAAGTTTGAGCCGACGGGGTCGGGTAAATCCGATGCGGAAATTGAAACAGCCATTATGCAAATTGTCGATAAGGCGATTGTTTCGGAGGGAATTATTGATGTCTTTGATGCGGCGGGGATTAAGAAGCCGGATATCTCTATTCTTTCCGATGAGTTCCTGAAGGAAATTCAGGGAATGGAAAGAAAAAACCTTGCTTTGGAGTTGTTGAAGAAACTATTGAACGATGAAATAAAGTTAAGAACGAAGAAAAACCTGATTCAGAGCAAAAAGTTTTCTGAAAT
Organism: uncultured Pirellulales bacterium; assembly: GCA_964507485.1. Lineage (GTDB taxonomy): Bacteria > Planctomycetota > Phycisphaerae > Sedimentisphaerales > Anaerobacaceae > CAIYOL01. Next base: position 394 of record CAZDQP010000185.1, on the reverse strand, counting down.
GCTCGAAAACGCAATAAAGAAGTATCAAAATAACCTGCTTACAACGGCGCAGGTTATAGAAGAACTAATCCGGCTGGCAAAGGAAATAAGGGATTCTGATAAAAGAAGTGAACAAGTTAATCTCTCCATTGAGGAACTGGCTTTCTACGATGCTTTGGCAGATAATGAAAGTGCTCGAGAGGTTTTAGGCGATGATAAATTAAGAGATTTGGCAAGGGTCTTGGTCCAAAGGGTTAAATCCAATACCTCTATCGACTGGACAATAAAAGAAAGTGTCCGGGCAAAACTTAAGGTTATTGTAAAACGACTTCTCAGGCAATACGGTTATCCACCTGACAAACAATTGCTTGCAACGGAAAATGTTCTAAAACAGGCTGAGCTTTTAGCTGATGAC
>CAZDQP010000184.1:0-4323 GCA_964507485.1 uncultured Pirellulales bacterium | reverse complement strand
CGATTTCCCTGTTAACTCTACCTCTATTAGGGAGTTAAATACGCTATAAATATTAATTATGGCTTATTAATCTGTTTAAATCAATGCGATTCTGCCATTATTTTGGCCAAAAGGGGTTTGAAGATACGTGTTAAATAATTAGCAAACTTTTTAAAATATTTACAAAATATGGCACAAAACGCTTGGCTATTGTTCTCAAATCTATTAAAATACCTTCCTTGTTAAGTGATTACTTAAAAATGTATATTAAAGAGTAATATTAAGATGGTTTAAAATTTTATATGGGGCGGAAAATTATCCATAAAAAGCCGGCCTAAATTTAGCCCACGATGATGGCGGTTAATCGGGGAAAGACTTCGTTATGAAAAAGGTCCACGAAAATGCTGCACAGTACAGTACCAAGGTCAGGAACGGGCATCGTGACAGGATAGACCTTCTTCGCAGCAGAGTGGGCCTGCTAACAGGCAAGGACAAGGTCCTTATGACTATGTATATAGAAAACGGTAACAGCTTTCGGCAGATGGCAAGGCTGGTCGGCGTTAACGAGGCGCGAATTGCGAGGAGAATACACAAGGTAACAGGGCGGCTGATGAAGGGAGAATACACAACGTGCCTGAGAAACCGTGACAAATTCGACAGCGGTGAACTCGATATCGCAAAAGATTATTTTCTGTCGGGATTATCAATAAGAAAGATAGCAAGGAAACACAACCGAACCTACTACGGGGTTCGCAAGACGTTAAAGAAAATACAGGGGGTAATCGCCCTGCCGCCGATGAAGACGGCGGTCAGCGCATAGCAAGCAGGCAAAGGAGAGGGGACAAATATTTATGCCGTGTTATAACATTTCAAGGAGTTTCGGCAGTCAGAGGCAAATCAGCGAAAGAAGCAGTGCAGTGATGAGGATGTTCGGGCTGACGACGGACAGACTCGGTGAAACGGAATGTACTGTTAACTGCCAACTGGAAATCGACGAAGGGGACATCGTATATATAACAGGGCCGTCGGGGGCGGGCAAAAGTGTATTGCTGAGAGAGCTGGAAAAAACGATACCGGCTTCAGACAGGGTGAATCTCAACAAGATAACTCTTCCCGCGGACAAATCGGTGATTGACTGCATTGATGGCGATTTTGTGGAGGGACTAAAAACGCTGAGTATCGCGGGATTAAATGACGCATTCTGCGTTCTTAATCAGCCGAGGAATTTAAGCGACGGGCAGAAGTACCGGTTTCGGCTGGCTGTAGCGCTGGGGTTGGGGGCGAAATTTATCTTTGCGGACGAATTCTGCAGCGAACTGGACCGTATTACGGCGGCGGTGATTTCCTACAACATACACAAATATGCAAAGCGAACCGGCGTGACATTTATCCTTGCATCGAGCCACGATGATATACTGCTGGATTTATCACCGGATGTGCTGGTGGTCAGAGAATTGTCCGGAACAACAAAGGTTATCTACAAATAGCGTATTTCATATTTAATGGATTTTGGTTATTGTAAACAGTATGGTTGAGTCAAAAAGCATTTTGTATACGATAGGTCATTCAAACCACAAGATAGAAGATTTTACAAATCTATTAAAGCGGTACGGAGTTACCTGCATTGCGGATGTCCGCTCAGCTCCTTACAGCCATTATTGTCCACAGTTCAACAAGGATGCTCTGGCCGTCAGTCTTGATACGGCGGGTATAAAGTATATTTTTATGGGGAAGGAACTGGGCGGCAGGCCGAGAGACGAAAGCTGTTATGAGGACGGCTGTGCAAGCTTTCAAAAGATTGCTGAAAGAGAGGAATTCAAGCAGGGGATTAGACATCTGCTTGCAGATGCTTCAAGGTACAGGATTGCATTGATGTGTGCAGAGAAAGACCCACTTCAGTGTCACAGAACTATTCTTGTATCGAGGCACCTGAAAAAGCATAACATCCAAATAAAACATATTCTGGCAGACGGCAACATCGAGGAACATACCGAAGCCGAACACAGACTAATCGAGATGCTTAAAGCAGAGACAACACTTTTCAAATCCACGGAAACAATCAAGGAGGCATACGAGCGGCAGGCGGAGAAAATGTCTCGCCGAGGAAAATAATATTCAAGCTACACAATGGGGGGCGAATTTGACCGCTGATGTGGAGTTTTAAGTTGATTGCTTATTTAGTTGCTGTTGCTGCCGGAGGCCGCAACGAGGAAACATTCCTCTGTTCGCCGGAGGCGAATATTAAAACAGTATCCGAGCAGGAGGCAGCAACAGCAGTTTTTTAGTTGATAAATAGAAAGATTTTATGGTACAATTGGATGAAAGCATAAAAGGAGAAGGTTTCCGATTCAACTGCACTAAAAGAGGAAAAAAATGAGGAGTATAAAAGGCAATTCGAGAAGCATTCGAGAGGCAGTTTTGGGGGTAGTTGTGTTCGGGTTGTTGTCATCTTTCTGTTTTGGTTATTCAGGCGGTTCTGGCGAGCCGAACGCCCCATATAGAATCGGCGGTGTGAATGACCTACTTGAGCTGGCAGGGACTACCGAGGATTACAATAAGTGCTTTATCCTAATGGCGGATATTAATATGGGGGGACAGGTCTTCACAACAGGTATCCTTTCCGGAGTCTTTACGGGGACGTTTGACGGCAATGACCATAAGATAACTGATTTTACCATAAACGGCAAAAGTAATTCTACTCTTGGTTTATTCCGTTGGATTGACCCTGGCGGCAGGGTTGAAAATCTCGGTCTTGAGGAATGTAAAGTAAGCGGCGAATTCAGCATCGGCAGTCTTGCGGGAAGCATCTATGAGGGCAGTATTATTAATTGCTATTCGACGGGCGATGTCAACGGCTCCGGCGATTATATTGGCGGGCTGATAGGACACAGTAACGCCAGCAATATCAGCAATTGTTATTCGACCGGCACGGTGAGCGGCTCATCTAATTATGGTTTTGTCGGGGGGCTGGTAGGATACAACAACGGCAGTATTCGGTGTTCTTATTCAACGGGGGATGTCAGCGGTTCTTCTTACCATACCGGCGGTTTGGTGGGGACAAACGAAGACATTATCAGCAATTGCTATTCAACGGGTTCGGTCAGCGGAGGAGATTATGTTGGCGGTCTGGCCGGAGGCAACAACGGCGATATCAGCAATTGCTACTCTGCCGGAAGTGTCACGGGTTCTCATCTTGTTGGCGGGCTAGTAGGAGTGAGCATTGACCCGTGTTATACCACAAACAGTTTCTGGGACACTGAAACATCTGGACAAACGAGCAGTGAAGGTGGGACAGGCAAAACGACAACGGAGATGCAGACGAGAGTAACGTTTACGGATGCGGGGTGGGACTTTGTCGGAGAGGTAATTAACGGGCCGAATGATATATGGAAGATATGCGAGGGTGAGAGCTATCCGCAACTTTGGTATGAGAAATACGGAGGAGGGCTGGGAGATGCGGATAATCCGTATCTGATTTATACATCATGCCAGATGCAGGACATTGGGGCTAATCCTCCTGATTGGGATAAGCACTTCAAATTAATGGCTGATATTAATCTCGGCGAATTCACCGGTGATTCGTTCAATAAGATTGGATTCAGCAAAAATGCCGCCAGTGATACTCCCTTTGCTGGAGTTTTTGATGGTGACGACCATACAATTTCGAACTTTACCTACCAGACCGGAATAGCAAGATCTGTCGGCATGTTCGGCTGCGTTATAGGGGAAAACGCACATATCAAAAACCTGACTTTGATTGATCCAAACGTAAATGCACCGGCAGCATCTTATGTCGCACCGCTCGTTGGAAAAATGAGAGACGGATCGGTTACTAACTGTTCCGTAGAACAGGGCTTTGTTTCCGGCAAAGGATATGCTGTTGGCGGATTACTTGGATTTTGTCAGCGTACATATATTGCCGACTGTCATGCCGTCGCAACAGTTTCATGTAAGGATGTTGGGAGTGGCGGACTTGTGGGAGCAATCCGTGGGGGGGCTATCACCGATTGCTGTTCGGCTGGCAATGTCTCCGGGTACAGTAGTATAGGAGGACTAGCAGGAACTAGTAATGTTCAAATATTAAACAGCCGTTCTAAAGCAAATGTTATAGGAGATACCTACGTAGGCGGGCTTGTTGGAGAGAATGAAGAGCCTGGTTTGATATCCTGCTGCACGGCCTCAGGCAAAGTCTCAGGTAATGAAAATGTTGGGGGTCTCGTTGGATTAAACCGAAACCTGTGTGGTATATTCGATTGCTATGCGACAGGTGATGTTTCCGGAATCTATAAAGTCGGAGGGCTTATTGGCAGGAATAATAATAACAGCAAAGTTTTAGATTCTTAC
>CAZDQP010000183.1:0-4356 GCA_964507485.1 uncultured Pirellulales bacterium | reverse complement strand
TGTCGCCTGGAACCATATCGGCTGCGGAACAGGTACGCTCGCGGACACCAATAAATCTTATCAACTGATGTCTTATGTACAAAATTAGGGTTAATTTAAGACAAAGAAGCTTTATGAAAATGAATAAAAACGATACTCATAATCGTCATGGTTTATCTGTGGTCGAAATGATGGTTGCAATAGCCGTTTTAGTAATTGTTTTTCTCGGCATTTCGGGAGTGCTTGCACGCAATCAACGCCACTGGAATACAATGTATAACCGCACTTACTCGGATGTGTTTACCGACGGCCAAATCGCGAAGAAAACGTTCGACTCAATCATTCGAAAATCAAGCGAAGATAACCTGTTGGTAGACAGCAACGGCACCTGGGTCCAGGCCTGCTATTATGCAAACGATGACTCTAACCAGCTCGACCGTTACACGCTGTTTTCTTGCCAGAATGGCACTCTTTCAGCCGAGCACGGACATTACGACCCCAATCAGATATTAAGCACCTTAACTATATGTGATAATGTTACTGACTGCGTTTTCAGAAGAAGTGGGCGTTCCGTGTATATGTTGTTGACCATCAGCGACGGCGATCAGACGCAAACGATAGGTTCATCGGCAGAAATGCACAATTAATCCCCGCGTGCGTTTGCGCTCACTGTGCCCATGCGGGAATTTCGCTAGTTACGCTCTCGCTCCATCTATTAACTTCGTAATGGGATTCGCTAAGTGCGATATTTGTCGCCGTCGCCAGGGACGTGTCATATAAAAAGTCCGAGCCGCTGGAAAAAGTATCAGCGACTACAGCGCCGACTATTTCCGAGGCGTTCTGGATTGAAACAAGGGCGTTTGGGGCATATACAATACCCTGAAAGACGTCTTTTGATTTTAAAGCAAAGGTGCTTCCGGCAGGTCCCGTTCCGTAAATCTGGATATGGGAGGGGTCGATAGTTTCTGAAGAATATGAGATGCTCGCGCCGTTCATTGATGATATGCTATCCTCAATATATAAGAGCAGTGTCGAACCTTCATTAACACGTATTTCACAATTGACTCCCAATTGCAGAAGGTTATTTATGCCAATGGTAACTGTGCCGCCGTCGATTATAAGAATGCCGGGGTTGCCCCCTCCGGCGGACACCGCTAAATTATCATATAATCCGCTATCTGAAGGAGTAAATGTAACAGTAGACCCGCTTACAGTATAAGGACCATATGAGGTCAAACCCTCAGGCATCACGGGCGTAACAATTGCCGGATCCGGTTCCTCAGTCAGGGCATATATGCTTCCGGTGACATCGTCACACGCAATAAGTTCTGACGTGTCTGCGCCGACGCCGCAAAAAACGTCTCCGTAAACTGTATCACTGACAGAAACTATTGATTTAGAATCAGTACCTAATGTACCCATAGCGACGGGATAAGTTCCAGGTGAGGCATTGGGGTCATCCGGATTGTAGCCGGATATCTTTCCTCCTAAAGAGAGTTTTCCTTTAGTTAGAATAGCATTATCAAAGTACGACTTGGCCTGTAATTCGAGCTTCGCAACTTCAACTCTTCGAAAATCCCCTTGTTTGCCGACCGACGTTACGACATATACATCGTTTGCTTCCTTTGCGACCTTGTATGAAAACGTACCCGTCATACCCTGCACGGTTTCTCCTACGGACATAGGCAGGGCGTAGTCATCGAGTGTTCCGTCACGATATTGCGCATTCAATGTGCCAATTGCCTTTGTCAAGCCGGCATCTGTTAAGACCCTGCAGGCCGTTTCCTCACCCATGCGGATTGCCCGCACGCTTGAAAGGTAGCTCATAAAAAGAAGCGTCGTACCTGAAATCATCAGAACCGCAACGATAACCGCCACCAATATAAGAGCACCACCCTTGTAACGCCTGCCGGAGTGAGATGATTTGTATTTTACAATATCCATTTTTATCTCCTTACCTTACCGAATTCACGAAAAAAACGTAAATGTGTTTGATTTAGTACTCACTGTGCCCATTCGGGAATTTCACTGGTTGTGCTCTCACTCCATCTATTTACTTCGTAATAGTTTTCGCTAAGGGCGATATTTGGATTTGTCCTGAGCGAAATGTCATATGCGTAATCAATCCCGCCGCCGCCGGTAAACATTCTGGCGACTATAGCGCCGACCATTTTTGAGGCGTTCTGGATTGAAATCTCGGCGTATGGGGCATATATAACACCCTGAAAGACGTCTTTCGATTTTAAAGCAAACACGACGCTTTCATCAGTTGACGTTCCGTAAATCTGGATATGGGAAGGGTCGAGAGTCTCTGAATTATATGTAATGCTCGCGCCGAGCATTGATGATACGCCCGTCTCAATATATAAAAGCAGTGTTGAACCTTCATTTACTACTATTTCACAATCTTTTCCCAATTGCAGAAGGTTATTTATGCCGATGGTAACTGTGCCGCCGTCGATTATAAGAACGCCGGGCTGGCCTTTCCCGGTGCCCACGCTTAAATTATCATATATTCCGCTATCTGCAGGAGTAAATGTAACAGTATCCCCGTTTATATAATAAGGACTATATGAGGGTAAACCCGTAGGCATCTCAGGTGTAACTATTTCCGGCTCCTCAGTCAGGGCATATGCGTTTCCGGTGACATTTTCGATACCGTCGATAAAATCATTCGGATCTCTGCCGACGCCGCAAAAAGCGTCTCCGTAAACTGTTCCCCCCTGGATTTTAACTACAGAATCATTAGTATTTAATGAACCCACAGTGACGGGATATTCTCCAGGTGAGGTATTGGGGTCATCCGGGTTGTAGCCGTATACCTCTCCTCCAATATTGCAAGCTCCTCTAGTTAGAACAGCATTATCAAAAAACGACTTGGCCTGTAATTCGAGCTTCGCAACTTCAACTCTTCGAAAATCACCTTGTGCGCCGACCGACGTTACGACGTAATCGTTTGCTTCCTTTGTAATCTGGTATGAAAACGTACCCGTCATACCCTGCACGGTTTCTCTTATGGACATAGGCAGGTCGTAGTCATCGAGTGTTCCGTCACGATATTGCGCATTCAATGTGCCAATTGCCTTTGTCAAGCCAGCATCTGTTAAGACCCTGCAGGTTGTTTCCTCACCCATGCGGGTTGCCCGCACGCTTGAAAGGTAGCTCATAAAAAGAAGCGTCATACCCGAAATTGTCAGTATCGTGACTATAAGCACCACCAGAACAATTGCAGATCCCCTGGAATGCCTGCCAGAGTGGGCCGATTCGAATTTTACAACGCCCATTTTTTAGCTCCTTTTCGTTATCAACTTAACAACAAAACCGCAAAGTATTTCGCGTGGTTTCGTGCGCCTTCTCAACCCACGTCCGCGAGTGTTTCGGCTGTGCAGAAACATGTATATCATTATCGACAATCGACAAACAACGAGTCAGAATTAACCCGCCCTGTTTTACCGATACATTATCTCTGAGTATATGAAGGGACAGGAATTTGTAAGAAGGCACTGCTGACCTGGTTTATAGGACTGTTTCAGGCTAAATAGTTATAATAAAGTAGCCAAATGAAACGTTAAACTTATATATAGAAACCGCCAAAAATACCTGATTTACTTTTAGAAATTTGCTACATAAAAAAAACACGGACAGGGGGGCCTAAGTTTGTTCAAACCAGCCATTCTACTGTTGGATTCACTGATTTTGCCGAGCAGTGGCTGTGGTGCAATAACCCCGAGGACTTGAATTGCACTCCAAACTGGTAGCAGAAAATAGAGAGAAGCTACTCTCTATACCTGCAAAATGTCGGTAAGCTCTTTTCTGCGCTCATCGAAGCCGGGCGGAATCCGCAGAAAAAAGTGTTGCGTGAGTCTTTACCTTCCTGTATATGTACCTTGCTGACTTGATAAATGTATAAGCAAAATCGGCTGTTTTACTGAAATATCGTTTGTTAGAGGACAAATTAAGGTCGTTCGGTGCGGGAAAAACCAACCTGCAGCGATAAACCTTAGATTTAAGGAAAGGAGTAAATTATGCAGGATGGAATACAAAAACTCTCCATCAGGGAGAAAATCGGTTACAGCTTAGGCGATACCGGGTCAAATCTGTTTTTTCAAACTTTCATCTATTTTATGCTCTTCTTTTACACAGATGTGTTCGGTATTACCGCCAAGGCGGCAGGGACTATGTTTTTAATTACCAAGATATGGGATGCTATTAACGACCCGATGATGGGTATGATTGCGGACAGAACTAACTCCAGATGGGGAAAATTCCGGCCTTACTTGGTATGGTTTGCCATACCATTCGGCGTACTTGGAGTATTAACATTTACTACACCTGAACTCAGCGAAGGCGGAAAGCTTATATACGCTTATATTATGT
>CAZDQP010000182.1:0-4377 GCA_964507485.1 uncultured Pirellulales bacterium | reverse complement strand
AACATCGGCTGATTAAAGATGAGAATTTAGAAAAGATTTGGGAATTTATAGGCGAATTTGCGTCCGGATCTGTGCTTTGGAAATGGCAAACCGGCTTAAAAATGCTCGATTTCGATGTTGTGAGGGAGTTTTTCAAGGGGGCAGTTGTGGCATTTAGGTTTAGGCCTGCAAAACTCTTTGCCGAGCTTTACGAGCAAGGCGTGGAACTCATTGAAAAGCTGGGTGTCGGTGGGCAGATTGGATTGAAACAGTTCCTGGAGCTGTTCGTAATCTGCCCCAGGTTCCGATAGTCTATGACGTACGGCGATGCGGGCGGTGTAGGCATCGACAACAAAAACACCTCTATCGAAGGCATAAAGCAAAATGGAATCAGCGGTCTCCGGACCTATGCCCTTTACGGCCAGAAGCTCAGCCCTTAGCCGGCCGGTGTTAACACCCTGCAGGTTTGTCAGCTGGCCGTCATAATTTTCGAATAGCCAGTTCAGAAAGCTTTTTAGGCGTTTTGCTTTTATATTGAAATATCCGGCGGGTTTTATGAGTTCGGCTAGCTCTGTGGTTTGAATATTATGTAGTTTCTCCGGCGTCAGCAGGTCAGCTGTTTTTAAGTTGTTTATGGCCTTTTCAACGTTGGGCCAGGCGGTGTTCTGAGTTAATATTGCTCCTGTGATTATTTCGAATCGGGTTTCACCGGGCCACCAGTGCTGAGGACCGAAGCGGTCGAAAAGAAGCTGATAAATTTCTGTTAGCTGTTCGCTTATCATATAGGGCAGTTTCTGCTTGTACAAAGGGGCTGTTTTGACTATTGTAAATTCAGCCTGTATAAAGTAAACTCTCCCGGAAATTCCAAAAGTTGAAAGTGCCGGCCAGGGAAATGGATAATAAAAGTAAGTTAAGCACAAGTCAACTATTTAACTTTGCTCAGGATTCCTATCTGGAACGGACATCCAGGCCGATTTACTCGGTTATTTTTCTACTGCCATTTATCGTATTCTACGAATTAGGAACAATACTTATCAACACAGATGTGTTGAACCAATCACAAGTTCGGGTTGTGGCGTTCGTATGGCTGCAGGAATTTTTGGCATATCTGGGGTTCGGCAACAAATTTGCTTGGGCAGCGCCTGCTTTCGTAGTTGTGGTTATCCTGATATCTCAGCAATTGACGTGTCGGAAACGGTGGCGTTTTGCTTTTGGTGATATGTGGCCTATGTCTGTCGAGTGTGTTCTGCTTGCGGTGCCATTGATAGTGTTGAGTCTGCTTTTGAATAGTTCCGCTCGACAGCAGTCGGATGTTAGTGGGTTTGTAAATGGCACAGTGCGGCCTTGTTATGCTTTAAGCACAGGCGGGCATGTAACAAAATCCGCACCCAAAAAGTTATGTGGCAAAACGATGATTTACTGCCGCTCGGCTGTTAATTATAGCTCTCAGGGTGATACAGCAATCGGCGATAACACGCTAAAAAAGGGGTCTTTGCTGGCAGATATTGTTACCGGTATAGGAGCAGGGATTTACGAAGAGCTTGTATTTCGGCTGATACTGATAAGTGTTTTGATGATTTTGTTTCAGAATGTTCTTGGATTTAAGCGCAAGAGTTCGATTATAATTTCCGTTCTTTTATCAGCGGGGTTATTCAGCGCATATCATCATATAAGTATGCCGCTTAACTGGCTGGAGTTTGGCTTCAGGACAATTGCAGGTGTTTACTTTGCGGTTCTTTTTGCAATTCGAGGTTTTGGGATTACAGCCGGAACTCATGCCTTCTACGATATTATTGCCACGGTTATCAATGCGACTTTCTTTCAGCAGTAGAAATTTCAACGGCCAGTAGGCCATCTGACCATAATTTTGAAAAAAACTTTGCAGGTGTTAGTCTTTTAGTTTTGGGCAGTTGCAAGATAATCGTCCTATAAGTCAGGTAATCGGCCGTATTGATACTGATATCGCCCTTGAAAGGACCGGTGTATTTTGGTACAATACTACTGAAAGATACTGGTAATGTGTTTAGTTTTAAGGACTTTTAGCTGATGGAACTGCCACAAATCAACGTAGCTGTTGAGGGATTAACATTCAGCCTGTTTCAGAGGCTTCTTCATCCGGAGTTGTTTCAAATCTATGCGGAGCGTCAGTTAAAGACCAACAAGTACGAGGCGCTTATTTGGATTACCGGATGCACTCATGTAGTGAGTGTGTTCACAACAGAAGTATGCCTGAGCGAAGTGATAAGCGCGCCTGGTCAGCCGCTGCCGCAGCGGGGTTTAATTGAGCGTTTTCAATTCCGCGGGCCACGTTCGCACAAGTGCACTTTGAGCCGCGGATTAAGCTATATGACCGATTTCCAGGTTGAGAAAATGAGCCCTAATCTGTATCGTCAAAGCCATCGCGACCTTGAGCGTTTTGCGCAGAATCGTGGTTTGTTTGTCAAGTTTCCTGAACTGGAAGCCGGCGGTCTGAATCCTTTCTGCTATATAGACTTTGAAGCAAGGCCGGATGAGCTTCACATTAATGCGTTTGCAGCTTATCCCGAACAGGTGACGATACTTAAAACCCAGTCTTTGTTTAATCTTCAATAAGAAAAGACTTTTTAAGTACCTTTCTGCTGGGCTATTTGCTTTAGGATGTCCCACTTTTCACGAATTTCTTCAGACATTCTGCTATTTGGGAAGTCTCGCATAATCTGCTCGCCGGTCTGAAGGGCCTTGTCCCACTGTTTGCTGGAGACAGCTAAAGAGAATTGCACACCGAGACTGTGCAGCTTGTTTCTGAAAACGTCCTTCGCAGCTTCCTGCAAAGCCAAGCCCTCGTTCGGCGTCAGGTACATATCAAGCTCTTTTAGAATTTCGAGGCTTCGGTCGGTGGCTTGGCGTTTTATGGCATCGTCCCATGCATTGAGGAGAACCTTTTTTCGCTCTTCTTTTTTATCGATCAGCTTTTGACGCATTGCTTTTGCTTTTTCAGAATTTGGAAAGACCTCGATTAACTTTTCAACCCGAGCACTTGCCTTTGCCCATTGAAAACTTTCAAAGAGCTTTTCGATATTTGCTATGACCTGATTTACTCTTTCGGAGTCGGTTGCATGGCGGTATTTGTCAGTCTCGGCCCGCAGCTGATTTGCGAGTTCTTTGTATAATGTGGAATGAGCGATTTCGTCGATTATTTCGCTGGCCTCGTCGAAATTCTTTTGCTGCAGTTTGTCGAAGACCGCTTCCCGCAGGGATTGTCGGTCGGCATCGCGTGAGGCGATGGCCTTGGCGGTTTCACTGAGTCGCGTGTTTTGATTGATTTGCAAAAGAGCTTCACTACTTTTTTCAATATCCTTGGCGATTTTTTCGAGCTTTTTGTTATTTCCCATTATTGCATTGAGTATTCCGAGCACCGATAAAAGTATTGCTACGAGTGTAATCAAGACTGTAATGCCGCAGAATTTCCATAAGGGTGCGGATGCTGTGGTGGTTTGTTGTCTTTGAAATGTGTTGGTGAAGAAATCGAGCAAAATGACAACCGCCAAAACGGCGCAGATGATTATGATGTGCCATTTGAATCGCTGTAGCGTGCCCTGCTCTTCTTCGATATCCATAACCATCCCTTCTCAAAAAGTTTTTTTACAAGCTGGCCCTGAAGATTAAGCGATGTGTAAGATAAAGCAAAAGGCCGGTTATGTCAATATCAAGAGAGCATCGGCTGAGTTGTTTTTTTGAGTATTCACCAGCAAACAATTAGTTATAATTGGCGTAGATAAATCCGCTTGTTAGCGGGCAGACATAAGCTTATATCGAGAAATAGGTTAAGGATGGTGTTATGAAAGCAATCAAGTGTGTGCTTATTTTGGTGGTTTTGGGCGTGGTTTTTGACCAGCCGCACGTGAGCCGGGCAGTTGAGAAGACAGCCCAGGACCAAAAAACAGCGCAGCAGGCGGTAGTCGAGGGTAATAATGAATTTGCTTTGGAGCTTTACGAAAAACTGCGGACTGGGGAGGGGAACCTGTTTTTCTCGCCATATAGTATTTCGACAGCGCTGGCAATGACTTATGCCGGTGCCCGGGGCGAGACGGCATCGCAGATAGCTAAAGTACTTCACTTTCCTACAACGAATTCGGCTGGCATTTGCCGGGACCCTAACGAAAAGCCAGATGAGACAAAGCAATTGTTGTGTGGGCGAGAATTTCACAGCGAGTTTGGAGCTATTATCAAAGATTTGAATGCCAGAGGCGCCAAAGGTAGTTACGAGCTTAATATTGCCAACGCTTTGTGGGGACAACAAGGCTACGGATTCTTGTCGAAGTTTCTCGAACTGATTAAAAGCAACTACGGCGGTGAACTCAATGAGGTTGATTTTGTCAAGGCGTGTGAGGTTGCCCGCCAAACCATTAACTCTTGGGT
>CAZDQP010000181.1:0-4416 GCA_964507485.1 uncultured Pirellulales bacterium | reverse complement strand
CCATTTACTCTGAATTCAGTTGATAATCCACGCGCAGCTAATACTACCCCAGCACCAGAAACAACGACCGATAACATCGTTGATGGCAATATCCTGCATGATAAGATGAAGAAATTTTCCACCTATGCGGACATTCCATCGGATCAAAGCCCGCGTGGACAATCCACCACAGGCAAGCTATCCAACAAGTCTTCACAAAATATCAGTGATACTCCTGCTAAAAAAACAATCTCGCAAAAAGCTAACGAAAATAAGAAAGATAAGCTTAAAACAGATGATTTAAATACAAAAACACCTCTGTTAGGGAATCTATCAAATCCTGTAAAGACTCAGGAATCATCAACAGACAATTTACTGCTCGGAAAGAACGTTGCTACTGGGATTAACAGCCCCAGCCAGCAACAAAAGATATCCAAAGATCCAAATAAGTCTGTTGTACAATTAACAAAAAACACACACGAAATAATATTAAAACCTGTCTTGTCTGGCATCGCTGAAAAGCAGACAATAGCCGATAAAGCACTAACATCAAACAAGGAAGTCGTTTCAACAAAAGACCTTAGCAGCCAAAACAGCAAGATGGGTCTTCTCGCCGGGCAGATTACCGATGCTACTTCGAAAAGCATCGCTTCCGGCCTTTCCGCCAATGTTAGGGCAGCCTTGCTGAAAAACATAAGCGAAAAAATCGCATCTAAACAAAATCCACATGGGCAATCCGCCACAGGCGGCTCATCCTACGTTGCTGGTTCTGCCAATCAAAAAACTCAGGTATTAAACTTAAGCTCCCCACTTTTACAGGAAAAACCCCTCGGTAGCGGGCAGAAAACATCAATCACTACGGAAAAATCTACTTTCGTTGCTGAGAAACCGATGGTTCCTTCAGTATTTACGAAAGAAGCAAATACCGATGCTTCGAATGCTAAAACAACTATAGGATTCTCGAAGGGAACCAAAAAGGAATCCTCCGATAATCAAGCAAAAAATTTCTCTATCCAGAAACCGAACTTAGCAGAGTTCCAGATAATTGCCAGTCAGAAAAATCTTGATGGCTCCAAGTCCCATAATAGTTCCAATTCAAATCTTGAAGGAATGTTTTCTTCAAACAATACCCACAGCTTCGTTCCAGAGCAGCTCCTGGATTTCACCAAAGCTATAAACATTACCAATCCACAAGGACAAACTTCACCAAGTGGCATCTCGGGCAATATAGCCGAACAAATTATTGAATCTATGCATGCCTCTTTGCACGAGGCAGACCTGCCACGTCAGATTACAGTTCACCTTGAACCACCGGAGCTTGGGAACATTCTTATAAGACTTGAGGAGCACAAAAATGAGATTACCGGTTTGTTGGAGCTCAGCAAAGCCGAAATCAAACATGAGATAGAGCAGGTACTGCCACAAATCATCCGAACACTGGCAGATAGCGGAATTCAAATAAAACGACTCGATGTGCAATTATCTGATCAGTTTGAACCGAACGCTGATAGAACCCTCACCGAAGGAAACTTAGAGAATGGTTTATTCCAGCACCAACACTCTGCTGAAGGGGGCGATTTCGACGGAAACGGTGAAGAATGGCTGACAAATAGCTTCAAGAACAACTATCACAGCTATCATAACGATTCAGAATCACAATTGATAGTTACCAGCGAATCTATAAATATGCTAATATAGATAAATCCTGGATCGATTTGGCTTCGTAGACCGATAAAAGCAACCAAATTACTGGCTTTCATCCTGATTTATTAACGAAATAAGTTCTTTTGCGACATTTGAAATAACCGGTTCCCACTTCCCTCTCTCGGCCTGCCGAAACAGTCGCATAGTAGGATACCAGCGAGTTTTATCACCGACAAGTCCCCACCTCCAGTCCGGCACAGTGGGCAACATAGTCCACACCTTGACCCCCATAGCCCCAGCGAAATGAACCGTTGAATTGTCCACAGAAATTACTATATCCATCGCAGCAACCTGGGCGGAAAAGCTATCCAGGTCTCTAAGAGAATTAATCCTTTCATCTTCCAAGACCTCCACGCCGAACCGTTTATGGACTGCCTGCAATTCACTCGAACACTCCCCATATTGTAGATTCACAAATCGCACACCCGGGGCATTCAATATGGGGCCCCAATAATCCAATCCGATAGACCTTTTCTGGCCCTCTTGTCTGTTCCCGCTTCTCCAGCTTATACCCACCAATACAGGCTCTCCATCCGCTTTATATTCGCTACGGATTCGATTGCGTTTCTCTTCACTGGGGGTTATAAAAGGATTCTGAAACGGCATGGAATTCGGCGTCAATCCCAGCACGCGAGGGATAGAAGCCATTGGAATTTGATGAGTAATTGACGGGTCTTTAAGCAAAGGCGATGGAGGGTCGGTCCGTTCAACAACAACGGTCACTGGAAAGCTTCTCCGAAGAAGCGGCGCCAAGCGGTGATCACATTCAATAACCACGGTAATACCCATCGACATGATATGTCGGATAAGCCCTGAAAACTGCACTTCATCGCCGATGCCCTGCTCTCCCCATACAAGCAGTTTGGTTACATTATTTACAGAACCATCCCACAATTCCTGAGAAAACGGTCTGAGAGGTGTGGAAAAACCTTTATGTCTCCAGCGCCATTCGTATTCTTTCCATCCCTCCTCAAATTGCGCTGTCAGCAATAAAACAAGTGAGCGGTTGTGATGCGCCTCTGCGCACTGCGGATCAATGGTAATCGCTCTTTCAAAAGCGGTTTTTGCTTCTGAGAATTGGCCAAGTTCGATTAAAGCGGTACCAAGATTGTTGTGGGCTTCCACATAGTCCGGGCGCATAGTTATAGCCTTTTCACTTGCGGCGACAGCCTCTTCAAAACGCCCCTGCCGGTTAAAGAGAATCCCCAGATTATTGCGGAATTCGGCTGAATTCGGGACCAAGCTCACTGTCTTTTGCAGGTATTCAGCCGCCTCTTTCAGTCTATCCCTTCGACCCGGCTCAGGACAGGCTTGAGCAATCAGCGCTAAACCAAGATTGCTTAGGGCCTCTGCATATTCGCCGTCAAGGTTGACCGCTTTTTCGAATGAGGCAATCGCGTTTTCCAGCTCTCTCTTTTTCTTGAGCGCCAGCCCGAGATTGTTATATGCCTCTTTGAAATCGCCCTGCAGGCGGATTGCCTCTCTGCAGGCGATTACTGCCTCATCTATATGGCCCAGCCTCATCAGCGCAACAGCGAGGTTGTTGTGAGCCTTCGCAAAATCCGGTCGAATTTCAAGAGCTTTTCTGAACACCTGTATAGCTTCATGAGGTTTTTCCAGCCGATGCAGTGACATTCCCAGGTTGTTATGCAGGTGGGCATGACCGGGTGCTTGCCTGATGGCTTCTCGGAGAAGCTGCACTGCTTCCGCGTATTGGCCTGTTAGATTAAGAATAGCTCCAAGTAACTGCATCGCATCTATTTGGCTGGGAACCTTTTGAAGGACCAGCCGACAGAGTTGTTCAGCCTCCAACAGACGTCCTAAGTCATAATAGGAAAATGCCTGGTCGAGAGCCTGATCCACGGTCAATTTGGATAGAGAGACATCGCAGGCAATTTTTTTGCTGTCCACGTAGCTTTTTCCGCCTCGTGGATAGTTTTGATTATCTCTATCATTGATTTGTAACAAAAAAAGTCTCCTATTGGGACGTATAATGTTTTGTTCCCTTGCTACTGGCCACATTTTACGCTCGTGTGCCATTCAATCAAAGTTTAATTAACCGAAAAACTTTCTAAAAATAATGGCGAACGCCGCTTTACGGCGTCAAACCGGACACGAAAGAGCATTTCGGGGGCTCTTTCGACCTTTCTGCTCCCTAATTGAATTCACACAAATAAAAAACATTTATGCAATTTTAAGTAGTTGCCTACGATATCAGTATCTGTAAAAACAATATTACAGGTCCCATCATTTTACCGTCATTTTATCGCAGAAAACCCTTAAGACCGTTTTAATTTCATCGATAATGACAATAAAGGATTTCCCGCTTTGGGTGGGGGTGCCGGGTAAATTTTTATGGTGTGTTTGTTACCCGGTAAAGGCTTAGAGTAGAAACACTAAATCGTATCGTTTGGTATTTTTAAGGAGTCAAAGGTATGTTAGCAATCAAGAACAATCTTATGGCAGCAAACGCTGCACGGTACTTGGGAACAAGCTACGATGCCTTGGCCAAGTCAGTCGAAAGGCTTTCATCGGGCTTACGCATCAGCAGTGCAAAGGACGACGCAGCCGGCATGGCTGTTCGTGAGTTGATGCGCGCCGACATCGAGGTTTTGAAACAGGGTTCTCGTAATGCTCAGGACGGTATTAGTCTATTACAAACCATGGAAGGTGCAGTTGGCACAATCGACTCGCTTCTGGTGAGAATGAAACAATTAGCTGAGCAAGCCTCGA
>CAZDQP010000180.1:0-4439 GCA_964507485.1 uncultured Pirellulales bacterium | reverse complement strand
CTATCACATCATATTTAGAATCAGGGTATAGCCTCTGGGCCGTCAGAATATCCTCGATCGACCTAATTGGCATACCGTTGAACTTACTGACGACTATTCCTCCCAGATTAGCATAACCAAGATTGATTTTATCTGATAGAACATAGCTCAATATAACAACGTCCTTACGTTCATCTGCGGGCTTAAAGGCCATATTGCTGTAATAGTTATAAAAATGTGAAGGAACCTTTCCACGCCAACCTTTGCCCCATTTAGCCATATACGCTCTCGTTAGCTTCTGAAGTACAAAACCGCCCGTTATAACATATTCCGGCTGATGGTCGTACTCGTGATACGGCACCAGCATCTCCGAAGTGTTAAAATTTTTAACCTCTGCCTCTATTTCTATGCGCTGCCCCTCACGCCATAGTTTAAACAAAACACTCTCACCAGCAGACTTGCTTGTAATCAAATGATAAAACGACAAAAGTCCATACTGTGAATCTTCAAACCGGCCTCGTGGGTCTATGATTTTACCATTTATTGCAAGTATAACGTCCTCTTTCTTAAGCACATCACTTCCAGTTCCCAAATTATATACGTCACTCACACAAACGCCGCCTTTTAACTCCTGCGGCATCTTCAGGTAAGACCGCTTCGTTGGGTCAAGTAGATAGCTTATCTTAAAGCCGACGACTCCGAATCCTTCATAGCGGCCCTCTCGTGCATCGGCAAGGAACCGGTTTATTATCATTGCCGGTACCAGCCCTGCCTCTTTGTTTTCTGACGACCTCCAGCAGCCGACCCCAATTACTTCTGTACCGATAAAATAAACTTCCCCCCTGCCTGCGTTATGAGATGTGTTCGCCGCAATATAATTAATAAAAAAGGAATGTGACGCCATTGACCGCCTGACTTCTGCTTGGTCTAAGTACCCTCGCCCGTTATATAACTGCCCGTTAGCTGACAGCCAGTAAAAGTCAACTTCTGTTCCCTCCTCATAACGGTCTACGAACGTCACGGGCTTTAGAGGAAAAGGCATAGACTTGGCATCAAGTTCTATCAGGCATAAATTGCTTTCGTAATCAACCACTTTTATTTCGGCCGGAATATATTTGCTTTCACCGTGCACGCGGGCTTCAATCAGACGTGCATTTATAACATTCCTTGCGGTGGTTATCACTTCATATTCGCTAACGGCACAGCCATAACCGATTATCTCTGAGATGTCATCCTGTTTCCACGGCCGGTAATCGTCATAACCGCACGACGATATCTTCAGATAAACCAGAGACTGTTTCATCTCCTCGGTCATATCGACACGCTGTATTTGCTCTCTTGCGGGCTCCGAGCAGGACAGCACGCATATGCTGATTAAAATCAGTATTGAAGCTGACAATTTTCTCATAACTCTTTTTCCAGACGGGCTTCCTCCGGAACGTCGTACTTGTCCAGTATAAGTTGAGTTCTCGTCCGGGCCTTCTCGGCATCGACAGGTCGGATTTCACCGTCGCTTACAGTCTCTATTAGGTCAAAGTCGCCAACCGGCGATTTAAACGCCTCATACACATCATCAAGACTGCGAATAGTGACACCATTTATGTTCCCAACCACCTCGTTTTTGATTCCACGATAATATGAGTTCACCTCATCCGATAGCACATCCGCTACAACCACATATTCCTTAAGCTCCCGGTCCGTATTTAATTCCGTCGAATGCTCGAACAGATACCGCAGGTAATGCGGAATACCGACGAGCCAGTCTTTCCCCCACGTCTCCAGGTAATTCCTCGTCACTGGCACAAACACAAGACCTGCGAAACACACATACCTCGGCGGCCGGTCATACTCCCTTGACCAGTCAAGCACGGGCCTGTTTAGCATAACTGTAATTGTTTCCTGCATCTCTCGCCCATCACGGCAAAAGGTAAGTTCTACTTGCTCACCTATCTGCCTTGTCTCGACAACTTCGGAAAAATGCAGTCTCAAGCCATACATTTGCACCCTCCCGTCATTGTCGATATTGCAGTCGTCGATTTTCGTAATCACATCGTCCCGCTGCAGCACCGACTCGACCGAGCTGTTCAGCACCGTGTCAACTACCACAACTCCTTCCCTGCCGGACGGCACTTTGAGATATTCTCTATAGCTTTCACTATGCAGACCCGGGTAAAATCTGACCCCGAGCGTACCAAATCCGTCATATTTACCGTCCTCTATATCAGCAAGAAAATGCCTGATGACCGTCGTAGGAATCAGATAACCAACGTTTTCCGCCTGCCGAATTCCCTGAAACGCCACCCCGACCACCTTGCTGTCCTGCATAACAGGCCCCCCGCTGTTGCCCGGATTTATCGCCGCATCCGTTTGTATCACAAGATGTGAATCTGCCCCGCTGTGTGAATAAACATCCATCTCTATGCGAGAGACTACCCCCTCAGTCACGGAAATATGCCTGCCTCCGACAGGAAAACCGTAGGTCGAGACCGTCGTATTTACCTTTGGAAGTTCTCCTAATTCCAATGGCACCATCCCCTCGAAGAAGCTTTCATCCTCGACGGTCACTATTGCCAAATCGCAGTCATGCCCGACAAAAGCGACCTCGGCCGGATAGCGCTTGGCGACGTCTTCCTTCCTTATTTCCAGGTATTTATTATTGCTCACATTATGGGCATTTGTAAGGATTCTATTCCCTTCGATTATAAATCCTGTGCCGATTCCCTCTATAATCCTGCTCTGCTTCCACGGCGCATCGTAATCGAACTCCTGCAAAACGCTTTTAAGCAATACGACCGATTTTTCGAGGTTCAGCTCCTCCGCCGCCTGCGACACATCCCAGACGGCTAATGTCACCAATACCAAAATAGCCGTCACTATTGTCCGCCTCGGATAATTCACTATCTGCTGCTCCAAAAAAACAAAATCTTCTCTCGATTTCGGCTATATATACGCCTTTGAATTAAGTTTTGCAAGAATTTTCCACTCATCGCACCCACAATAAACAATAAAACCACCACCAGCCCCAAAAACGGTTTGAATTATCCCCCGCTCATTTTGAAAAACCTCACAGTTTTTATTTTTTGACAAAATACTCCTTCGATATCTCACTTGCCACTGGCGGGCATCCCGGAACAAACGGCCCGCGTTTTTTGTGTCGGATTGTACAGTTACCAACGCACAATGTTCCGCTCGGCAGTTGCTTATGGCCTTTACCAATCGCAATAACAATCTCCTCGTCATCCGGAACATTCTCACGCAGCTTTTTACCGTACCGTTTCAAAAACATCAGTAATGTCGATTGGCACGCGCTGCACGATTGCTCGTCCAGAATAGTAAATCCGGGAAACTCGACCGACAGCACCTCCGGCGCCCGCGCAAAAGGGCTTCTGACCTTCTCCCAGTTTTCAGGAGACACGTAGATTTTGTCGGGGTCAATTATCCCATAACCCCTTTCCGCCCCAATCCGTAAATGCGGAACATCACACGCCTGTACCCCCATCAATTCACACGCAATCGAATCCGTTGCAAAAGCATCGACTCCAACAACTACCACACCTAAGGGCTTGGGATTGCCTGCGCTCGGGCCTAATCCCTCCATCCCTATTGTGCCGTCTATAATCGACAAATGAGGACGTAAAACAGATGCCATATCGGCAATAGCTATATCCAAAGATTTCTCCTCCCGCCCGGCGAGCTGCGGCAGCATATGAAGGTCCACCTTCGACCGCTTCCACAAACACCCCTTCATATTCTTAACGGACAGCGTCACGCCCGTATGCATATGCGTCTTCATCACAGGAATCGAAACAACAATATCGTATTCAACAACCTCCCTGCACAGCTTAAGCGTTTTTATTGCAACACCATCGGTTATCTTAAGTAGTACATATCGGCGCGCATCCATATCTATCAAACGGCAGTTGCGTTCCTTGGCGATAGATGCAATCCCGCTGTTCTCGAAGGCGTCAGGCATCGCAACACCCGTTATGGGGCTTTCGCCTATAACCACTTCCGCCCCTGCCTCTCTGAACGCATCTATCGCACCTGCCACGACCTCCGGATGTGTTGTAATACCTTTTCCCGCTTCTACATTCCGTCCGACGTTCGGTTTCAATAGCACACGCTTGTTACTTGAAGGGGACAAATCAATGTTTTCAAGGGCTTTTCGTGTATTATTATAAGGGCCATCCCCCGATGCCCAAAAAACCGATGGACGGGCTGCATCGAGCTTAAAAACCGTATGTGATAAGCCAGTATTGACTTTGCCTGTTCGCTTCCCTTTATGTTCCATCACATTTCCCGAATAAACGCTGAAAGAGCACAACTATGTTACTTCAATACAGATAATACTACCCGAAACCACCCAACGTTCAACAAATTAATTCCGCCCCTGTTAATTAGATAACGGGGAACGAGTATGGTCTTTACTCGTTCCCCGCTGCATTTATTTTCAACACTTT
>CAZDQP010000179.1:0-4444 GCA_964507485.1 uncultured Pirellulales bacterium | reverse complement strand
TTTTACAGATATGTCTCTCGGATTGTACGGCATCGGCTTTGCGGCGGTGGGTATGTTATCAACGTTAGGCGTTACGCTTTCGACCGATACCTATGGCCCGATTGCAGACAACGCTGGCGGCAACGCAGAGATGTCGGAGCTTGGTCCTGAGGTGCGCAAAAAGACAGACGCACTCGACGCGCTGGGTAATACTACCGCGGCGACGGGCAAGGGATTTGCAATCGGCTCGGCGGCGCTGACGGCGATGGCGCTGATAGCGGCGACTATCGAGGAAGTCCGCATCTGGATAGCCCGGCTGGCAGCGGAGGCGCCGGACGGGGTATACAAGGTTGGGGAAGTTCTCTTTTCGTCGCCGCAGAAATATGTCGAGGGCACCGTGAATGTTTCGACGGCCCATATCACTGATTTGCTTATGGCTTACGACCTTACGATAATGAATCCGCGTCTTCTGGCGGGACTGTTCATCGGCGCGATGATGGCGTTTTTGTTCTGTGCAATGACGATGAAAGCGGTCGGCAGAAACGCAGGGAGAATCGTCGAGGAGGTCCGCAGGCAATTCAGGGAGATTCCGGGCATTATGGAAGGGAAATCCAAACCCGATTATGCGAGCTGCGTTTCGATAGTTACAGCCGGGGCGCAAAGGGAGATGATTTTGCCGTCGCTTCTGGCGATTATTGTTCCCATCGCAGCGGGGGTTATTCTCGGCATACCGGGTTTGCTGGGGCTTCTGGCAGGGGCGCTGTCGTGTGGTTTTGTTACTGCGGTCACGCTGAACAACGCCGGCGGCGCGTGGGACAATGCCAAAAAGTATATCGAAAAGGGAAACCTCGGCGGCAAAGGCTCCAACGCTCATAAGGCGGCTGTGGTCGGCGATACGGTCGGCGATCCGTTCAAGGACACGTCCGGGCCGAGTCTGAACATTCTTATAAAACTGATGAGTATGGTCAGTTTGGTCTTCACGGGCGTGATTCTCAAATTTGCACCGGTCGTGGGACAATGGCTGCATCTGCGTTGATTGCCGCTGGTTGACTAATGCCCCGTTGTCGTGTAATCTATTGGGGTGGCTGAATCAGCCACCCTTTTCTTTTTATTGAAAAATGAGGATATAAATTGGCACAAAGGCGAAATGCAAGGGCCCGTAAGTTGGCTTTGGCCGCGGCCAGAGTGGCGGACGAGCGGCATTGCAGCAATATTGTAGTGCTGGATTTAAAAGGCAAATCGCCTGCCACCGATTATTTTGTAATCGCAACCGGCACGAGCGATAGGCAGAGACGCACCGTTGCCGATGAAATCTGTGAAGCCGCAAGAAAGCAGGGTCAGCAGCGTTTCGGCTCGGCCGGCTACGAACAGGGACGCTGGATACTGCTCGACTTTGTTGATGTCGTAATACATATCTTTGACCGTGAATATCGAGATTACTACGATTTGGAATTGCTCTGGGGCGATGCTCACAGACTGAAATGGGAAAATACCGCTTAGACAATGGAATCGGTTATTACAGTTCTTGAGGATAGAGTCGGTGCGGCTATGACGGCTGCTGCCGGTCGAAGCGGCTGTATAGCGCTTGTTAGGCCCGCGACCGACCCTAAATTCGGTGATTACCAGGTCAACGGTGTAATGGCGCTTGCCAAAGAGCTAAAAACCAGCCCTCGAAAATTAGCCGAGCAAATCGTTACAAAGCTTGACTTAGGTGATGTCTGCGAAAGTGTCGAAATCGCGGGCCCGGGCTTTATAAACCTGCGCTTAAAACCGGAAATTGTTGCTGCGAATCTTTTGGAGATAAACAGAGACTCTAAGCGGCTTGGCATAGAAAAAACTGACACGCCTAAAACCATCGTTGTTGATTTCTCCGGTCCGAATATCGCCAAGCAAATGCACGTCGGGCATTTGCGCAGCACAATAATCGGCGACTGCATCTGTCGAATGTTGGGATTGGAAGGCCACGAAGTTATCCGCCAAAATCATATCGGCGACTGGGGGATGCAGTTTGGAGAGCTATGTGCACGCTATGACGAGATATTGCTCGAAGCAAGCCGAAGGGGAGAAATGATAAACAGGGACGAAACCCTTGGCGATATCGAAAAGTTCTATCGTGAAGCGCATCATCTCTATGAAACTAATAAAGAATTTGCTAAGAAAGCGCGTGTAGCCGTTGTCGGCCTTCACACTGGAGAAGGCCCCTGGTTGACATATTGGAAAGGCATTGTCAAAACCACCACAAAGCATTTCCGGGAAGTTTATGATTGCCTTGGTGTTACTCTTAAGGATGAGCATATTTGCGGGGAGAGTTTTTATAAAGATATGCTTCCGGATGTTGTTGAGGAGTTGAAGAAAAAGAATCTGGCGGTAGAATCGGAAGGGGCGGTGTGTGTTTTTCCAGAAGGGTTTAAGGATAAAGATGGTAAGTCGCTGCCGTTAATTGTGCAGAAGAGTGACGGGGCGTATTTGTATGCGACGACGGATTTAGCGGCGATTCGATACAGGATAGGGCAGTTAAGGGCAGATGGGATAATTTACGTAACTGATACCCGGCAGAAACTGCATTTTGAGATGGTTTTTGCTGTGGCAAAGATGGCTGGCTGGGTCAAAGATACAAAATTGGTGCACGTTACCTTCGGCAGCGTTTTGGGTGAGAACGGCAAGCCATTAAAGACACGGGAAGGGGAGAATGTAAAATTGAAAGAGCTGCTCGATGAGGCTGTCGAGCGGGCAAAAGCAATTGTGGATGAAAAGAATCCCGAGCTTTCGTCGGACAAAAAGGCCGAAATCGCAAAAGCCGTTGGAATCGGTGCAGTAAAGTACGTAGACTACTCCAACAACCGCACGAGCGATTATATCTTCAGCTTCGACAGAATGCTTGCAATGGATGGCAACACCGCTCCGTATATGCAGTATGCTTATGCCCGGATAAAATCAATTGAGCGAAAGGCGCAAACGAGAGAGTTACCTGTTGAAGCCGAGTTAGCTGGCGTAAAGACACTGAACTTGGATGAACCAGCGGAACTGGATTTGGCAAAGCATCTCATTCGTTACGGCGAGGCGATAGAATCCGCTGCCGCCGATTATAGGCCGAACTATTTGACTGCTTATCTATATGAACTGGCACAGAAATTTAGTGCCTTTTATACTAACTGCCCGGTTTTGGACGCCGGGCCTGATAAAAGACCGACGAGGCTGCTGCTTTGCGATTTAACTGCAAGGACAATAAAACACGGCTTAAGTGAGCTTTTGGGTATCGAAGTTGTAGAACAAATGTAGGAGGTGCAATAATGAAAATTGTCGATAAGGATTTTCGCGTAAGCAGCAGAAGCCGTAACCAGATGATTGACATTACGAGCCAGGTTGAATCTGCGGTCGGCCAATCCGGTATCACAAACGGCGATGCAATAGTCTATTGTCCTCATACAACAGCGGCGATAACCATAAATGAGAACGCTGACCCCTCTGTCCCGCACGATATACTTTTGACGCTTTCTGAGCTTATCCCTCACCACCGCTCCGGGTACCGGCACAGCGAAGGCAATTCCGATTCCCACGTTAAAAGCTCGATTATCGGCTGCAGTAAGCAGGTCTTGATAAGGGGCGGCAGGTTGGCATTGGGGACCTGGCAGGCGATTTTCTTCTGCGAGTTTGACGGCCCACGCAGCAGAAGAGTACTTCTTCAGGTCCGTGGGGAATAGAGATTCCCCTTTTGTTAATTATGGAGATGATTTGGTAGAGGTATGCGCAAAAAAAGGCGAGGTGGTGGAACCGGCTGGGGGGGAAACCGGCATGCCACGCTGCCTCGCCGAGGTTCGTAAGCCCTTGAGGGGCTTTATTTCATTATTTTAACGCGTAGGTAAAAGACGCTAACTCTTCCTTAAAAATCTGTCAAATAAAAAACAAAAAAAATTTTTAAGGGAAGGTTGCCGTCTCGACCCATACTTCCTCGATAAAGCTAATATACAGAAAATGGCGACAAAATGCAAGATAAAAATGGCTTTTTTTTATTTTTTTTGCGGTTAGCACATATTATCCTAACATAAAAATCATCGAGCAAAATGGCTTGAATACTTACACTTATTGGCGTAAGTTATAGCCGATAAATTGTGTCATTTTTTGGAGTTTTTGATGACAAAGCTAGGGATCGCCGCCGGCGGCAAAGAGGTGACCGGAGTTACTGAATGTCGCCGTGCGAGGGTACTAAATAGCAAAAGCTTCTATTTTTATGCTGGCGAAGACGGCGTCGGGCTGATATTTTTTTAGGCGGTGTGAGTTTCTCCACAAGTGGTTCATAGGTACCTGATTTTTGATTTTCGGCCTTTCTCTATGGCAAAAATTTCGGAAAGAATAAAACGCGTAAAAGACACCATTAACTCTACTTGTGTTCGTATCGGCAGAGACCCCCGCGAGGTGAAACTTGTTGTTGTAACCAAATCCGCTACTATTGAGGCCATAGAAGAAG
>CAZDQP010000178.1:0-4458 GCA_964507485.1 uncultured Pirellulales bacterium | reverse complement strand
TCAACACTATGCTGGATATTGCAGAAACCCAGTCGGGTGTCGCTGATTTTGCAACTGTCCATGTAGATGTGGTGGAAATCGTCAAAGATGCCTACGAACTATTTCAGCCTGTTGCCGAGGATAAGGGCATAACTTTAGAGCTCGACACTCCTACAGACCCTCTTTTTGTTCTCGGTGATGTCGGCAGGCTTCAGCGAGTGATGGCCAACCTGCTGGATAATGCCATTAACTACACCAACTCCAGCGGAAGGGTGAATGTCTCTGTTGATGGTACGCAAACACAGATAAAGATTTCAGTAGAAGATACCGGCATTGGCATAGATGAAAAAGATATCCCTCACATTTTTGAACGATTCTATCGAGCGGATCGGAGTCGTACCATGCCTGGAAGCGGCTTAGGACTTAGTCTGGCTCAGGCGATTGTCCAGGCACATAAAGGCCAAATCACTGTAGAAAGCTGTCTTGGTAAAGGAAGCATATTTACAATCATTATGCCCCGCACATAATTTTCCGGTTACCCCCATTATTACCAAAAAATAATCTTACGGTAAGCTTGTGGTTAATAATACATCTTATAATCTGCACACAAATGGTATTTTTGAAGAAAAACGCCGACTACATATGTGATAAACTTTGGGGTATTATGAATAGGGCGCCCGATGGGCGAAAGAAATACGGACGGCCTGTTGTGTATTAGGGGGTAAGCGATGTTCTTATATTTAATAAATCCCTGCAATTCACTCATCAGCCTTTCCAATGTCAACAATAACTGGTGGAACCGTTACCGTATCTGGAAACCGCTCGGGCTTTTAGCCATAGCATCGGTCACGCCAGCCAACTGGGGGATTAAAGTAATTGACGAAAATCTCGGCGCAGTTGATTATACCTCAATGCCGCGGCCGGATCTGGTGGGTATTACCGCTTTTACCGCGCAGGCCGAGAGAGCTTACAAACTGGCCACGGAGTTTCGCGGCCGGTCGATTCCGGTGATAATGGGCGGTATCCACGCCACTATGCGTTTGCAGGAGGCGCTTAATTATGTTGATTCAGTGGTAACCGGTGAAGCTGATTCAATCTGGCCGAAAGTATTGGCCGACTTTCAGGACAAACGTTTAAAACGAGTCTATCTCGGTGAAAATGTGGATATGAAAAACGTCCCGCCTGCAAGACACGACCTGCTGCCAACGGGATACACTTTCGGTTCTATTCAGACAACGCGAGGTTGTCCGCTCAATTGCACTTTCTGTAGTGTTACAGCTTTCAACGGCCCGCGGTACAGAACCCGGCCTATCGATGACGTTGTCCGCGAATTTAAAACAATCCGTGAAAATCGGGTCCTGGTTGTCGATGACAATCTAATAGGAACAAGCCCTGAACATATCCACCGGGCCAAAAGTCTCTTTCGGGCGATGATTGACGCGAAAATTCGCAAGAAATGGTGCGCACAAACCAGCATCAATTTCGGCGACGACGACGAATTACCGGCACTCGCCTACAAGGCTGGCTGTAGAGGGGTTTTTATCGGGTTCGAATCACCGACAGCCGAAGGTCTGGCGGAGGTGCACAAGAAGTTCAATTTAGCCCAAAACCGTGATTTGAAGGAATCCATCGAGAGGATAAAGCAGCATAAGATTCTTGTAGTCGGTTCTTTCATCATTGGTTTGGACACGGATCGCCCGGGCATAGGCAGGCTGATAGCCGAAGCAGCCGACTCTTACGGAATTGACCTCATCAATACAGGGTTCCTGACGCCGCTGCCAGGCACGAATCTCTGGGAAAAAATGGATTCTGAAGGTAGAATCGCGGCCAGTTCCTTCCCAAATGACTGGAAGTATTACACGTTCACTTTCCCTGTCGCCCACTACAAACATCTGTCCCGGGATGATATCATCGAAGAGAAGATATCCTGTGACAAAACTTTTTATTCGATGAAGAGAATATTGAGTCGACTGTGTGGAAACTTCTGGCAACGAAACAGTCCTCTTATCGCGATGGCAGCAAATCTTTCGTTCAGGAACAACCTGCGCATCGCACAAAAAGCATACGAGCAATTTGATTTGCCTTACTCGCCACAAAACGGGACAGGCACAAGTCATTTATTTCATCAGAATATACCCGTGGGAGAAGAGACCAATTTACATGAGGTTCAAAAGTAAAACCATTTTGGAGTTAATGGCAGATCAAATACACCAAGTATTACCAAAAAATAATTTTGCAGTAAGCTTGCGGTTAGAAAGATATTGTAACTTAAAGATGAGTCACATTAGCTATCTTGGTTTAATAGCATTTAAGGATTTTTGAGATGAAGATATTTTGCTCGAATGGATTCTGGCTCGGCTTTGTTTGTGGAGGTCTAATTTTTGCTGCGGGTTGTGCAAATCCCGTTAGAAATAAACCAGCGGATGCGCCTTCCACAAATCTTGCAGAAATTTCTAACGGAACAAATCAAACAGAAGACCAATCAAGCAAGAGTCTTTGGCTCGAATCCGCAAAGGCCGACCTTGGCCGTCTTCCGGATAGATTTCTCGAAGATTCAAAAGCCACGTTTTTAAGGGGGGATAACATAGCCGCTCTGCTGTTGGCTGGCGGCGCAAGCGTTGCGATGAACAATACGGACGCCGATAAAAACATTGCTAAAAACTTCGCAAGACATCCCACTTTTCACGGCTTTGCGAACGAAAGTCTCTATACAATTGGCTATCCAGGAACACACTTTGCAATAACGGGGCTTTGGTATGCCCTTAGCGCAGAAAACCAGGATGAGTTAAACAAGGAACGGGCATGGACAATGATGACGGCACTATCTGTGACGTGTCTGGCTACGGAGGGACTAAAAGCTGTCAGACATAATGAGACTCCGAACGGCAAGAGTTGGGCCTGGCCGAGCGGCCATACATCCAGTTCTTTTACCATTGCTTCCGTCCTCGATGAGTTTTATGGGCCGAAAGTCGGCATACCCGCGTATGCACTGGCGTCCCTAGTGGCTTATAGAATGATGGACGCAGGTGACCATTGGGGCAGTGACGTCGTATTTGGGGCGACTCTCGGCTGGGTCGTCGGCCATACCATAGCGGGAAAGCATAAAATGCTCGAGGTTGCAGGTTTCGAGGTAGTGCCTTATGTCGGGACTGGAGATTACGCAGCAATGGGGATTAGTTTGGTGAAGCAATTCTGACAGGCAAAGATATCATGCCGGCTGAAATGGATAATAAAGGACAAAAATATCGTTAATAAGAGAGGATACGATGTTTCCTGGCTACCCCATATTGTTGTATGATAATTCTTGACAGAAAAACCGCTTTCGGAAGATAATGGGATGTGTGGAAAAAGGCGCAAAATAATCTTAGGCTTGCTATAAGTTTTATGACTAAAAAAGGCAAATATGTTTTTGACATAGAAGAACCGACTATGCACAAAAGATGCGGCTTTACACTTATAGAGCTGCTGGTGGTGATTGCAATCATTGGATTGCTGACGGCTATACTGATACCCAGCTTGGCGGCAGCTCGACGATATGCAAAAATAGTTGCTTGTCAGGCTAATTTGAGACAATGGGGCCTTGTTCTTGATACGTATACTAATGATAACGATGGCCGCTTTTTCCGAGGGATGATTGAAGGCGGGTGGAATGATTGGATAGAGGTACTCGAACCACTCTATGGCAAGATAGGTGCTTTTCGGTGCTGCCCATTAGCTACCAAGACATGGGATAATGGTGGGCAGGGAATTTTTGCTGCATGGAAAGATCCGGAAGGAGATTACGGAAGTTACGGATTGAGCGCCTGGATTTGCAATGCGGACGCCGGCGCTATTTTCGGCGACGACCATTACTGGAGAAGACCCGATGTCCAGAATGCTCAGAACATACCTGTGTTTTTGGATTGTATGGGGATGACAGGTTGGCCGGACCACACTTCTGTACCGCCACAGAGTGACGGTCAGCCTCCCCAGGAAATCACGCTGGCCGAGCAAATGAAAAGTTTCTGCATCAATCGACACGGCAAGGGTATCACAAATTCTCTTTTCATGGATTGGTCTGTCAGAAAGGTTGGGCTTAAAGAATTATGGACGTTGAAATGGCATAGGGGATTCAATATTGCTGGCCACTGGACCAAAGCCGGTGGCATTAAACCGGCAGATTGGCCTGAGTGGATGAGAACGTTTAAAGACTATTAAAAGAGCATAATTGTTACCATGGATAAAAAAGGCAAATATATTTATGACTGGCCTCGGCCGATGGTCACAGCCGATGCGATGGTGTTCGCGATTTCTAAAAACAAAATTGAACTATTGTTAGTGAATCGCGGCTTTGAGCCATCCAAAGGCAAATGGTGCCTGCCGGGTGGATTCGTAAATATCGATGAAGAATTAAAAGATGCCGCTGTGCGGGAGTTGGCAGAGGAAACAGGTCTAACCAGCGTTCATTTGGAGCAAATGCATACCTTTGGCAAATGTGAC
>CAZDQP010000177.1:0-4509 GCA_964507485.1 uncultured Pirellulales bacterium | reverse complement strand
CCAATAAAGATATGATAACCGAGATCTGTAATGACGTTCTGCCCAGTGCCTTGAACCAGAAGGGCGCGGACATCAAACAGCGGGCCGAATTGCGCGATGAGCTTAATCCTTATTTTGACGGCCTGCCCGGGCGAATACAGAAAAAACTTGCAGACCGTTATGCCGAGCTTTTCTCGCTTTACCACAAGCATTCCAACAGAATCAGCCGTGTAACTCTTTGGGGTGTTTACGACAAAACAAGCTGGCTTAATAACTGGCCTGTCAGGGGACGTACTAACTACCCCCTTTTATTTGACCGCAGCTATAAACCCAAACTGGCTTTTTATGCTGTTGTTAAAGCGGCCCAGAGTAATTAATAACCTGAAATCGTGAAAATTTAGAGGATATTGATATGAGGTCTATAATAATGGTTACATTTGGATTGGTTCTTGTGTCTGGTTGTTCACAGCAGTACTCCGGAACTTTTAATAATCCCGTAATTCCCGGTTTTTATCCTGACCCGAGTATTTGCCGGGTGGATGATGATTATTACACGGTGCATAGTACCTTTGAATATTTTCCGGGTGTTCCGGTTATGCATAGTAAAGACCTTGTTCATTGGCGGCTAATCGGATATTGCCTTACTCGCAAAAGCCAGTTGCCGCTTGATAAGATGAGGGCCTCCGGTGGTATATACGCTCCGACAATTAGATATCACGATGGCACTTTTTATATGATAACTACAAACGTTGATGGCGGCGGAAATTTTTATGTTACCGCGAGGAACCCGGCAGGCCCCTGGTCGGAGCCGATTTGGATAAAAGACGGCGGCGGTATCGACCCTTCACTTCTCTTCGATGACGACGGCACGGTTTATTACCACAGGCAGCAAGGTGGACGCCACGGTTGCACCGCCCAGTCAACTATCGATGTCAACACCGGAAAACTCCAGGGAGAACTAAAAGAAATATGGCGCGGTACCGGTGGAATCTGGCCGGAAGGTCCGCATCTTTATAGTATCAATGGCAAATATTACTTAATGATTTCAGAAGGTGGGACAAGCTACGGGCATATGGTCACCGTCGCCCGCAGCGATTCGCCGTGGGGGCCGTTCGAGTCGAATCCGAATAATCCCATCCTTACACATAAGGAGCTCGACGGCAATCCAATTCGCGCCGTCGGTCATGCAGACCTTGTCGAAACCCCCAACGGCTGGTGGCTGGTCTGTCTGGCTATCCGGCCAAAAGGCGGCTACTATCATCACATCGGAAGAGAAACTTTCCTCGCGCCTGTTACCTTCGAAGACGGCTGGCCTGTCGTCAATAAAACCGGAACGATCGATTTAGTAATGCCCGCACCGAAACTGAAGCAGTATCTCTGGCCTAAAATCCCGGAAAGGGACAACTTCGATAACAAACAGCTTGCTTTGCACTGGAACTATCTGAGAAATCCTGTAGAGAGTGATTATTCATTGACTGAACGGCCGGGTTTTTTGCGCCTTCACGGCACAGCTATTACTATGAGCGACCAGGATTCACCGACTTTTGTGGGACAAAGGCAGACCGATTTTAATTGTGTTGCTTCGACTCTTATTGAATTCAACCCTAAAAGCGAAAACGAGGAAGCCGGTCTTGTTGCACGACAGGATGACAGACATCATTACGAAATTGCGATAACATTGAAAGATGGCAGGCGCCAGGTTCTTTTCAGGAAAGTCATCAAAGGCAAAGTAATCGAACCTGTTCGGTACGTTGACGTAAAGCCTGGACCGGTTATACTAACGGTCAAAGCACAGCCGTTGTCTTACGAATTTTCCTGCCAGTCCGCAGACAGAACTCGAAAAGTGTTGGGAACAGCTTTGACGAAGGATTTGTCTGTTGAAGAGATAGGTTTCGACCACGGAATGTGTTTTACCGGCGTATACTTTGGTATGTATGCCACCGGAAACGGAAAAAAGTGCACAACGCCTGCTGATTTTGACTGGTTTGAGTATGCAGCGCAAGAAAACTAAATGCACCGGCCTCCCCGCGTTGAAAGATGTGTTTAAGGACGACTTTTACATCGGTGTTGCTCCCAATATAGACCAGATTTCAGGCAATGAGCCGGATGCCCTCGCTCTTGTGGAAAAACATTTTAACAGCATCACAGCGGAAAATATTCTAAAGTGGGAAAATATTCACCCGGAACCGAACAGGTATGATTTTGAACCTGCTGACCGGTTTGTAATGCTTGGTGAAAAAAATAATATGTTTATCGTCGGTCACCCTCTCATTTGGGACAAGCAGACGCCGGACTGGGTGTTTCAGGATAAATCGGGTAAATCTGTGAGTTGTGAAACCCTGCTCGAACGAATGAAAGAACACATCTTTGCCGTTGCAGGACGCTACAGGGGTCGAATACATGCGTGGGATGTCGTTAATGAAGCAATCACTGCTGACGGCCGGTTCAGAAAAAGCAAGTGGTTAGACATTATTGGTGAAGACTACATAAAAAAGGCATTTGAATATGCCCGGCAGGCCGATCCGAATGCTCAACTCTATTACAACGATTATAATATGTGGAAGCAGAGTCAATACGAGGCTGTCGCTCGTCTGATTCAAAACTTGCAGTCGGAAGGTATTCGCGTAGATGGCATTGGCATACAGGGACATTGGGGACTGGAATATCCGAGTCTCGAAGAGATTGAAACTTTCATAAGGGCTTTTTCCGGACTGAGTGTCAAATTGATGATTACAGAACTTGATGTGAGCGTGCTTCCTGTAGCAGATAAGTATGAGGGTAGGGACACCTCCTCTCTGGATTCCGAGTTGCAGAAAAAACTCAACCCCTATACGGATGCTTTGCCTGAGAAGGTTCAGAAAGACTTGGCGAATCGATACGCTGAGTTATTTTCGATATTTCTAAAATTCAGAGATAGTTTCAGCAGGATAGCTTTCTGGGCTGTTCACGACGGCCAGTCATGGCGAAGCTACACGCCCTTGAAGGGAAGGACCGACTATCCTATGTTGTTTGACCGTCAATGTAAATACAAGCCGGCCTTCGATGCTGTTGTTAAAATAGCTCAAGCAAGAAGCAGAAATAACACTGATTAAATAACATACCGGGAAAGTATCGGTATACACTATAAAGCACAGAAACACGTGTTAATCCCTATTTTTCAATTTTAGCTTGACACCTGAATGTAGATATTATAAAAGTATTGTCTTTCAAATTTATTCTGTAAGGAGTTCAAAGTGGCAAATAACAAAGACTTGGAGATTGTAGCTGCAGGCCATACCTGTCTTGACTTGATACCGGCTTTTACAATTCAAGGAACAGTTGACAAGATGACTGATGTCCTTGTGCCCGGTAAAATGATTAATATGGGTGAATGTGTAGTTGTTGGAGGTGGTCCTGTTACTAACGCTGGTGTATCTATTCGCCGACTCGGTGTGAAGACCGAACTCATCGGCAAAATCGGCGATGATGATTTCGGCAAACAGATTCTTCAGTGGTATGAGGAGCATGAGGGACACTTCAAGGGTATTCACATGGTCAAAGGTGAATCAACATCATATACAATTGCAATATGCATTCCCGGAATAGACCGTTTTTACCTGCATCATTGTGGTGCAAATGACACGTTTGTTTACGATGATATGGATTTCGACCTCGTGGGTCGTTCCAAGCTGATGCTTTTCGGTTACCCGCCGTGGATGAAAAAGATTTATGAAAACACCGGCGCTGAGCTGACAAAAATCCTTAAAAAAACCAAAGAATTAGGCACAACAACCGCGCTCGACCTTTCACTTCCTGACGTGAATAGTTACGCAGGCCAGCGCGACTGGAAGGCAATACTTAATGACTGGGTTCCGGTCTCGGATATTATGGTGCCGAGCGCTGAGGAGATATTTTATTTCCTTTATAAGGAAAAGTTTCTTGAAAAGAAAGCGAAACTCGGCCCCAAGGAGAGTGTGCTTGACCATATGACTGTGAAAGAAATTTCCACCCTCGGAAGCGATTTGATTAAATTAGGCGCAGCTGTAGCGATGGTTAAATGCGGCCACAGGGGATTATATGTGCGGACCGCTGATAAGAGCCGCCTCGAGAAGATGGGGGCGGCAGGGTGCTCCGACCTCGAAAACTGGGCAAATCGCGAGCTTTGGTTCCCAGTTTATCAGGAGGAAAAATTCGTCGGGGCGCTTGGTTCCGGCGATTCGGCTATTGCTGGATTTCTTTCTGCTTTTGTTTGGAACCATACTATCGAATCCTGCCTGAGATACGCAAATGCCGCAGGAAGTATGAACGTTACTGTTCCTGACGGGCTTACGTGGAATAAGGGGTTTGAAGATTTAACGAAACGGATTGAAGCGGGATGGAAGACAAAGGATTTGAAAATTGAAGAGGCCGGCTGGAAAAAAGAGCACGAATTCTGGGTCGGCCCTGACAACAAAGGCAAATGGGAATCATAAGAAGAATATAATCAGGAGATAAAATATGGCGAAGAAAAGCAATGCCAAAAGAGATGCATTTGTAAAAAGAAAAGTAGCG
>CAZDQP010000176.1:0-4603 GCA_964507485.1 uncultured Pirellulales bacterium | reverse complement strand
AAATTGAATATTGATAAAAGTAAATCCAGACGCTACAATTGATTATAAGTGATAAGCTGCCAATTATCAATTGGAAAGGGGCAGGTCAAATGAATACATCCTGGTTGAAAATAGCAGGCCTTGTCATTGTCATTGCAGTTGCTGTTGTGCTGATAAGAGTTTTTTTGCCTTCTGAAAAGTCTGAACCTGCTGCGCAGCCGCAGGCAAAAGACAAGACATTCTACGATATGGTCGAGAGAGATAAAGAGAAGTTTTTGGCAGAGCCTGAGCCGGCGGAGGAGACAACCGCTCAGCAAAAGCAAACTCCGGTTAAACAGGCACCCACCGAGCCGACCAAACTTTACTTCAAACCGCTTTCCGAGATAGAAGAAATAGAAGCAGAAAGACTCCTGAATGTGGCTGTGCCCGGACGCAGTATCGGACGGCTGCCGATGGCTTCCGGGGCTGGTTTCAGACTTATGGTTGACAATTGTCGGCAAATTATTCGCAAATGGCCGGACAGCTGGTATGCCTATAAGGCGAAACAAATGCTCATCGATATGCCGGCACAATATCGAGAGCGGTATAAGATAACAAAAGAAGAACTGGATATAAGCAAGTTTACCAGGCAAAGACCGGGTACTGAACCTTTTGAGGTTACTATTAAGGAGGAAACTCCTTAAATGGTTTCGAATCTAACCGAAGGTTTCATTCCGGTAATTTCAATTACTGCTGATTGCTTGCCTCAGGCGTGGGAGAAGGCCGTCCTGGAAGTGTGGGATAACGGCCTTGAAATAAAAACCCAGTACGATAAGCCCGAAGACCCGCCCAGCAAAGATGCAACCGTTATAATTACCATCACGGACCCCTTTGCCGAACCGAGAATTCATAAGAATTTTCCAGGCGGGCCTGCTGAGCTTGAAGTATATCGTCAGGAGGTGGTCGATGGTGTTCACGACCACTGGATTGACCCTGCTGCCGGCAAGTGGACATACACCTATCACCAGCGCCTCTTTGCCTATTGCACGGTGGGAAATCCACAAGGTCAAAACGCACCAAAAATCGACCAAATACAATATATCATCGATAAACTCTCCGAGGTTAGTCACACTCGAAGAGCACAGGCGATAACCTGGCTGCCGACCGTCGACCCGGAGACGGTCCATCCCCCCTGCTTACAGAGAATCTGGTGTCGGTTGGTCACCGGCAGCGATGGTAAAATGTCGCTTAATATGAATACACACTGGAGGAGCAGAGACCTTTACAAGGCATGGTTTATGAATGTCTATGCTATTACCGACCTTCAGAGGATAATTGCCGAGAAGATTTCAGAAAAAATAAATCAGCAGGTAAATGTTGGTAGATATGTTGATATAAGTGATTCACTGCATATATACGGCAGTTATTTTGACCTCGTAAGTAAAGAGGTGGAAAAGATGCGGCAAAGCCCCTTTACCGAGCGCTCCTGGCAAAGCACACATCCCGCTTTTAAAATGATGACGGCCGAGGCCAGAGAAAAACTGGCCCGACACCCCGAGTAACACGGCGAATAATAAAATCAGGTCATAATGTGTGAACCGGATTTGCTTGTGAATTTGGTTTTATCGGGCCGAGGTAAAAGTTTAAAAGAATGAGTATCTTAAATTTGCCTGCTTACGGTTTTTATGTTAAACTTTAATTGAGGTCGGGCAAATAAAGGGGGCGATGTTAACCAAATTTTTTATCCTCAGGTTTGACCGCCCATTGATTATTAAAATCACACGTCTGACCTGATAATTCTGCCGGGGGGATGGCGGATAATAGAATCTAAGCGGCAGCGCAAATAGCCCCTCTTGCGCTGTGCGGGAGAGGAATTTTACGGGGGGCCATATAAGTTTCTTTCCGAGTTGGGTCTCTGCGCTATCGGCGCAGAGACCTTTTTTTTCACCTTTTTCATTTTCACTCATAACAGACCCTTCGATGTATGGAATTGCTGCCTTTCGTAGCGGCAGCTTGCCCTGCGGGTCGATTTACCCTGTTGGCTATGCTCAAAAATCTTCCTTGTTTTTTGCATTTTTTATGAATTAAGGAAAAAATTATTAGCAACACTTAAGCGATTTTGTGCATCTTATAATTGATATCATATTGAATTAAACCGGAAAATATGGTATAATAATATAACCGTGGGCAAGAGGTAGATTCTTTTAATGAACTCGACCGTTACCTGTCCGCTAGAGGCGGAGTTGAAGGAGATGGAGTAATAAAAACATCTGTAAAAATCCTGGTCCTGTCGGCTTTCTTGGCCTTCCCCTGTGCGGCAGAAATTATTACCGTAGATGACGACGGCCCTGCCGATTTCGACAATGTTCAGGCGGCCATCAACAATGCCGACGATGGCGATACTGTCCTTGTCGCCCCCGGCACATACACCGGCCCCGGCAACACGGAAATTGATTTCCTCGGCAAAGCTATCACTGTCCGCAGCACCGACCCGAATGACCCAAATGTAGTTGCAGCAACGATTATTGATTGCAATATCATTGTCCCGCTTCCTCCATGGGTTCCTTTCTTTACAGATATTGATTTAGTCGGCGAAGCTATCGCCGTCCGCAGAGCCGATTTGAATGAACAAAGTATAGTTTCAAAAACGATTGTTGATTACAATACCGTTTTCACGCCTCCTCCATGGGTTCCCCCCGCTCACGCCTATAGCGGCTTCTATTTCCGTAACGGCGAGGATGCCGATTCCGTAGTTGCCGGTTTTACTTTTATCAATACCCATCCTACATCCTCCCGTACCGCCGTATATTGCTTTAGTAGCAGCCCGACAATTACTAAATGCAGGATGGGTGGTAACATCCGTGCAATCTCTTCTTATGACAGCAGTCCGATTATTTCTGACTGCAGTATAACCGGTGCCTCGCCATTACAAATTCCCCTAATTGGTGCCAATATCTATTGCTTTAACGGTAGCCCGGTGATTACAAACTGTGTCATAAGCGATAACAATATTACAGGAATTTATTGCATTGACAGCAACTGTGCGATTACCGGCTGCGAAATAAACAATAATAACGGTAGCGGAATCAGCGGTTGTGACGGACCAATCACAAACTGCACTATTACTGGCAACTCAAATGATGAAGGAGCAGGGCTGTATGGATGCTCGGGCTCCGTCACGAATTGCATTATTACTGGCAATTCGGCTAAGTATGGCGGCGGACTGCGTGCTTGTGTGGGTCCTGTCATAAATTGCGTTATCACCAATAACTCAGCTTTGCTTGGCGGCGGAATGTATGCCTGCGAAGGCCCCGTCACAAATTGCGATATCTCCAATAACTTCGCAAAGTATGGCGGCGGTGGGCTAAGGTTCTGCCAGGGTCCAATTAATAGATGCATTATCTCCGGAAACTCTGGCGGAGAAGGCGCAGGACTGTGCGAATGCACAGGTCCTGTTACAAACTGTATTATCACTAACAACTTCACTGCGTCGATTGGCGGCGGGATGTTTAACTGCGAAAGCCCCATTACTAACTGCATTATCACCGGCAACACTGCCGGTAAATATGGCGGCGGACTGGAGGAATGCAAAGGACCTGTCATGAACTGTATTATAATTGGAAACTCCGCTGTAAAATTTGGCGGCGGACTATGTGTTTGCAAAGGCTCCATCACAAACTGCATAATATGGGACAATTGGCCTGACCAGATTTATAGTTTCGCTGAATATACTACATATTGTAACGTTCAATCCGGATGGGCAGGGCAGGGCAATATCGATGCCGACCCTTGTTTTTTTGAGCCCGGCTGCTGGGTCGATGTCAATGACCCCAATATTATTGTTGAGCCGAACGACCCGAACGCCGTCTGGTCCGGTGGCGATTATCATTTGCTCCCGAACTCCCCCTGTATCGATACCGGCGACCCGAATTACATACCAGAACCAAACGAGACCGACCTCGATGGCAACCCACGTATCAACGGCCCGAGAATCGATATGGGCGTTTACGAATCCATTATGCACGAAGCGCGCCTTTGGATATGGCCGCGCGTAATTAGACGATATAGCCATTGGCCGAGATGGGTGACAGTATGGGCGCACTTGCCTAAGGGGATTAATAAAAACGAAGTTGATAAAGATGCGATGCTTACCCTTTATCCCTATGGCGTAGAAGCATCGCGCCAGTTCGTTATTCAAAAACGGCAGCGATGCGCCAAACGCACGAGCGTTCTCGCCTTCTTTGATAAAGATGAATTAGTTGACGCCATAGATACCGACGGCAAAGTTCAGTTAACGGCCGTTGGCTACCTGCTTGAGCCGGGCCGGTTTTTCTTCGGCACTGATACCATCAGAATAAAAACTTATAAACCTCCGCACCACAAACCGCCTCACCATTGGCATAGGTAGATTCACTATCGCCGGATGGATGGGAGAAGGCCGGGAATTTAAACATTCTCGTCTTTTCCTTTTTACATTCATCGCCCGGCATAAAAAGTACTCATTGACGTATTAGCGTGGTTGCTTGTGCTGCCTCCTGCTCAGATACTGTTTTAATGTTCGCTTTCAGCGAACTACTGTTCGTTTCTTCGTTGCGGCCTCCGGCAGCACCAGCAATTAGGGCCTATCGGCAGCATCACGAGTTAT
>CAZDQP010000175.1:0-4615 GCA_964507485.1 uncultured Pirellulales bacterium | reverse complement strand
AAAAATCGGGGTGACTGGATTCGAACCAGCGACCTCTGCGTCCCGAACGCAGCGCTCTAATCCAAGCTGAGCTACACCCCGTGAACTATGGTCTAAAATATACCATAAAAATTCTCAAATTACAACCATCCTTCAATTCATCTTAAAATACCAGCTAACTTCTTCTTTTCTTGAGAGCCACGGGTACTTTTGAGGTATATTTCCCGCTGAACAGCAGACGACTTGTCAGGATAAGATTCATTATAAACCAATCCCCAAGGGCCATTTTGCCGAGTATATTTTCCTTCTCTTCCGGTATTATGTTCTTCGAGCCTGCGAGTCAAATCGTCGGTATGTCCAATGTAGAGTTTTCCCGTTTTAATGCTTTGAAGTATATATACGTAATACACAAATATATCCTCATGTGATTACAGCCAAACCAGCGACCTTCCCTAAGGGACGCTCTAATCCAAGCTAAGCTACACCCCGATAAATATTGAAAAAAAGAATATAGCACATAATTATCCAAACTGCAAGTTACAATAAGTTAACAGGGTCTATATCTACAGCAATCTTTACAGCAGGACGAATCCTCCACAGGTCTACCCGCAAGGCCATAAATAAACGCTGCATAGTTTCGGCCTGCGGAGCCTGAATAATTATCTGCATCCTGTGGAACTTTTGTATTCGACTTATCACCGCAGGCATCGGCCCTCTGACAGTTACTTTAAGGTTGTTGCGTTTTATGACATTATCGATTTTCTCACGCACTACATCAGAAGCGGCCTGGAGCTTATCAAAATTTCTATCACGCATAATTAATCCTGCCAGTCGCCAGAACGGGGGCAAGTTACAGGCCCTGCGATGTTTTAATTCCTCTTTGATAAATCCGTCGAAA
Organism: uncultured Pirellulales bacterium; assembly: GCA_964507485.1. Classification (GTDB taxonomy): domain Bacteria; phylum Planctomycetota; class Phycisphaerae; order Sedimentisphaerales; family Anaerobacaceae; genus CAIYOL01. The sequence continues at coordinate 3,738 of CAZDQP010000175.1, read as the reverse complement.
TCATTTTTAAGCGCAAATTGTATGACAGGCTGATCCGGCAAAAACGTCTGAACAAACACAATACCTTTTTTTACAGAGCGTCCCGCCCGACCAGCCACATGAGAAATCAACTGGAAAGTCCGCTCATTCGCCCTGAAGTCCGGCAGATAAAGGCAGGTGTCCGCACTGATAATTCCAACCAGCGTCACGTTAGGAAAATGCAAACCCTTTGCCAGCATTTGCGTACCGGCCAAAACATTTATCTTTCCTTCGCTAAAGTTTTTCAGCACCTTATAGTAGTCCCGCCCCGTCATAGAATCACTGTCAACACGCGCGACTTTGGCCTGTGGAAATTTTCTGGCCAATTCCCCTTCGAGCCGCTGCGAGCCAAAACCTATCATTGCAAAGCCAGCACTACATAAAGGACATTTTTCGGGCACAAGCGTCTGCGCCCCGCAATAATGACATACTGCGTAACCATAATCTATATGTTTGCCTGTAATCGTTCGCATTCGGCTGCCGCTCCTAAGCGGCGATTTATGAAACGTCAATGTAACATCGCAATTACGGCAGTGCAGCGTATATTTACAAGATGGGCAAAACACAAAATTACTGTACCCTCGCCTGTTTAAAAGCAAAATCGCCTGCTCGTCTCTGGCCAGCACGTTTTCCAGGTGTTCAGCCAGTGGTTCAGAAATCAGATTTATGCCGTCATGGAAGTGAAATTCGTTCTTTAAATCGACAAGTCTCATTTCCGGAAAGGACAAATTCATAACCCTCTTCGGCAGACGCACCAGAGAAAAATGTTTTTTACTCTGGCTGTTAAAAAGCGTCTCTAACGAGGGCGTGGCACTGCCTAAAATACAGTGGGCATTCGACAACTGCGCCCGTTTTATTGCCACATCGCGCCCATTATACCGAGGCGCCGTATCCTGCTTGTAACTCGGCTCGTGCTCCTCATCAACAACGACAAGACCAAGATTTGATAATGGCGCAAAAATCGCTGAGCGGGCACCGATAACCACATCAGCTTCGCCGTTTTTTATTTTATGCCACTGGGTGTTGCGCTGAGCAGCAGTCAAACCGGAATGCATTACCGCTATTTTTTTAAACCTTGCGCTGAATCGCTGAACGGTTTGAGTGGTAAGGGCAATCTCCGGAAGCAGAACAATGGCGCTTTTGCCCTTTTTTAAAGCTGCTTCAATTGACCTTATATAAATCTCAGTCTTGCCGCTGTCGGTAACGCCATACAAAAGCGTAACACCAAACACATCTGAATCAATTTTAGCTTTGAAATGAGCCAAGGCCCTTCGCTGCTCCTGATTCAATACAACCCTATCAGTTTTTATTATCATTCCGGCCGGAATGGCCGGTAAAGACTTCAATATTGTCTTACGGATTATTTTAATGAGCTGTTTTTCGGCCAGTCTCTTTACGGATGCACTCGTACAGCCGAGTTCTGTCAATAAACCCTGTATTTCCAAAGCCGAGGACGAATCAAAAGCTTTCTTTCGCTGCAGGTACTCGACAATCTGTTTTTGCTTTTTGCCCCTTAATTTTCCGATAGACTCCTCAAAACCCTGCGCAAGATAAATTTGTTTTTCCGTCCTGACCCCAATCCCCTTTTTCACCGCCCGCGGCACCATTGCAGCAAGAACCTGTCCCAGCGAACAGACATAGTAATTGCTAATCCACCGCGCCAATTCCAAAAGGACGGTATCCAATAACGGCTCTTTGTCAACCACACCTGAAACCTTCTTTAACTTGAATTCACGACCTTTCGCTTTCGTGCCTTTGTGTTCCTGTCCTTTAGCTACCACTTCAACACAAAAACCTTTTTCGAGCTTATTCCCTCTTCCAAACGGCGCTTCAATCCGCTGACCCGCTTCAATCGGCCAAAGCTCATCCGGCACAAGATAGTCAAACTCTATATCAGCCGCAGTCTCAAACGCTACACGAATAATATGGCTGCATATGACCTGTTGGGCTTCTACTGTCTCAAATAAGCTATCAGTTTTGTATCTTCCCATTAACGCCAGCGATTGTCCCAGTTTGAAACAGCTCTGTCAACATTGCCCTTTCTCTTGAGTTTTACAGCTATTAAGCATAAAATATGCTTTTTCGAGGTTGGTAAAATGGGGAAATTCAAACTTAATAGTCCGTTTAGTCCTGCGGGTGACCAGCCACAGGCGATAGAACGTCTTACAGAGGGGCTGCGCGAAGGCAGGAAGTTCCAGACACTGATGGGTGTTACCGGCAGCGGCAAGACATTCACAATGGCCGAGACGTTAGTCCAATTCGACCTGCCGGCCCTTGTCATATCACACAACAAAACACTGGCCGCCCAGCTTTACGAGGAATTCAAAGAGCTTTTCCCGGAAAATGCCGTGGAGTACTTTGTCAGCTACTACGATTACTACCAGCCGGAAGCATACATCCCACAACGAGATATTTACATAGAGAAAGACGCATCGAAAAACGCCGACCTCGACCGGCTCCGCCTTTCCACCACTACCAGTCTGTCAACAAGAAATGATTGTATAATCGTAGCATCTGTATCGTGTATTTTCGGTCTTGGCTCGCCGGAAGACTATAAAGCGTCGGTAGTAGCAGTGCGAACGGGTGACAGAATCGATAGAAACGACCTTCTCGGCAAATTCGCAGACCTGCAATACACCAGGAACGATTTCGACTTCGCAAGAGGGACGTTCCGTGTCCGCGGCGACGTGGTTGAACTCTATCCATCTTACGAAACTTTCGCAGTTCGCTTCGAATTTTTCGGCGACAGCGTCGAAAAAATCAGCTATATCAATCCCACATCCGGAGAAACTTTAGCCGTTGAAGAACAAGTTTTTATCTATCCTGCTGAACACTATATTATGCCCTCCGATAGGGTCGAGTCCGCAATAGAGAGCATCAAGACAGAACTGAAAGAACGGTTGCAGCAATTTCACCAGCAGGGCAAACTCCTTGAGGCTCAACGGCTACAGGCCCGCACGATGTATGATATAGAAATGATGCAGGAGGTCGGTTATTGCAGCGGGATTGAAAATTACGCCAGACACTTAGCCGGCTTGTCACCCGGAGCCAGACCTTACACGCTGATTGATTATTTTCCTAAGGACTTTTTATTATTCATAGACGAATCGCATGTTACCATACCACAGTTGCGGGCGATGTGGGCAGGTGACAGAAGCAGAAAAGAGGTCTTAGTTGAACACGGATTCAGACTGCCCAGCGCGTTAGATAACAGACCCTTGCGTTTCGAAGAGTTTCAGGACCACTGGGCTAAGGTCATTTTTGTCTCTGCCACGCCGGGCGAATTCGAAATGAAAAAATGCAACAACGAGGTAATCGAACAAATCATAAGACCCACCGGACTGGTTGACCCTGAAATTTTCGTTCACCCGGCCAGCAAGCAAGTTGCGCACCTGCTCGGTGAAATCGAAAAACGAGTCAAAGCCAAAGAGCGAATGCTCGTTACAACCCTGACAAAAAGAATGGCGGAAGACCTGGCGGGCTTTATTACAAAGAAAGGATTTCGATGCCGTTATCTGCACAGTGAAATCGACACACTCGAAAGAATCGAAATACTTCGTGACCTTCGCAACGGCGAATTCGACGTTCTGGTAGGTATAAACCTGTTACGGGAGGGATTAGATTTGCCGGAAGTATCGGCGGTTGCAATCCTCGACGCGGACAAAGAAGGCTTCCTTCGGAGCCAGATTTCACTGATACAAACCATCGGCAGAACGGCAC
>CAZDQP010000174.1:0-4624 GCA_964507485.1 uncultured Pirellulales bacterium | reverse complement strand
GTTGAAATGCACGGCGGCTGTATCGGTGCAGAAGCTAAAGACGGAAAAGGAAACAGTTTTTGCTTTAATCTGCCAAAATCAAATGCTCAAATGGCGGAGAGCCCAAGCTAAAAATAAATACAGCAATAAGCATCTGATGAAATGCCCTCAGACATAAACGGGTAAAAGCTATATGTCAAATACCGTCAAAGTTCCAAAACAGTATGAGTCAATTTTCCAAAAGGCCCAGGAATATGTAAGCGACTACTTCAGTCTAAAGAAAGAAGATGCATCGAAAGGTAAGATAGAAATATTTAACGAGCGTTATATCCTTGTTAGAGCAGCTTCAATGTCCGTGGATTTATTTGATACTATAAAGGAGATGTTGCAAAACTGGGGAGACAAAAGGGCGTCAGAAATGGCGAGGAGCCTTCTTTTTGACATCGCCCACGCTATCGGAAAGATGGATGCCAGAAGCTTTCACCAAAAAATGTGCGTGTACGACCCAATAGAGAAGCTTTCTGCAGGACCAATTCATTTTGCTTATACAGGATGGGCTTTTGTTGATATATCTGCTGAATCTAAGCCGACTGCAGACGAGAATTACTATCTTCTATACGACCACCCATTTTCATTTGAGGCTGATGCATGGGAAAAGAGCGGCAAGAAAAGCAATTCTTGTGTCTGTACTATGAACGCCGGGTATTCATCTGGGTGGTGCGAGGAGAGTTTTGGAATCCCGCTGGTTGCCTCAGAGATAATGTGTAAAGCCAGAGGGGATAGTGCCTGCAGGTTCATTATGGCCCAACCATCCAGAATTGCACAATACCTTCATGATTACCTACACGAACATCCGGAAGTACCTGACGATCCTGCGCTCTACAAAATAGGTGGATTCGTTCATGAGATTAATTGTCTGCACGATGTTCTTCACAAGGAGCAACAACCAGTGCAGGTGGTTAAAGAGTGAGATTTAATCCGTTAAAAGTTTTTTAGCACGTATTTGACCGCGTTAGTAAAGATTGTCATTCCATCACCATCACGCTTGTTTTTTAGACGGGACCAATGTGGATGTTGGGTAGGGCGCACGTATCTTTCGGGATGCGGCATAAGTCCAAGCACCCTCCCCGTTGCGTCGGTTAAGCCAGCTATCGAATCCATCGAACCGTTTGGATTGGTAGGGTAATTACCCTCTTCGCCGCTCTCATCCACGTATTTGAACGCGATGTGCCCATCGGACCTTAGTTTCCTCAAAGTAGCTTCATCTTTAGTGACTACTTTACCTTCACCGTGTGCAATAGGTAAATATATTTGCTTGCCGTGCTCGATGAAAATACACTTTTCAGCTTGGGGAGCAAGATAAACCCATCTATCCTCGAATTTACCACTATCATTGTAAGTTATGGTAACAGATCCTCTCTCGTTGGTTGAATTAGTCCATGGTAAAATCCCCGCCTTGACCAGCACCTGAAAACCGTTACAAATCCCTAACACTAATTTGCCGTCATCTATAAATTTTCGTATCGGCTCATATAGGTGGTGTACGATTTGATTAGCAAGAATTTTACCCGCAGCCACATCATCACCATAGCTGAAGCCCCCGGGAAAAACAATTATCTGGTACTTCTTTAGTACACTTTTCTCTTCGATTATCCTGTTTATATGCACTCGTTCAGCTGCAGCCCCGGCCAGCTCAAGCGCGTGCTCTGTCTCCATGTCGCAATTTATTCCCGCCGCACGCAATACTATTGCTTTTACTTGTAACATTAATAATCCTTCTTTATTACCAATCCAGCGGCTTTTGCCACGCCTCTTTTAGCATATCTATGCTGGCTTCTATAACACTCATGCCGTCTTCATCTTTTACGATAAGCACTCTCTCTTCTACAACCTTGCCAATCTGACCAAAGGGTAGGTTTAACATCAGCTTTGCGAAGGCATCGTAATTTTCAGGTTCAACTTCTAAAATATATCGGGAGTTTGACTCACTGAATAATTGTGCATCTGCCCGCGAGCAGTCTTCGCTTCTTGGTAGACCTCTTAAATCTGCTTCGATTCCAAGTCCTCCGGCAAAGGCCATCTCCGCCAGGGCTATTGCCAAACCGCCCTCTGAGCAATCGTGACAGCTTACTGCAAGACCCTTTGCAATGGCATCTGCCACTTTTTCAGCAATTTTGGGGGCCTTTTCTAAATCTACTTTCGGAACATTAGAACCCATCTCACCATTAATTTTGTAATAGTGTGAACCTCCTAATTCGTTTTTGGTCTCGCCCACTATAAAAAGAAAATTCCCTTCACCTTTTATATCCATCGTTACACATTTGTTGACATCATCAACTATCGACATTGCACTTATTAAAAGTGTTGAAGATATGGAAATCCGTCTTCCGTCTTCACAGGTGAACTCGTTGTTTAATGAATCTTTACCGGATATGAACGGTGCATCGTAGGCAATTGCCCCGTCATAGCACGCCTGAGCCGCCCGAACCAACGGCCCGAACGTCTCTGGTTTTGTGCAATTGCCCCAGCAGAAATTATCAAGCAGCGCAACTCTGTCAACTCGCCCACCCATACACACTAAATTCCTTATTGCCTCATCGATGCCGGCCAGAGCCATCCAGTATGGGTCGATATCACCATACAATGGATTCATTCCACAACTAATGGCAAGGCCTCTGTCCGAGTTAAACTTGGGTTTTATCACCGCTGCGTCACTCGGTCCGTCATTATTTACGCCCATTAGCGGCTTAATAACCGAATTGCCCTGAACCTCATGGTCATATTGCCGTATCACCCATTCTTTGCTGGCAACGTTATAGCTGGAGAGAATCTGTAAAAGCTCACTATTGTAATTGTCCTTCCTGGCTATAATTGGTTCAGAAAGTTTCGGAGTTTTCCACATTGCCTTGCGACGAATTTTCGGCACCCCATTATGAAGAAAATCCATATCCAACTCAGCCACTTGCTGACCGTTATAACGTAATATCAGTTGTTTATCATTAGTGAATTTGCCTATGACCGTTGATTCCACGTTTTCGCCGTCGAAAATTTTCTTTATCGCCTCTAAATTCTCGGGTTTAACGGCTATGACCATCCTCTCCTGCGCCTCACTAATCCATATCTCGGCATAGTTCAGTCCTGCATACTTTAACGGCACTTTTTCTAAATCAACCTCCGCACCGAGGTCTTCGCCCATCTCACCAACTGCGCTGCTCAGTCCACCGGCCCCGCAATCGGTAATTGCCTCGTACAATCCGGCTTCATTCGCCGCAACCAGAACATCGAGCATCTTCTTCTCAGTTATTGCGTTGCCGATTTGAACCGCATGGGAAAAGATTGTCTCATACTCATGAGTTATCTCTCCGCTCGAAAAAGTCGCTCCGTGTATTCCGTCCCGACCTGTTCGGCCGCCGACTACTATAATTAAGTTCCCACTTTGAGGATTCTTAAAGCATTTATTCTTGTCCATTATCCCGATGTTGCCGCAATAAACCAGTGGATTACCTAAATATCTGTCATCGAAATAAATCGCACCATTAACCGTTGGTATTCCCATCCTGTTGCCGTAATCACGAACGCCGGCCACTACACCTTTCATAATTCTTCTCGGATGAAGAACTCCCTTGGGTATCTCTTCCGGTTTCCTGTCCGGTTCACCAAAACAGAATATGTCCGTGTTGGCAATAGGTCTTGCCCCCAGTCCCGTCCCCATCGGGTCGCGTATTACGCCGCCAATACCTGTAGCTGACCCGCCGTAAGGGTCCAGCGCCGAAGGACGGTTATGTGTTTCGACCTTAAAACATACTGCCGAATCCTCATCAAATTCCACCACACCTGCATTATCAGAGAAAACAGATATGCACCATTCCTTCTGAAGTTGCTGTGCGGCCTTGAAAACTGTCTCTTTTAACAGATTCTCGAAGTGTATCTCCTTGTCGTCGATTGACATATCAACGGCGCTTTTAAGTGTTTTATGAACACAATGCTCACTCCACGTCTGACCTAATGATTCGAGTTCGACATCAGTGGGCTCTCTGCCGAGTTGTCGGTAGTATTTTTGGATGGCCTGCATCTCAACCAAATTAAGAAACAGATCCTTTTCTTTACTCAAAGCTAAAAGCCCATCATCATCAAGCTCACACACAGGCCAGTGTGTTATTTGCAATTCGTACGGCTTAAGATGTGGGCTCGGTGGTTCACTTTCACTACCGATTATTACATCTTCGATGCAGTCGTTCGCCAGAATTTTCTTTGCGATTGTATCGGTTTGACCTGTCGATATATCTCCTAACAAAACATACTTCCGCGCGGTTCGCACATTGTTGGCGGTAACACCCATATCGGCGATTGCAGCCATCACCGACTCGGCTACCGGGTCTGTAACGCCGCTTTTTAAATGCACTTCAATTAATGTTGCTTTTGCCAGTCCTGCGGGTTTACCGCTCCTGCCTATATAATATTCTTCACAAACAGCATCAGCCAGAAGCTCTCTTGCTAAACTCTCCGCAAAATCTTTATCGAACTCGGCCTCAATCAAAAATACCTTTGCCGATTGAACTGCTTCCACTGAAAGGATACCCAGTTCTTTTATATCCTCCAATATGCCGTTGCCGTGAACATCAGCAAATCCAGCACGATTAAATAC
>CAZDQP010000173.1:0-4671 GCA_964507485.1 uncultured Pirellulales bacterium | reverse complement strand
TGTCACGATTGAACAGGATTTGTGTATCGGCTGCAAGCTGTGCATGCTCATCTGTCCTTTCGGCGTGCTGCAAATCGGTCCGGAAGGCCGGGCGATTATTAAATGCGATATGTGTCAGCAGCGGTTAGAGGATGGGCAGGAACCGGCTTGCGTTTCGGCCTGTCTGACAAAAGCACTGGTCTTGGTTTCGCTCCAAGAAGTTACGAAGCCCAAACGCAAAAATGCGGCAAAGAAGCTTGCCAAAGAAATCAAAAAGAAAAGCAAAAGCGGGGAAAAATAGCTAGGTGAAAAAGATAATTATCATAGGCGGCAGTGCCGCAGGGATGATGGCTGCTATAACCGCCGCTAAGCAGGATGCAAACGCCGAAATAATGGTGGTAACGCAGGATCGTATCCCTTACCGCAGACCTGCCATACCTGCACTTATCGCAGGTTACATCACAGATCCCGCCGCAGCAAAAATCTTCTCACCCGAAACACTTAACCGATACAACGTTAAACTGATTTGTCCTGCTGAAGTTGCAGGCATCGACCCGAAAAGCAAAACCATTTCCATCTCATCTAATGGAAAAGAAGATAAGCTGCCCTACGATGCAGCGGTAATTGCAACTGGAGCCAGTCCATTGATACCCAAAATACCCGGCTTTGACAAAAAGGGCGTTTGCACCTTTACGACATACGAAGCCGCTGCTGAAATCGTAGAAACGGCAAAGAGCGCAGACTCCGCCGTGGTAATAGGAGCGGGCTTTATCGCTCTGGAAATTGCCGAGGCGTTGAAGCATAAAGGTCTGGATGTTTATTTCAACGTCCGTTCCAGGATTCTTAGAAAGCTGCTTGAACCGGATGCCTCTGAGTTTCTAACCAGAAAGTTCGAGCAGCAGGGGCTGAAAATGCTTACTGGTGAGACAATATCCGAAATCGGCGGCGCCGACCACGCCGAGTATGTTCTGCACAAGGGAGAGAAAATAAAAGTCAATCTTGTAGTGATAGGCGCAGGCGTCAAACCAAACGTCGCTCTCGCCGAAAAATGTGGTATCGAGATGGGCCCGACCGGTGCAATCAAAGTGGACAACTCCCTGCAAACCTCCATCAAAGACATATACGCAGCTGGCGACTGCGCGGAAAGTCCGGATTTGGGAACAGGCAGATTCGTGTATATACCTGTGGGAAGCGTAGGGGCCTGCGCAGGCAAAATAGCCGGTGCAAATGCAGCGGGGGCAAACCAGCAAACCGAAGGGTTTCTTCGGGCCCAGGCCGACCAGATTCTCGGACTGCAGATTTTCAGCATTGGACACAGTACCACCACTGCTGAGGAAGTCAGTTTGAAGGTCAAGGTGCACGATTTAAGTATCCCTCAATCGACGATAAAAAATGCCGGAACAGCTCTGTTCGATGTGGCCAAAATTCTAACCGACCCTAACGACAGAATTGTAGGTGCCCAGCTTGTAGCTAAAAAGCACGGTTCACAGTTCGCCTGGCAGATGTACAACGCTGTGCTGAAGGAGGAAGACAGAAAAGATTTTTTACGACGATTCAACTCGCCGCGGAAGAAACTGGCCGAAGCGTTAGTTCATGCGCTGAAGTCTAAAGTTATTGTTGAAACTGTAGGGACGGAAAAGGTTTTAACGTTGGCTGATGTAGCCGACCAGAAAAATATGAGTTAGTAAAGTGAGGTATCATTATGGAGCCGAAAGAACGCAGCATCGATAAAGCATCACAGGAGATGCTTAAGCAAATGACCGATGCGGGTATAGAGAACACATGGGAGAGGTTTGAACAGCAGCAACCCCAGTGTGGTTTTGGCAAACTTGGTATATGCTGTCGAAATTGTTCGATGGGACCTTGCCGAGTTGACCCGTTTGAGGATGGGCCGCAGACGGGTATATGTGGCGCCGATGCCGACACCATCGCTGCCAGAAACCTGCTTAGAATGATTGCGGCAGGGTCGGCGGCACATTCAGACCATGGACGTGACATCGCTCATACATTCAAGATGGCCGTAGAAAGCGACACTTGTGACTATATGATAAAGGATGAGCGAAAGCTCAAGCAAGTCGCAGAAAGATATGGAATCAATACGAAAGACCGCCGGCTAAAGGAAATTGCCGCCGAACTGGCTGGCGTGGTGTTGAATGAATTCGGCAGGCAGGAAGGCACCCTAGCAACTGCCGCTGCTTACGCCCCCAAGGCAAGGCAAAAAGTCTGGAAACAGCTTGGCCTGATGCCACGGTCGATTGACCGTGAAATTGTTGAAATTATGCACACAACGCATATGGGCGTGGGGTCGGATTATAAAAACCTTCTAAAACAGGGGATACGTTGCAGCCTTTCGGACGGATGGGGCGGCTCACTCCTCGCGACAGAGCTTTCCGATATCCTCTTTGGCAGCCCGCAGCCAATCCGGTTTGGTGCCAACCTCGGGGTGCTTGATGAAAAGCAGGTCAATATAATTGTCCACGGCCACGAACCTACCCTTTCGGATATTATCGTTGCCGTATCGCAGGAAGACGAACTCTTGAAGTTTGCAAAAGAAAAAGGAGCAAGTGGAATCAACATTGCAGGAATATGCTGCACCGCCAATGAAATATTAATGCGCCACGGCATCCCAGTCGCGGGAAACTTCCTGCAGCAAGAGTTAGCCATAATGACGGGCTCGGTTGACGTTATGTTGGTCGATGTGCAGTGCATTATGCCGGCTCTTAATTCTCTTTGCGGCTGCTTCCATACAAAGCTAATCACTACCTCACCAAAATGCAAAATAGCAGGCGCTGAACACATTGAGTTCCATGAGGACAAAGCTGTTCAGGTTGCTCGCCAGATCATCAAAACTGCTATTGAGAATTTCACCAAAAGAAAAGGCGAAATTAAGATTCCAAAAATTACCGAACGCGGAATCGCTGGCTTTACAACTGAGAACACTTTTTATAATCTCGGCGGCCGGTTCCGCGGCAGTTACCGACCATTAAATGATGCTGTCATCTCAGGCCGCCTCCGCGGCGCTGCCGGAGTTGTCGGATGCAACAACCCAAAGCAGGTGCAGGACTACTGTCATCTTGAAGTAATAAAAGATCTTCTCAAGAATGACGTTTTGGTGGTCAGCACCGGCTGTAGCGCAATGGCTGCCGGCAAGGCTGGACTAATGAGACCGGATGCCGCTGCGAAATACTGCGGCAAAGGTCTGCAGGAAATATGTGAGACCGTAGGTATCCCGCCTGTATTACACGTCGGTTCCTGTGTAGACAACAGCAGAATTCTGACGATTCTGGCAAATGTAGTCGCAGAGGGTGGCCTCGGAGAGGATATCTCAGATTTACCAGTCGCTGGCGCCGCACCCGAATGGATGTCGGAAAAAGCTGTCTCAATCGGAATGTATTTCGTTGCTTCCGGAGTTTTTACCGTTATTGCCGAGCCGCTACCCGTACTTGGTGCCGACAAGCTGACACGATACTTGACCGACGAAATTGAAAAAGAGCTGGGTGGAAAATGGGCCTTTGAACGAGACCCCGTCAAGACTGCGCAGATGATGATTGAGCATATTGAATCCAAACGTGATGCTCTGGGAATAAACGTGGAAAAGCAGCGCAAACTTTACGATATGGAAGAACGCCGCGCACTGGCAGTATAAAAAGAGGAAAAACCTAAAAAGGAGAATTATAAATGTCAAAAATCATCGCTTCAGCAGCAATATGTGGTGCTCATAAAATTGCTGAACAGGCTGAGCAGATACTCGCAAAAGCTATCGAGCAAAAGGGAAAGGATTGCAAAGTTGAATTTCCAAACACCGGTTATTACATGCCGATTATTTATTCGATGACCGGCCGGGCTGTTGAAAAATTAGCCGACTTCGAAAATATAATGAACGAAGAAATAAAAGCTCTGCTTCCCGAACCGGTCGATGATGACTTGTGGCTACCGTATCTCGGACCAACTCTCGACGCCGGCATGGCAACACTTTTTGCGGAGGAGATTATCGAATCCTGCAAATATCTAATCGGCCCCAATCCCGTAGATGGTATCTGGCTCGGAGCAGCTGATGACATAATCCTGCGAGAACGCGGCATCCAGTTCGTCGATGGTTCCGCACCTGGTTTTGCCGCTATTGTTGGCTCCGCACCTGACGTAGAAACAGCGGTTACGATGGCCAGAAAATGCCAAGAAAGAAGCTTGTATGTCTTTATGGCTGGTCACCATAATGGAACCACCTTTGCTGAGCAGTTGGTCGAAGGCGGTGTAGATTTAGGCTGGGATACACGCCTCGTCCCGTTTGGTCGAGAAATAACTGCTGCAATCTACGCACTCGGATTTGCCAGCAGAGCCGCCCTTAGTTTCGGTGGCGTCCAAGCGGGTGATTTTAAACGCAACCTACTCTACAACAAAAACAGGGTCTTTGCATTCGTCTTGGCATTAGGCGAAGTTAGCGACGAATGGTATGCCACAGCCGCCGGTGCAATCAATTATGGCTTCCCAGTGATTGCCGACTCGGACATCCCCGAGATTCTCCCCACAGGTGTATGTACTTATGAGCATGTCGTATCTAACATCCCTCATGACAAAATAGTGGAAAAAGCTATTGAAGTCAGAGGCCTGAAAATAAAAATCTCGGAAGTGCCAATCCCTGTCCCTTATAGCCCCGCCTTTGAGGGCGAACGCATTCGTAAGGAAGATATGCAC
>CAZDQP010000172.1:0-4698 GCA_964507485.1 uncultured Pirellulales bacterium | reverse complement strand
GCTCGGTACGAACACCTCGGCTATTATCAATGCCGCACACGCAAAATACAAAAAAACAGCAAAAACAAGCCACCAATCCATAAACTCTTCCCTTGAATTAACTCTCTACAGCTCTGACCACGACTCTACTGCCGTGAATCTCAATTATCTCGACCTTCGTTTTTTTGTCAAGGAACTCCGCTTCTGCAATCACATCAACTATTGCATCTCCGAATTTCGCTTTTCCTGTGGGTCGCAGTGTCGAGACTACCTCACCGACATCGCCGATATTTACACCGGCGGTTTTATCATCGGGCGGAGCGGTCATACTGATTTTTACTCCACCCCCCTGCCTCACTGCAGCAGGTACAAGTATTAGTCCGCTGAGAAACTGCAATCTCGGTAAATACTTTGTAAGTACCCACGCAAGAATAACAAACCCCACAAAACCAAACAACAGCCCCAGCACGCCTTCATTGAATAATTCCCAGTCAAGCTGACTTTCAGGCCATGGCACCCTGTCCGGCGGATTTTTAACGAGCATCCCGAACAGTCCCGCCAATATACATGCAATCCCAAGGAAACCTGCCACACCAAATCCGGGTAGCACAAATATCTCGACCAAAAGCAAAATCAAACCCACAACAAACAATGCCACCTCGACCCAGTTTGCCATCCCGACAAGGTATTTGCTGCCGATTATAATCGCAAAGCATAGAACCGCCACAAGACCCGGCAGACCAACGCCCGGGGTGTTAAACTCAATATATACCCCAAGCAAAGCCAGCATAACAAGTATCCCCATTACCGCCGGCGAATTCAGCCATCGCACCATCTCTTCCGACCACAGTGTCTCAAGCACCATCGGCTCACCAACGAAACTCACACCGTCCCGTTCCGCCAAAAAGCCAATCGCCCCTGCCCTGTCATCAACTACTGCCCTCGCTACACCGTATTCGAAAGCTTGAGAGGCAGTAAGCGTCAACAGCTCATCGTCCTTAACTATCAGTTCCTTTCCATCCAGGTTATATTTTTTTGAGTCGCTCGGCAGCTGATGTCCCTCGAAAAATTCTTTCTCGCCCGTTCTTCGATTCTCCACCCTGTAAACTTCTGTCTGCATTGTAACCATTGCCTTAAGCAAGACATCCGGGTAACCGTTTGCCTCAGCTGCACGCTTAAACGCCGCACGGGTAAAGCTCTCGGTTTTCTCCCGCTCGACGCCTTCGAGTTTGGCGCCTATCTGGATAGGGGCGCAATCACCAATAGTAGTGTTTTCGCGCATTATTATATCCTGGCAGGAAACACTTATCATCGCCCCCGCCGATATCGCCTCCGTCACAACGTAAGCAACGGTATGCCCTTTTTTAGCAACATCAAGTATAAAGTACTTCGCTATATCGTCGCCCGATTGAAGAAGCCCCCCGTACGTGCTTATTTCATATATCAAATACTCCGCTCCCGCATCAAGAGCAATTTGCGTCCTTCGCCGAATAGATTTATACAGCCCGTCGTCAATCATCCCCTTGCAGACAATCACCGCCGCCTTAACTCTTCGTCCCTGCATTGAAAGACCGTTTGGCTCATCTATTCCAAACGAAGTCTGAAATAAAAGCAAGACCGGCAAAATAACTGCAAATTTCCGAAATGACTTCTTTTTCATATCGTATGATTCTATCCTGCTACTGCCGAATTGGCAATAAAAACTATTCTCATCCGTTCACCAAAACAGCCACCGCCCAACCATGTAGATTAATATCGTCAATACCGCAGCTATTGGAACTGTGGCGAGCCACGATGTAAAAATCGAACCTACCACCTTGCGATCTATGGCTGTAATACCGCGGGCCAGCCCAACCCCTATTATGGCCCCCACAAGTGTGTGGGTCGTCGATATTGGAAGCCCCATCTTCGAGCATGCCAGAACAGTTATCATACCGCTCAGGTCCGCCGCAACACCGCGCGAAGGTGTAATTTCCGTCACTTTTGTCCCCACCACTCGCATCACTCGATAACCGAACATCGCCAGCCCGACCGCAATACCGACACCGCCGAGAATCAAAAACTTGATATTAACCGGCACTTTGCCCGGCACTGAATTATTCTTTACGATTTCAGCCACAGCCGCTAACGGCCCGATTGCATTGGCTACATCATTGGCCCCATGCGCAAAAGCCACTGTGCACGATGTTATAATCACCAAAATGGCAAAGTGCTTTTCCACATGAGCCAATTGCTCATCGTGAGTCGATGCCATATCATAATTGCAGCTTCTCCTGACGAGTAAAGCCGAAACTACAGAAGCAATACCTCCGCCCAGAATACTAACAGCTAAGGCTCCTAACCCTCCTAAATTCAGGTGAAGATTCTTCAGACCCTTGTAAATAATAGCCAAAATCAATATAGCAAAGGTAAAAAATACACAAATAGGTACACCCTTATGTGCTGCTATTGCCGGTTTTTCAACCGATAAGACGTAACGTGATATCAGCTTAAATATAATAAAGGCCATTATCCCCCCTGCCACTGGAGAGATGAACCAGCTCGCTACTATCTGGCCTAATGTGCCCCAGTGAATGTGTCCGAATCCTGCCTGCAGAATTCCAAAACCCACAATCGCACCTACGATGGAGTGCGTGGTGGAAACAGGCATACCGAGATAAGACGCCAGGTTCAGCCACAACGCCGCCGCAAGCATCGCACTGACCATCCCGTAAGCCAGTACTCTCGGGTCGTGAACAAATGCCTGTGTATCTATTATTCCTTTGCGAACAGTATCAGTTACATGACCACCGACTAATACCGCCCCGCAAAAATTACATACCCCCGCCAGAACCACCGCCCAGAATATTGTCACCGCCTTCGAACCAACGGCATCGGCCATAGAATTGGCAACATCGTTGGCGCCGATGTTCCAGGCCATATAGAAGGCGATTATGATTGCTACGACAACAAGAATTTCCACACCCGGTGCACTCCTTTACAGGGACTATTTTTTACGAATGATGAGACGAAGGTATTTGGCGGTTTTTTCAGCGTTGTTGGCTACCCTGCTGAGAGTCTTGCAATATTTTTCAAGGAAGATAATCGTCATAATATCAAGCTTGCCCTCCATACCGTAAAAACGCCGGGCAAAATTCCTTTCGAGCCGGTCGGCCTGCCACTCCTCCTCACCGATTTTTTCAATCGCCGCAAGCATTTCCTGAGCTTCCTCGCCGCTAAATGCAGCCTCTGCAAGTGTCGAAAGTCTTTCTGCAAGATTCATTAAGTGCTCACTGATATTGATAACCTGCTCGACAAATGCTTTAAAATCGGCCTTGAGCTCTTCCGGAATCTTAGTTTTGCGCAGCAGTAGCACAACAGCAAAATCCTCTGCTGAATCTGCCACATCATCCTGATAGGCCAGAAATCGGCTTAGCTCTGACCGCCCGACCGAAAGAAAGTACATTTTGGTCATGCGGTCACGCAATTCAGTCTTTATCTGGTCGGCTTCATGTTCGGTCTTCGACATCAAATTGTGCAGTTCTTCGATTTTCTCATAGTTCTCCTCTAACAATGCATTTGTAAGAGGACGCAGAAGCTCGACACACTCGTACACCTTCTTAGAGTGCTCGTGCAGTTGAATAAATGGTGATGGAGCAAAAAATTTATCTAAAACTTTCATCTTCCTGTCCTTAATTTTCTATATTGCCCTAATTTTTAATTACCTTATCACACATCGGTCATAGTTCGTGCGGTAGTTTTAGCTTGTTTACATTAACCAGTCAAGATAGTTTCCGGGCGATTTTTCAGAATTCGGCTTTTCTACGCCAGCTTTCGTAAAATCTCTACCCCCTGTTGTATCTTATCATCGCTTGTTGCGTAACTTATCCTGAAATGTGTGTCTTTCTCGCTGAATACATTGCCCGGTATAATAAGTACGTTATTGGCAATTGCCTTCTCTACAAATTTCGTCGCCCCCCCTGCCGGCGCCTTGACAAACGCGTAAAACGCCCCACCCGGCTTGACCATCTCGAATTTATCTTTTAACCCATCGTAAATCAGGTCTCTTTTCTTCCGATACGCACTCACAAAATCGCTCACATCATAATCCAGTGCCGCCATCGCCGCCTTCTGAAACGGACTCGGCGCACAGACAAACGTGTATTGCTGTATCTTCGTCATCTGTTCGATTACGTCTTTCAGCGATTCGTCCGCCGCCGCAAATCCCAACCTCCACCCCGCCATTGCAAAAGATTTGCTGAATCCCCGCAGCAAAAGGGTCTTCTTATAGTAATTAGCTATGCTCGAACACTCGCCCTCGTAACAAAACTTGTCGTATATCTCATCAGTTATAACAAGTATATCTTTCTCCCCCGCCACCCTCGCGAGCGCCTTTATTTGCTCTTCCGAATATACCACACCGGTCGGATTGCACGGCGAATTGACTATAATCATTTTCGTCCTTCTCGTCACCGCCCTGCTTATCCCATCAAGCGGAAGTTCGAAATTCGGGTAACTGTCGACAAAAACGCACTTGCCGCCAAGCAGATTAACTAAATGCTTATACATCACAAAATACGGGTCCGGTATAATCACCTCATCACCGGGATTAACCAGCGACATAAACGCCAGCAGCAGCCCCCCGCTGACTCCGCTCGTAACCAAAACGGCCGGCTCATCCCACCCGAATTCTTCCTTTACCAATCCGCCGATTTTCTCTTTTAAAAGCGTGTCCCCTGC
>CAZDQP010000171.1:0-4742 GCA_964507485.1 uncultured Pirellulales bacterium | reverse complement strand
GACGAATGGCCTGCCAAGTACAAACTCGATACTATGAGAATTCTTGGCACCGTCGGCGAGCCAATAAATCCTGAAGCCTGGATGTGGTACTACGAAAAAATCGGGAGGAATAAGTGCCCAATCGTTGATACCTGGTGGCAGACCGAAACCGGAGGCATTTTAATCACGCCGCTGCCAGGCGCACACACCTTAAAACCCGCCAGTGCAAACCGGCCCTTCTTCGGCGTTGACCCCGTCGTCCTGCGGGATGATGGAAGCCAATGCGATGTAAATGAAGGCGGCAAGCTCTGCATAAGAAAACCCTGGCCCGGAATGATGCGAACAATGTGGGGCGACCACGATAGGTTCATTGATACATACTTCACAATGTACGACGACATCTATTTTGCCGGTGACGGCTGCCGGGTCGACGAGGACGGCGACCATTGGCTGATGGGAAGAATCGACGATGTCGTCAACGTTTCCGGCCACCGCATCGGAACCGCAGAGGTCGAAAGCGCGCTTGTCAGCCATGACAAAGTTGCCGAGGCCGCGGTCACACCGATACCGCATGAAATCAAAGGACAGGGACTGTATGCCTTTGTAACACTTGTAAATGGTGTTGCCGAAAGTGAAGAACTCAAAAAGGAACTGATTATGCACGTTCGCAAGGAAATCGGCCCAATTGCCGCCCCTGAAGCTATTCAGTTTGCCCCTGCTCTTCCGAAAACCCGTTCTGGCAAAATTATGCGGCGAATCCTGCGTAAAATAGCTGAGAAGGATACGGCTAACCTCGGCGACATCACAACTCTCGCAGACCCCAGCGTCGTCGAAGCCTTAATCAAGGGGCACGCATAAAACACAGGATAAAAAATAGAATGCTCAACTAAGACGGATGCACTTAATAAAATTACGTGCATCCGCTTTCACTTAAATGAAAGTGGTAATTATGACTGAACAAAAGGTTATGAATCGGTGGCTGGTGGTTGTTGGCGGCATACTAATACAGCTTTGCCTGGGGGCTATTTACGCATGGTCGGCGTTTACAAAAAAGTTAACCGAGGCCCCTTTCAATTTCGCCGCCGATAAGACGCAGTGGCCTTTCTCTGTCGGCCTTGTTTCATTCGCCGTTGTAATGGCTCTTATTGCGGGAAAATGGCAGAAAAAGGTCGGGCCTCGGAAAGTAGCCATCACCGGCGGGATTATTCTGGGGTTAGGCTATCTGTTGGCTGGTTTTTGCGGAACGAGTTTCGCAGGCATCCTAATCGGTGTGGGTATCCTTGGCGGAGCTGGTATCGGCCTTGCTTATGTTTGTCCTATCGCAGCTCTGGCAAAATGGTTCCCAGATAAGAAGGGTCTCATTATGGGCCTTGCTGTCGCCGGTTTCGGACTCGGTGCACTTATTTGGGTCAAGCTCACCCAGGGCTTTAGATTCGGCCCGGTTGACCTTACTCCCGACTGGATGGGCCTCTATGGGGCCGGATGGGGCGTAAGTGAGGTGTTTAAGCTCTACGGCGTTTTATTTGCCGTTCTTGTGGGGCTCGGTTCATTAGTTCTGATTAATCCTCCGGAGGGATGGCTTCCTAAGGGCTGGACACCGCCTGCAACAGGTAAAGGCAGCGAAGGAGACGTCAATCTGACACCGGGCAGAATTGCTAAAACATATCAATTCTGGGTCCTATTTATAAACTTCACATTCGGCGCCGGCGCGGGACTAATGGTAATCGGCATTATCAAACTTTTCGGTATGGACGCCCTTGCAAAGGCCGGCATCGATGCTACCAAGGCAAGCATAATTACAGGAACCGCTATGGGTCTGTTCTACGCACTGCTTAACGGCCTCGGCCGCATCGTCTGGGGTGCAGCGTCCGACAAACTCGGAAGAAAAAATTCTATTATCATTATGAATTTCATACAGGGAATAATGATGATTGTTTTCTTCTTTATCGGCGGAAACGAATGGGGATTGTATATTGGCGCCGCAATTATCGGATTTAACTTCGGCGGTAACTTCGCACTTTTCCCCGCTGCAACTGCCGACCTCTTTGGCAATAAAAACGTCGGCGAAAACTACCCTTGGGTCTTCATGGCGTACGGCGTAGGTGGTATCGCAGGACCTATCCTCGGAGGATATATGGGGAATGCTCAGGCCTGGATGTGGGCATTTATACCGGCCGGCATCGCGTGTATTTTTGCAGCAATTATAGCTACTACACTGAAACCCGTTGCAATATCCGAGCCGGCAGTTCAGGCGGAAATAAATGGCGAATTCGACGGCACCTTTAAGAAAGCTTAAAAGCATATGTCTTAAGAATTGAAAAAGCCCGGGAATGTCTCGGGCTTTTTTATATCATACTCGTTCACAATCCGTGCAAAGCGAACACGTTCTTTTTAACCTCTTTTATTATCTTATCTATCGCAGACATTACTGCATCATGCTGCTGGTCGCTCACAGCTAACACCTGGTCTCTCAAACCTCCCTGCCACTCCGTACTGCCAAGCATCACACCACCAATAGTAGGACCAATTTCCTTATAGGTATCAGCGCCGCATAGTATGCTCCAGGCAAGTGCCCATGCTCTCACGGTGTTATTAAGATTATAACCACCGCCCCCTGTCATAAGAATAGGTTTGTTAAAACCGAGTAGGTAATTGATGATTTCTACATAAACATTATTAGTCAGATACAGATGCGCAAGCGGGTCACCTGCAAGAGCATCTGCCCCCAGCTCGAAAACAAATACATCAGGATTGAAAACGCCAATCAACGGCAGCACCAGCTCCTCGAACGCCTTCATATACATCTCGTCGTAAGTACCTATTGGCAGTGGCACATTTACACAATAACCTTTCCCTTCACCGTCGCCGATTTCATCCTCGAATCCTGTTCCAGGAAACAGCGTCCTCGGATTCTGGTGCAATGATATAGTCATCACATCACGACGGTCATAAAAAGCGTATGCTACCCCGTCGCCGTGATGAACATCCACATCAAGATATAAAACCCTTTTACCCTCCCCCGCCATTACCATACACGCAAGCACAACATCATTAATATAGCAAAATCCCGATGCCTGTTCAGGCCCGGCATGATGAAAACCACCCGACGGATTAAATGCTGCATCCGCTTCGCCCGACAGTATCAGCTTTGCACCCACCAGCGTCCCCCCTGCTGCCAGAACTGCCCCTTCATATAAACCCTCAAAGACAGGACAATCGGAAGTTCCGATTCCCATACTTAGTGCTTCAGGGTTAAATTTGCCTGCGGATGCCTCTTTTAAAACTCTCAGATAACGTGCCGAGTGGAACCTCTTGAGAGTAATTCTATCAATTGGCTCAGGTGCCGCTTCCCTTCTGACTGCCCCAGATAAAAGTCCCATCGAATCAGCAATCTCACGAACCTTTTGGGCCCGAATTGTATTAAATGGATGCTCCTGAGGATACGGATACCTCTCCAACTCTTTCGAATAAACAAATACTGCTTTTCTCGTCACCAAAACTATCTTTCTTTATCTGTTAAATCGTATGTAACGCTGTAAACCTGGCCGTCAAATTCCGTGTTCACTCTGTAGCCGGAATTGTGAAAGATTGCCAGCATCGCCTTATTGCCCGGCAGTACCTTTGCATAAAAGCTTTTAACGCCGTGTTTCTTTGCAATTTGGGTAAGATAATCCAGTAGAAAGGTCCCCATACCCTTCTGCTGCCACTCATCCTGCACAATAAAAGCCACCTCCGCCGCCTGCGTCTTCGGGTCGAGAAAATACTGGGCGATAGCTACTATTTCTTCACCGGAAACTCCGGGAACCGTCCCTACAATAGCAAGGTCCTGATGATAATCAATGTTCGTTAACTGCTGCACATCCTTATGAGGAAACGCAATCGTATGCGTCATATAACGCGTTTGAACAGACTTGCTGCTCAACGAATACAGCATCTCGGACAGCGCCGCCTCATCAGTAGGACGAACGGGCCTGAAAAATATCTCCGTGCCGTCACGCAGAGTATCATACCGCTCCAGTTCTTCCGGATACGTTACCTTTTCGGTGTCCAGTTCTATCTGGTCGGCGTAAATATACATCTGGGCCTTCGCCGCCTGAATCAGCTTTTTCCGGAACTTTGGATGTGCAATATTTATCAGCGACAGCACTCTCTCTCTGATGCTCTTGCCGTGAAGGTACGCAGTCCCATACTCAGTAATTACATAATGAACATCGCCGCGGGTTGTAACCACACCTGCTCCTTCGGTTAGATGCGGAACAATACGACTTAGCGTCCCATCTTTTGCGGTAGATGGCATTGCAATAATCGCCTTTCCCTCCCTGCTTCTGGCCGCCCCGCGAATAAAATCAACCTGCCCCCCGATACCACTGTAAAATCTGTAACCCAATGAGTCCGAACATACCTGACCTGTCAGGTCGATTTCAAGGCCTACATTAATTCCAACCATTTTTTCATTCTGACCTATTACATAAGGGTCATTAACATACTCCGTGGGATAAAATTCGAAAAAAGGATTATTGTCTATATAATCGTAAAGTCGCCTTGAACCCATACAAAAGCTCGCCACGACCTTGCCGTGATTAAGTGTCTTTTTAGCACACGTAACTGCCCCGCTCTCTATCAGCCCTATAATCCAGTCGCTGAACATCTCCGTATGAATACCAAGGTCTTTCTTGCGCACGAGAAACTCGGCAAGGGCATGAGGTATTTGTCCTATCCCGCATTCAATCGTGCTGCCGTCTTCGACAAGTCTGGCTATATTC
>CAZDQP010000170.1:0-4866 GCA_964507485.1 uncultured Pirellulales bacterium | reverse complement strand
ATTTTTTCTCGATTTTTCTTCTCTGTTTTTACTAATTCCCCCATTTTAACACCCCTATTTTTTCCTATAATTCTGAATATTCCCGATTCAATTTCCGATATATAACAGATGGAAACTATAACTGCCAACCCGCCTGAAACCAAGCAATGCCCCTTCTGCGCCGAAACCATCCAGGCTGCTGCAGTTAAATGCCGCTTCTGCGGAGAATTCCTTAACACTAATAAAGCCAAGGCCTTACAGCGCGGCTCCGCCTCCGATTCCCAGCCCGACGGCAACAAAAAACCCGACGACGGCATCGTCTTCCAAGGCAGGCCCTCGCTTTGGGCAATGACCACATCAGCCATCAGAGGCCTCATTATCCTCGCTTTAGCTGCTTTTTTGATGTTTTTTCCCATTGAACAGCTCCCAATCTTCCAGCGAACCGAACCCCCCGCCTCACCCGCCGCCGATATAACAGAACCGGCAACCGACCTCGAAACCATCGAAAATGAAGCCGAAGTGCCTTCCTGGCTTTCACTTAACGAGCAGGAGACCCTCACGCTCCGAAGGTATCGGATTCTCGTCGGCGTCGGCCTTACGATGCTCGCCATAATTTTGCTCCTGATAAAAATAGCCCAGCTGAAAATGACCCGATACGAAGTCTCTGTCGATCGAATCGAGTGGAGCAGGGGAATTTTCGACAGAAAAGTGGACAATTTGGATATGTTTCGGGTAATCGACCTGAAACTTCGCAGAAGCCTACTCGACTGTATCGTCGGCATAGGCACGGTAACAGTAATAACAACCGACAAATCAGACCCCGAATTTACCTTTGAAAAGATACGAAACCCGCGCGGACTCTACGATGCCATCAAAAAAGCCAGTCTTGATGCCGACCGCCACAGTAACGTAATACATATCGAATAAGACCTTTATCCGTCCCTGTTGCTAATTAACGCCTGATATTCGTGTTTCAGCAATCTTCCCTTTAAACTTCTCCCCCCGATGGCGGAAAATCCTCCAACCTCGCCGTCGGCGCGGATTACACGATGGCAGGGAATTATTAACGGCAGCGGGTTTTTAGCCATCGCCCCGCCAACCGCCCTAGCAGCACAGGTCCTGCCAGCCATTTCTGCCAATCGGCCGTAACTTACCGTTTGACCAAATTTAATTTTTCTGCACGCAGCGAAAACCCGCCTCGCAAACAAGCCAAACCCATCCAGTACAACCGGAATACCTTCGAAACTTATGCAATCCCCCTCGAAATAAGCGGTTATCTGTTCCTGAACCTGCTTGAAAAGGTCTCTGTCATACCGGGCGCTCTGAAGACCCTTTATAAGCTGCAATTTGACTATTTCACTCTTACCCCCCGGCAAACAGGTGCGTAAAAGCCCATTATAAGTAGCAGCAATACCAAAATAGCCCCATTTGGTCTTGAAAACCACATATTTTATTGCTTTCTGCATTTTGCCTCTTTTTTCCAGCTTGCAAATTTCATATCTAAATACGCCAAATCCATTGACGCAAGAGCAAAATTTTGTTAAGTATAGTAGTTTTTATACAAAATTTCCGGGCCTCTGATGGTTTACTTATATTTTTGATGTTGACTTATGCCACTTGAAGAACTGAGAAATCAAATTAATAAAATCGACCTCGAGCTTGTAAAGCTGCTCAACGAACGTGCGCGCATCGTCGTGGATATAGGCAAGTTAAAAAACAAAACCGGCGAACCTGTTTATTCCCCGGACAGGGAAAAAGAGGTATTTGCCACGATTACCAAAGCCAACAAAGGCCCACTGCCGGACAAATGCCTGACAGCCATTTGGCGCGAGTTGATGAGCGGCTCCTTCGCTCTGGAAAGGCAATTGCGCATCGCTTATCTGGGACCCGGCGGAAGTTTCAGCCACACCGCAGCAATGTTAAAATTCGGACAGAGTGTCGAGTATGAACCGCTGGCTGATATCAGAAGCATTTTTGATGAAGTCAGCAAAGGCCACTGCGATTTGGGGCTTGCTCCTATAGAAAACACTACCGGCGGCGGCGTGATAGAAACACTCGATGCCCTGATAGATTCCGATGTTAAAATCTGCGCCGAAGTCCTGATGGCAATTCACCACAGTCTATTGGCCAATTGCCCGCTGAACCAGATTGAAAAAATTTACTCAAAGCCGGAGATATTTGCCCAGTGCCGAAACTGGTTAAGCGCCACTTTCAAGGACGCCCAGACCTTCCCTGTTGCCTCCAGCGCTAAAGCTGCCCAATTAGCAGCCGATGAACCTAAAGCCGCCGCCATCGGTTCAATTGTCGCCGCGGAGTTATACGGGCTAAAAGTTATCTGTGAAAATATCGAGGATATTGCCAACAATATAACCCGGTTCCTCGTAATCGGGCGGGAAGATGCAAAACCGACCGGCGAGGATAAGACTGCCATACTATTCAGCACTGCCCATAAAGCCGGTGCCCTGGCTGATGTACTCGACGTTTTCAAGAGCTATAGTATCAACCTGACAAACATTGAATCCAGGCCAAGCAAAAAAAGACAATGGGAATATTATTTCTTTATGGACTTCCTCGGGCACAAAACAGAAGAAAGTATTCAAAAGGGATTAGAAGAAGCCAGCAAACACTGCCTGCAGCTTTCAATATTAGGCAGTTTCCCAAGGGCAACAAAATTACTTTAATTAAATATACTACTTAGGAGAGCTTTGTGAGTTTCATGAGAAAGCCATTTGTGGCCGGCAACTGGAAAATGAACACGGACAACCATACCAGTGTAGAGCTGGTTGAGGCGATTGCCTCCAAGGCTTCGGATACTGCGAAAGACAGCGTTCATATAGCGGTCTGTCCGCCTTTCGTCTATCTTCAAAATGTTTTTAATACTCTTCGCAAATCGGGCATTGCCATCGGTGCGCAGGATGTTTACTATGAGAAACAAGGGGCCTTCACAGGCGAGATAAGCTCTTCAATGCTGAAAGATGTCGGGTGTAGTTATGTCCTGTGCGGCCATTCAGAACGCAGGCACGTGATTGGCGAGACCGACGAACTGATAAATAAAAAAATTTCGGCTGCTATCATCGGCGGACTCCTGCCGATATTCTGTGTGGGCGAACTGCTCGAAGAACGCAAAGCATCCAAAACAGAAGAGGTTGTGACCCATCAGGTAGAGAAAGGTCTTGCCGGCTTAAGCACCGAAAAGGTATCCGCGGTAACCGTAGCTTATGAACCGGTCTGGGCCATTGGAACCGGCCTGACGGCGACGCCGCAGCAGGCACAAGAGGTACACGCCCTGATAAGAAAACTACTCGGGCAAATGTACGATACCAAATTGGCTGATGAGACTCGCATCCTCTACGGCGGCTCGGTTAAGCCCGGCAACGCAGCCGAGTTGATGGCGCAGAATGATATTGACGGTTTGCTGGTCGGTGGAGCAAGTCTGACGGCAGATGACTTTGTTGCGATAATTCAGGCAGCAGTATGAATAATATTAGCGTATATCGCTTAATTTCTCCTGTTCCCTATTTGCAAAGGAAATAAATATGACGGTTTATCCGATATTGGCAGTAAGTTTTTTTATGAATTTAGTCGCTGTCGTTTTTGTCATTTGTACAGTGGTGCTTATGCTAATCATTCTTATTCAAAAAGGCAGAGGCGGCGGCTTGGGCGCTACCTTCGGCGGTGGTATCGCAAGCGGGATTCTGGGTTCAAAAACAGGTGACTTTCTAACCTGGCTCACAATAACTCTCGTTGGCGTGTTTTTGATGCTTGCCGTGGTAATGGCTAAATTCTACAAACCGAGTATCGTCGACTTCAATGAAAGCCAGCCACAACCGACTCAACAAATCCCGGACCAGCAGACTCCTGTTCAACAAGAACCGCTGCAAAGTTCGGAATTGCCTTTGGCCGGTGGCGATGATGTCGATGTAAACTCACTCGGCGAATGAGAATAGCGTAAAACTTGAAACTCCGGATTTTACATTATAGCTTTTCACTTACGGCCTCCTTAGCTTTGAAAGTGTAGTAAAATGATAAATAGTATGACCGGATTCGGTGAAGCACAGGGCGAGGTTAACGGCGTAACTTACATCGTAGAAATCAGGACAGTTAATAACCGTTATTTAAAGACCAGCTTAAGATTATCGGAGCCCACGGCGTTTCTCGAAGAGGATATTGAAAAACTTCTGCGAAAAAACCTCTCTCGCGGGATGGTAAGTTGCGTGCTCCGGCTTAAAAATGCGCCGGCAAATGTGCTCTTTGATATTGACGAGACAGCCCTGCGGGCATATATGGAAAAATTGGGCCGTATTGGTTCTTCGGCCGATGTTAAACCCTCTATAGATATGGCAGGATTGCTGACACTGCCCGGGATTGTTCAGCCGGCAATACCAGATGAAGAAAAAGTCGAACAAATTAAAAAAACAGTTTTAAGCACCACGCAAAAAGCATTAGACCAGCTAAAGCAGATGCGCGCCGCAGAAGGCGCAGCCCTTGCAGCCGATTTGGGTGACCACTGTAAAGCCATAAAACAAGACCTTGAAAAGATACGCGCCCGCAGCAAAACCGTTTTGCAGGAATATCAGAAAAAGTTAAAAAAGAGGGTCGATGAGCTGCTGGCGGATGCAAAACTTAAGCTGGACGAAGAAACTCTTGCCAGAGAAGTGGCGATTTTCGCCGACAGATCGGATATATCCGAGGAAATTGCACGATTGGAATCGCACCTGAAACAGTTCAATGAGAGTTGTAAATCGCAAATTCAGGCGGGACGAAGATTGGATTTCATCGGCCAAGAGATGCTAAGGGAAGCCAATACCATAGCCAGCAAGGCCTGCGACACCGAAGTTATACGGTGCGTGGTCGATATAAAGTGCCGGATAGACCGGATTAAAGAAC
>CAZDQP010000169.1:0-4958 GCA_964507485.1 uncultured Pirellulales bacterium | reverse complement strand
GCGATAAAAGTTAAAGGAATAAAAATGGTTGCTATTATGGTAAGCACTTTCATAACGGCGTTCATCCTGTTGCTAATGCTCGAAAGATATATATCAACCATTGCCGCAACCATATCTCGGAAGCTTTCTATGGTATCTATAACCTGTATTGTGTGGTCATAGACATCTCTGAGATATATACTGGTGACCTTGCTGATAAGTTTCGATTCGGTTCTCTGCAGGCCGCTGATTACCTCCCGCAAAGGCCATACTGATTTGCGTAGGACAATCATTTCTCTTTTCAGCCGATGGATTTGCTGAAACGTTTGCTCAGTAGGTTCTACAACTAACTTTTCTTCGAGAAGCTCGATTTTTTCTCCCAGTTTTTCCAGGATAGTAAAATAGCCGTCAACGACAGCATCTAATAACGAATAGGCGAGGTAATCCGGCCCCATTTTACGGATGCGTCCTTTAGTATTTCTGATTCTGTCCCTTACATGGTCAAAGACATCACCGATGACTTCTTGAAATGAAATGACAAAATTCGGTCCAAGCACAATACTTACCTGCTCAGATTCAACTGCCTGTTCTTCATCGTTATAGCGCAGCATCCGAAGCACGATAAAAAAGTATTTCTCAAAATCTTCAGCTTTAGGTCGTTGCCTTGTGCTCAGGATATCTTCCAGCAAAAGAGGGTGCAGCTCAAATTCCCTGCCCAGCTTATCTATTATCTGAATATCGTGAAGACCGTCTATGTTTATCCATGTCACGGTGGGGGTGGTTTTGAAGGGGAAACATTCTTCTATTTTTGAAACCTGTTTTTCAGCAAAATTCTGCTCATCATAATCGAAGTAGGTTATCCGAACGGTTTCGACCCTTTTCTCGCCGACATAAACAAGCGTCCCCGGCGGTAAGCCAGCCGGCTTAGACTGCCGTTTGTGCGACCTGGATTTCTTCGCTGCTTCTTTCATCGTTATTTTCCTTGGCATGTATATTATCTTCTGATTGTAAGCTTCGTTTCTTTCGACCACGCTCAAGACAAGAGTTTATTCTATATCTGACTTTGCTGTTCCGGCTTGCTTGGTCTTTTTCACCATAAAACTCACGACCAGGCCGGTAATAAAGCCTAAGCCAAATGTCAGGATTAAAAGCAAAGCCCTCGACATCTCAACTGTCATAAAAAGCAGCCTTGTTGTCGTGACTTCTCTGTTTTGGAAGATAATAATGAGAGCCAATATTGAAACAACTGCTATAATAATTATCTTTGCTTTTTTCATTGTTAAATTCCCCTTGTTTTAATTGACTTTATTATGATTGTTAGTAGCACTAATTTTCACCGCCAGGTTTCTTAGTATTGAAAATGGGAAGCTAACCATCTGACGCAATCCCTCCACTGATGATAGGGTGCGAACCTGGCTTTTAACCTCTGTGAACAATTCGTTTACCACAATTTTTTCCTCAACCTCGCCAACTTCTTTGACTAAAGTTAAACGCTGCAGTGAATATAATCCAATCAAAAATGCTAATGCAAAGAAAAAGTCCCACTGCTGCAAGTTCAGCGTAGGCAAGCTAAACTGGCCTGTCGGACTTGTATATTTCAGCGTCCATTCTAATTGTCGGCCTGAGAAGAAGTCGGCAAACTTGCCGCCTAATATTGGAGCAATCCCGGCTGCTATTGAATTGACAATAGTATTAGTGGCAAGATAGGCCGTCGCCTGACCCTCCGGCGCCAGCTTCAAGCTGATATTGCCGGAAGCTAAGGAAACACCTGCCGACGAAAGCCCCATCACTATATGTATGATAATCAGCAGCGGTACAGTTAAAAAATACTTTTCCGGCATTGTCGTAAACGTCCATGCTAAAATTGAAAAAATAAATAAAGGCCCACAGATTGACAGTACCGATTTATTGCTGAAGCGGTCGGTAAACCTGCCCCAAAGCCGAAGAAACGCAAAGTTCATAACCTGACTGACAATCGAAAGGGCGATGATGAAAGACATACTCAAGCCCAATCTTTTGAGCATATAGACCATAAAGAATGGGCCAGCCAAATTTACTGCGAAATTCCACGAGCACATAAATGCAATGAGCTTTCGGAAATTCTCATCTCTGAACGGCTTGGCAAGGAGCTTCAAAATCTTAGGCCTTTCCTCTACAGCAGGCATACGTTTCTCAGGCGTTCTGGCTAAGAAATAAATCCCGAGAGCGCCGGCAGCAAAACCAGCTAAAAACAGAATTGAATAGCCTTGAAGTTCGTAATTGGGCAACAGCTTTTTCCAGGCATCCAGGTAAACTGCAGCAGCTATGCTCAATGCAATTCCGATGCCTGTGGCGATTCTCATTCTTTTCGAGAAGAACGAGCCAAGTATATTCTGTGGTATAAAATCCCGCATCCACGAATTCCAACTGCAGCCTGAAACCGCCCCAAGGGCTGAAGCTGCAATCATTGATGCCAGCAAAATGGCAAGGCCGATTTTAGCCCCAAACAGGAAAGGAATCAGAGCAATGAGCAACCAACATAATCTGCCTATAGCCGCTGTTATGACCACGATAGTTCGCCTATTGCGTACCTTCTCAACCAAGAATATTGCAGGTAGTTGAAGCAACTGGCTTAACGGCCCAATAGCTGCCAGCAAGCCGATAACAAGGTTGGATGCCCCAAGCTTGATGGCAAAGGCGACTAAAAACGCTCCGCCGGTGAGGATTGCCATAGATTGTGACGCTACGCCGTCTTTGATGACATAACTTAGCCCGGATTGAATTTCTTCTTCCGTCAAATTATCTTTGGTCTTAAACCACATTGCATCAACCTTTGCCGAGAAAAATCAGTATTCCCTTCCTTACCATCATAACTGCTATAGCGGCTAACAGAAGACTCATTACTTTCGAAAGGGCTTTGGAGCCGGCATCACCAAGTACCTTTATCAGCACGGAAGACAAACTAAAAATTGCACCGGCGAGCAGGATATTTACAAATATGGATATGAGTGTGGCAAAGAGGCCGTAATGTGTGACTATCACCAAGGATGTGGTTAAAACTGCCGGTCCTACAATCAGTGGTGTTCCTAAAGGAACTGCTCCAAGCTCCTTATCCGGTATCCGCCGCCGCTTGACCGGATTGATAATATCGGTAACAGCTAAAGAAAAAAGTATCGCTCCTCCGGCAACCATAAAATCACCGATGGTGATACCCAGCAGTTTAAAAACAGCCTTACCCAAAAATATAAAGCCAACGGCTAAGCACAAGGCCGTGAACATCGACTGAATAATAATCTTCGTTTTTTGACGCGACTCTGTCCCCTCGGTCAAAGAAACAAAAATAGGAAGCACACCTATAGCATCGACCGCGACAAATATCGGTATAAGCGACAAAAAAATATCCTTGAGCATATTTACTCCAGAACACTTGGTGGGGCAAGCCCCACCCTACAAACTGTTTACCTTCTCGCAATCAGAAAACAAATATAACCCACATATAAAACCAGAAATATACCACCTTCCCATCTATCCAGCATACGTTTTTTGCCGGTGAACATACAGATAAATAAAAGCAGGCTGGCGGCAATCGCTACGCCGACATTTATGTTGCTGCCGGCCTCGAATGGAATGGGGCGGATAATTGAGCTGACTCCGAGAATAAAAAAGATATTGAAAATGTTAGAGCCTACTACGTTGCCGACGGCAATATCAGGATTCTTTTTATACGCCGCCATAGCTGAGGTTGCCAATTCCGGCAGCGACGTTCCTACTGCAACAATGGTCAAACCAATCAAAGATTGGCTCACTCCCAGCCTTTCAGCCAAGCCAACGGCTCCGGTAACAATCCACTTGCTGCCGACTATCAGGCCACAGAGGCCGGCGGCAATCATAATGCCAATTCGCATTATGCCATGCACCTTAGGTGGTAACTGTTCGGAAATTCCTGCTACATCACCGGCAATACCTACTGAGTAGAATAAAAATATAATAAAAAATGAGATGAGCACTAATCCGTCTATCCTGGTTATCGCAGAAAACTTATCTTTGTCTATCAAATAGTCGTTGGCCAGGATTCCAACCAAAATCGCAGCTAAAAGACTGAGCGGTATTTCTTTCCATACCGTGCCCTTAGTAACCGCCAATGGGAAAATGATACTGGAAATGCCGAGAATAAGAAAGATGTTTGCTATGTTACTGCCTAAGATATTACCTAAAGCAATACCTGCATCGCCCTTAATGCTGGCGGTTATATTTACGGATAGTTCCGGCAGCGATGTGCCGAAAGCAACGACAGTCAGCCCAATTACCAAATCTGAAACCGCCAATCTTTTCGCCAGAGAGCTTGCGCCGTTCACTAAAAAGTGCGCCCCTAAAATTACAACCCCAAATCCAAACGCAATTAGGAAAATAAGTGCCATTATTTTCCACCCGATCAATGTTTGTATTTTTAATTGAGATTTGTGTTTATAGTTTAGCCGTCGCCGGTACGGCGATGGTTAATTCCCCTTGTATAAACAGAAGTCGATAGCGTCTAAAAGGTCAGGTACCTTCCTGCCTTCGCCAGTCGGACTCCCACCTTGCCTATATCTTCCATGCGTCTTATACGCTGTTGTTTTCGCCATTCCACTATACGCTTTACGCTTACCGGCCCAAGACCGGGCACTCTCAACAGTTTGAAATATGAAGCATGATTTACATCGATGGGAAAAACCTCAGGGTGACCAATTGCCCAAGCCTCCTTAGGATCAACCATCAATGAAAGGTTTCTATCATTCTCAAAAGCAATGTCGGATTCGGTAAAACCGTATTTGCGAAACAGAAAGTCCACCTGATAAAGCCTGTGCTCCCGCATAAATACATCGCTCGGACTTGCCTGTATTATTTGTTCGCCGTCGATAGATTCGTCGCCCAGCCCCGTCTGGTAAGCGCTGAAATACACCCTGTTCATCTTCAGCCGGTCGTACAGACCCCACATGTATTTTACAATTTCGGAGTCCGAT
>CAZDQP010000168.1:0-4978 GCA_964507485.1 uncultured Pirellulales bacterium | reverse complement strand
CTCGTCGAGACCGCAAAGGGCTATATGAAGCATGAGCGCGGCACCTTTGAGGCCATTACAGAGGCCCGCAGCAAGGCGATGGGTGCAAGAAACGTATCCGAGGCTTCCAAAGCCGAAGGCGCCCTCGGCGAAGCTCTCAGCAAATTTATGCTGGTCGTGGAAAATTACCCGGACCTAAAGGCCAACCAAAATTTCCTTTCTCTGCAGGAAGAGCTAAGCAGCACCGAGAACAGAATCGCTTTTGCCAGGCAGAACTATAACGACCAGGTCTTGTTCTTTAACAACAAGATTCAGGTGTTCCCCTCTAATATTATCGCCGGCATGTTCGCCTTTAGCAAACGCGATTTCTTCGAGATAGAAGCCGCCGCCGAACGCGAAGCACCAAAGGTAAGCTTCTAAAACGGGGCAGTTGTTGGCAGATACCAATAGAATTATAAGCCGCGGTCTATAAACCGCGAGGTATGAACTATGTGGGAATTGATACGAGCCAACAAACGAAACTCTATCCTGCTGATGGTACTGATGGCTGTGGTACTGCTGCTGTTGGGCTTTATCATCGGCTTAGGCTTTTTCGGCCCCGAAGGCGGTTTTTTCGGCCTTATGATCGCAACGGCTATCTGGCTCATCCTCGCATTGGTGAGCTTTTCAAGCGGCGACCAAATCCTTTTAACAGCCAGCAGGGCACAGCCTGTCACTCATGATGTCCACCCTCAGCTTTTCAATGTCGTTGAAGAAATGAAAATCGCGGCCGGTCTGCCGGCAATGCCGAAAATTTATATTATCAACGACCCTGCTCCGAATGCCTTTGCAACGGGCCGAAGTCCCAAGACGGCATCCGTCGCTGTAACTGCAGGTCTTTTAGGCAGGCTCAACCGCGATGAGCTGCAGGGCGTTGTCGCTCACGAAGTAAGTCACATCGTACATCGTGACATTCTTTACGTCACACTTGCCGGCATAATGCTCGGCGCGATAGTATTGCTCTCACAGGTCTTTTTGCGAGGCATGTTCTACAGCTCGATGGGTTCGCGCAGAAGGTACTCATCCGGCGGAAGAGGCGGTGGCCAAGCCCAGTTGGTTATACTCATAATCGCAATAGTCGCAGCAATTCTGGCACCTATCATGGCGTATCTATTATATTTTGCACTTTCAAGAAAACGCGAATATCTCGCCGACGCCGGTGCCGTAAGACTGACTCGCTATCCTGAGGGTCTGGCCAGCGCCTTGGAGAAAATCGCAAACGACCCTTCTCCACAAATAGCCGCCGCCAACAAGGTCACCGCTCCTATGTATATCGCAAATCCGTTCAAGAGAAAAGGGCAAAGAAAGCTATCTGACTGGACCAGCACACATCCTCCGATTTCCGAGCGTATAAGAATCCTGCGCAGTCTGACCGGCGCATCTTTTAGAAGTTACTCGGATGCTTATACAGCCGTAACGCATCATAAAACTATCGTCCCCACAGCAGCGCTGGCCAAAGAAGACCTACCTTTACGCGGTCCCCACGCTGAAGTTAAGAAGGAAGAACACCTCGAAAAACAACTCCGCCAGGTCGGCGACATTATGCGAAAGGTCAACCAATTTGCATTTTTAACCTGTGTTTGCGGATTGAACCTCAAAATCCCGCCAAATTACAAAAGCAGAACTGTAACCTGTCCACGATGTAAAAGAAATCTCGAAATCCCTGCGAAGAATTGATAATAATAAGAATTTTACCCGGCTTTCAGCCCGAATCCTGGTGCTTCCACTATCTTATGGAGTTTCTCAATCTGCCTCTCGATTATGTCTAATCTCCGCTTGCAGACAAAGGTATATAAAGCCCTTTCAGGGCGAACATTTCCATTACTCTGCTCATCACCACCAACTGTAGAAGCTACCGTATGGGTAATATAATCATGTATTAGCTCGCGCTGCTGCTTTAATAGCCTATGCAGCAGCTTCACAGTATCATGCAGCACAACCACCTCTCGCTCTAAATATTCCAGACGTTGTTCGGTTGTCAGTCTCATCTTGCCTATTTCCATTTTTGCGTTTATGCACTTATTTTAACCCAAATCCTGTCATTAATAACTACGTATAAATAACACCTCTGTTCTCTCTCAATATGGGCCTCCATGCCGTATCACCTCCATTAATTAGTTCCCTTAAGAGGAGAAATTATAACGCTTAAGGTCCGGATTCATCGCTGCCTAGCAGGCTGCCTGAACCAATATATGGCGCCAATTATGCGCGAGATTCACACCAATTATAGCTGAAATAGAAATCCTAATATCTAAATACGAAATTCGAAACAATACCAAATTACCAAAATTCAAATGACCAAAAAAAGAAAGTTTCGAGAATTGGAACATTGGGATTTCGAATTTGTTTAGGATTTAGTAATTAGGATTTAGTATTTGTCTTTCTTCCGGCTTGCCGGTATAATTCCGAGCAACAACAAAGCGGATTTTACCCTGCGTAGTACCTTGGGTACGTAGTATGGGTTTCAACTTATGGCAAAGCCGGAAGTGGTGAATAGCATTAATATATCAGAAAAAGAAGGGTAAAATTAATGCCAGCTATTAGCTCTAATACACTTTTTCATTTTACAAAGAAGGGAAGCCTTCTTGGAATATTGGAAAACGAATTCTATCCAAAATTATCTTTAGAATACTATCAAATTGACAAAACAACATCTTTCAAATATGGATTACCTATGGTTAGTTTTTGTGATATTCCCCTATCCATGGTATTTAAACATACGACGAAGTATGGAAACTACGGAATTGGTATGTCAATGGAGTGGGCAGAAAGAAACAGACTGAATCCAGTTCTATATTTGCGAAAGGGATCTGAAACTACTGAAATAATAAAGGATGTTTTTACTGGCATTGGAAGATACTTAGAGAATATTAACAAAGTTGGAGTTGAGGTCAAACCCATAACTGAATGGCTTGAATTGCTGCTGAAGCTTTTCACATTCACAAAGCCTTTTGATTGTATTGCAGATGGAGGCGAAATTTTAAAATATTACGATGAAAGGGAGAGGAGATACGTACCTGATCCTTCCTCATATGGTGGTAAGCAAATCATGTTGTTGGAAAATCAGTTTAAAGATCTTCTGTTATCTGAAGAAAATAAGAAACTCAAGAAAGCAAGACTTCACTTTGAGCCGAACGATATAAACTACATAATAATCAAAGAAGAATCCGAAAGGCTGGATCTGATCAATGAAATTAGTCGGATCAAAAAAAGGTTCGATGGTAACACTATACGAATACTACAATCGAAAATCATTTCTGCAGAACAGATCTGTCAAGACTTCTAAACCTTGATTCATCGAAAAGGGAAATTGTATAATGTTACCATAAACCCGCAACATGGATTGGCGGATAAATTTTTAATCAGTCTGGTTTCCTCGTGCTTCGTAGCGAAGAAGCATCGCTACTGAGCCACAGCGTTTGGAGGAAGAACCTAATACTATGTCTCCTGTATTGGAAAATGTTGTGAAAGCTTCGTGTGAAGCTTCCAGTCATCTTGTATGGTGGCGCTGTCGTCCTGAAAAAGCACTTGAAATATTGACACCTCTCCACAGTCTTGAAATACCCGAAGGTGTAGAAAAAAATCAGTACGATACGGTGATGAGTTTGGTCATGGTAGTAACAGCAGACTGCTATGTGATAATGAAAGAGCCAATCAAAGCTGCTGAATGGTATCGTAAGGCAACTCAATATCACAAAGGCGGCAGTTATTCTTTTGCGTATGCCAAGATTGTACTTATTAACAATCTCTCATCTCACTATCAAACTGCGCTTGAATCAATGAAGGCAGAAGATGCTAACTGGAGCGAACTTCCCGTTCTTATCAAGTTGTTTGCCTGTATCTTTTATAGATGGTGGAGACATCCGCGCCTCTGGTGTCTGCCTTTCGTTGGACGCACTTACGCACGCCGTTTACAAGATCGCATTATTGTGCGGAGAATCTCCTAAAGCATTGTCTGAGCCGACTGCCTGAAACGCGTGAACCGGACAAAAGTGACCTCAATTCCCATTGTCATTTCTCCGCTTCGGACTCCCTAAGGGATTCCTTCGGTCGAAATGACAGTAAGAGCTGATTCGAAGGATTAAAACCCCGCCCTACAGAGGACAGATAATCAACATATCTAAGAGTTCCAAATGGTCAGGCAATCTTCACCTTCAAGATGGCCAAGATGGTCAACACTTTTCTTTGGCCACCTTGGCCGCCTTGACCATGTTGACTGCATATGGCTAATCTGAAAATGGTAATTTAGGTACTTTTATCTTTGGCAAAAGACTACCGGCTTGGGTTAATATTTTTTAACTTCAGAGGGTTCTTTTATTTTGAGATTTTCATGGATTTTCTGATAAATATACGATGACCTTGCCTCGTTTCCCAAAAGACCTACGCGAATCGACAGCTTGGAAGTTTTCGGAGAGGTTCCCTTTATCTTTATTGTGGTTTTTCTGTTCTCAGGGTCACGGGCAATAATTTCAGCGTAAAGAACATCTTTGCTTTCTTCCGTTATTGTTAAATCAAGCTCATCCGCAGTCTTCTTTGCAGCTTCGTAAACGGTAGTGACATTTTCCGCCTCATAAGCCTCAAGGGCGCCCTTAATGTAAGCCACGGTTCCCACAGCCCCGACCCCCACTACCGCTGCAAGACAACCGGGAAGAATTACTGCCAAGCTAATAAGTAATCCAATTAAGGCGATGTGGCTCTTATTCATATTGTGTCTCCCTTCAACTACTGATTTTTATACAGGTCCAGTTAAAATATACTTCGTATCATCAGCAGAAAACCGAGGATGGCGATTGGAATACCTATCACAGCGCCGGTAACCATCATAGTAAGCGCAACTCCGACAATCATCAATCCTAATGATAAAATAATGCCCAAAATCCGCCCGGTAACTATCAATGTTAGCTCTATTAGCCTCCACACAACTGCAATAGGCCACAAAAACCAAGGGATTGTTCTTACA
>CAZDQP010000167.1:0-5031 GCA_964507485.1 uncultured Pirellulales bacterium | reverse complement strand
GTCTCAAAGTACAAACCACCCGGACTGACGTTTATCGTGCGGTTTTTACGGGATTCTTTTTCTGCCGATTCAGATTTTCGGCAAGATAAACCAAGCGTTATTTGTAATCGCTTAAACTTTCTCTTTTCAAGACTATCCATCATCTGCCTCCCTGCTCAATTTTGATTATCCTCATAAAGCTAACTCATTTAGATGTGCAAAGTACATACCAAAACAAGTGATTAGTAAATAGACCATTTTACTTTTACAATTGCTTAACAGCTATAAAGTTAAGTAGAGTTAATACCGCCATCGATGGCAAACTTTGAATGTGTTTTGATTGAGAAAGCATTCATAATGTTGCGAAATAACCACGCCGGAAGCTCATTTCTGCTGTTTAAATTCAAAACAAGGACCGAAAAAATCTGTTTATCTGTTTATTCTACAGAATGTTGCGCTTTTAACTAAACAAGCGGCCTTTTCAATCCGAAAAAGAACAGGTAATGTTGTTTTTTTACAACATCTATACCCAAATAATGTTGAAATATACTTGTTATTTGAGCTATGCCGAACCACAACAAGCCATCATCTGAAAGGGCAGAAATCGCCGAAAAGGCCAATTTTCAAAGACAGTTGGCTGACGTCGAAAGACTGGCTACGCTTGGCAAACTCACTTCTAAGGTGGCACACGAGTTAAATAATCCTATGGATGGAATACTGCGCTATATCAATCTTACAATAAGAATCGTTGAGCGGGAAAATCTTGAAAAAGCTAAAGAATACCTTATGCAGTGCCGTCAGGGACTTATGAGAATGGTTCAAATCGTAAGTGAACTGTTGGAATTCTCTCGCAGCACTTATGCGCCGTTTGAACGTATCAGAATTGAGCAGATTATTGAAGACGCTATAAAAACTATGGGCACAAGAGCAGAGACCTCAAATGTTCAGATATCATCGAAATATGCTGCTGGTGTACCAGAAATCCGGAGCGGCAATTTATTTCAGGTATTTTGCAACCTTATAAAGAATGCACTGGATGCGATGCCGGATGGTGGGCAACTCACGATCTCAACACATTTGACAGCAGAGAACACTGTTGTAGTGGAGTTTCATGACACGGGTTCCGGTTTCGCCTCAGAAAATGCCAAAATGATATTTGAGCCGTTCTTCACAACAAAAGACAAGAGCAAAGGGACAGGATTGGGATTAGCAGTATGTAAAGACATAATAGAAGGATACAACGGCAAAATAACTGCTGAAAATGCACCTGGTGGCGGAAGTATATTTACTGTGTATTTGCCTGTTGCAGCAACGTGAAAATCCTGAAAACTGGTTGAGAAACTATGAGAGCTAAAAATATTCTTGTTGTAGACGACGATAAAATCATATTGGATTCGCTGTGCGAATTTTTGTCGCTCGAAGGGTTTAGGACAAGCGGTGCCGAAACGTTAAAGAGTGCACTGGCTGAGTTGGAAGAGCAAAGCTACAACCTCGTTATAACAGATGTTAATCTCCCGGATGGAGACGGTTTTGAATTATTGGATATCGTCGGAAAAAGCTATCCACAGACAGTAGTAATTACAATAACCGGTTATGGCAGTATCGAAAGCGCGGTCAAAGCCATCAAGCGAGGTGCATACGATTATCTCACCAAACCGATTGTAGATGATGAGTTGCGTCTTGTGGTGGAAAGAGCAATTAAGCAGCAATCACTTATAAGTGAAAACGAGAGTTTACGATTACAACTAAAACAAAAGTATAGTTTGGAAAATATAATCAGCCATGACTACAAAATGGCAAAAATATTCGAACTTGTAGAGGCCGTTGCCGATAGCACATCAACGGTACTAATGGCAGGTCCGTCCGGTACTGGTAAAAGTATGATGGCGAAGGTGATACATCACCGCTCAAGTCGAAGAAATAAGCCATTCGTAGAGGTTGGTTGTGGAGCATTGCCGGAAACACTGCTTGAAAGTGAATTATTCGGTCATGTAAAGGGGGCGTTTACCGGTGCTGTAAGCAATAAAGAAGGCAAATTTCTGGCGGCAAATGGCGGAACGATTTTCCTCGATGAGGTTGCCAATGCTTCACCAGCTCTTCAAATAAAGCTTTTGCGAGTTCTGGAGAACAAACAGTTCGAACCGGTTGGCAGTAATAAGACCGAAACTGTCGATACACGAATATTGCTTGCTTCAAATAAAGATTTGAACGAAGAAGTAAAGCAGGGCAGATTTCGCGAAGATTTGTATTACCGTATAAATGTAGTGACAATAAACCTTCCGCCTTTGTGCGAGAGGGTTGGTGATGTCCGACTATTGGCAAAGCATTTTTTGCGGGTTTACTGCACACAACACAAAAAAGAGAAATTTGGTATTACCGATGAGGCGATGGAGTATTTGGAATGCTATTCTTGGCCTGGTAATGTACGCGAACTGGAAAATACGATTGAACGAGCAGTACTGCTGAGTAAAGATAAATTTATTGGCTTTCTCGATTTACCGGACACAATCAAGCAAAGCCGGAAGCAAAAAACATATAATCCGATAAGCTTAAAAGAAGCATTGGCTAAGCCGGAGAAAAATCTCATTCGTCAAGCGCTTGAGGCCAATCACTGGAACAGACAGAATACCGCTAAAGTTTTACAGATAAACCGAACAACTTTGTATAAAAAGATGAAGCAATATGGCCTTGATACCGAGGCTGAACGGTTGGGCCTGAGTTGATATATAGTTATTGACCGTTGATGACTGAAAAAACAAGTGACAGCATAAAGAGAATATATAATTTAGAGTTGAAGAATAATAGGATGGCTGATTTTAATCAGATAAGGAGATTCGGATTATGAACCAGAAACAGTTTATTACTATGTGGTGTGGAATAGCAGCTATTGTATTAGCTGGTTTTACTGTGATAGAGAACTATGGTCTTGTGTGTTCTTATGGTTTCTCTGTGTGGGTGTTTATTGTGACTCTGGTAACAGGTGGTTTGATTTATACCTTTAAGGGTAGCAAGGATAGTAGCCATCCAAAGGAGAAGAATACAATCCAGGATATACGGGGTAGCATCCTAAAGAAAAAACGGTTCGAGATGAAAAAAATCAGATACGACAAGGATAAGCACACAATATATAGCAGAAACCGGATGTCACAAAAAACCCCTGCTATGCGGAGGGAGGGGAGAGAGGAAAAAGCAGGGGTTTAGAAAAATGAAAAACATGACTTGATTATAGCCTTCCCATCTATATGGTCAAGACAATAATGTCATAGAAAAAAATACTGTTTAAGATTAAAACCAGTGCCCGGGACTGGATTCGAACCAGCACGAGCCGAAGCCCACCAGCCCCTCAAGCTGGCGCGTCTGCCAAATTCCGCCACCCGGGCGACCTGTATGTAGCTAAAGGCGGATATTCGACCCGCTTTAAGCAGGCCTTGTACACTGATTATTGATTATCTGCCGACAAATGTCAAATAACAATTCCCATTTTAGGCGAATCTCGATTTTGAAGATGTGATTCTTTTGGTGGCCAAACAGTGAAACCTTCGCTCGAAAGAATATTCTGTGCTACTTTCCTTTTGTATTGTTCCACAGAAGGATTTGCAGTCGCTGACAAAAAACAAAGCAGGTACGTTTGCACATTTCCGCTACTATTGGCGACCTTGTCAAAAATTCGTTTCTTGTAGCTGCCTGTGGCATTAACATTACCTTATTCGTGTCGACATTTTTAAGTTTTTCTATTGTTTGTTGTATTTCTACTAAATCGTTTTGTGAATTTACTACAAATTTTAGCTGGTATTTATAATTGTTAATCAGCTTTTGTAAGATATCTGTGTCTATCTTTAAGGAATCATGAATTTTTGTAGATTTGGATTCATTAGGCATAGAGTTGCTTAATTTCGGGCTAATACTCATTAAATCACATGCTAAATCCGGTATGAATTTAATGCCTGCCGTTTCGACCGTTATGTGCCTGTTAGATGTCTTCAATCGTTGTAGCAACTCTGGTAGATTAGAATTTGCCATTGGCTCACCACCAGTTATTACAATGAACTTGCAGGACCATTGTTGAACCGTTTGGAGGATTTTTTCGATACTGTAATCATCTCCTGCTTTATCGTCCCATGCATATTTTGTATCGCACCAATGGCAGCGCAAAGGGCATCCTGCCAGACGCACAAAAACGCTGGGAATACCAGCTAGGAGTCCCTCACCTTGCAGAGAATAGAATATCTCGTTTATTATCATACTTGATTATTTCTCTACATACTCAATGGGGTCTTTAGCACCTGCTTCCGCAAAACCCTTTAATCTTAATATGCAGGAATCACATCGCCCGCAACTTCTGCCTCTCTCATCTGGGTCATAGCAGCTATGGGTCAGCGAATAATCGACGCCGAGTTTTATACCTGTAAGAATAATTTCGCTTTTGGTCATATTTATAATCGGGGTATGAATTTTATATTTGCCCTTTCCCTCGATAGCTGCCGCTGTGGCGAGGTTTGCCATTTCTTCAAAAGCCGTTATAAACTCAGGCCGGCAGTCAGGATAACCACTATAGTCAACGGCGTTGGCACCTATAAAGATATCAAACGAACAGATTACTTCGGCCCAGGCAAGGGCATAACTTAGAAATACTGTGTTGCGGGCAGGTACATAGGTTATTGGTATCCGACACGAACTGCCTAAACCAGTCCTCTCTTTTGGTACTTTAACAGCCGAATCAGTTAGTGCTGAACCACCGAACTGGGCTAAATCGATATCTATGCAGCGATGTTCAATTACTTCAAGAGAATTAGCTACTTTCCTTGCAGCCTCGATTTCCCGCCAGTGCCTTTGACCATATCTGAAAGTCAAAGCGTAGCAGAGGAAACCTTCGTTGCAAGCTATGGCTAAAGTTGTAGATGAATCAAGGCCACCGCTTAGCAATACAACTGCCTTTTTATCTTTCCAAGACATTTTTCAACCTTGCCAAATTTATTGATGTTTATTATATTAGTTTAGCCGAATTTTTGCGAGGTTCAACAAAATGGATAAAAAGCCCGAACTCGAACTGTT
>CAZDQP010000166.1:0-5060 GCA_964507485.1 uncultured Pirellulales bacterium | reverse complement strand
ATTATAGACCTCGGCCAGAGCTGCAAAATCGGAACTATAAAGCCGCGCATTCAGGGTACACCTGATTACATCGCACCTGAACAAGTTAGGCGTAAAGCACTTGGTCCAAAAACCGACATCTTTAATCTGGGAGCAACAATGTACTGGGCTCTT
The DNA here is from genome assembly GCA_964507485.1 of uncultured Pirellulales bacterium. GTDB lineage: Bacteria > Planctomycetota > Phycisphaerae > Sedimentisphaerales > Anaerobacaceae > CAIYOL01. The sequence continues at coordinate 4,907 of CAZDQP010000166.1, read as the reverse complement.
ACGGGAAAGAACGTCCCGACCTTGATACCTAAAAAGAACAGTCTCGGCCTAGCCATACCCCAACCTCGTCTCGCCCCTCACGAACTGAAAAAACAACTGCCGATAGGAGTCTCAAAACTCGTAATGGACTGCATAGAAGATGAGCCTATGAAACGCCCACGTAATATGATGACGGTCATATCGAGATTAGACCTGCTGATCCACAGTATATTGGGTGGCCAAATAAAAACGAATAAAAATGCCTCAAACAATAATTGATTTGCTAAACAGTGGTGTAGAAGCAAATAACACAGACAGGTTTCGACGGGGCAATTTGATTCACCTGCCTGCTGATGTCCGGCTAATTGCAACCGGCGATATTCACGGGCACCGGCGAAACTTCGAAAGGATAGTTGCTTTCGCCGACTTAGCCAATAACACCAACAGACACGTCCTCCTGCAGGAAATTATACACGGAGGCCCTAAAGATGAACAAGGCGGTTGCCTGTCTTACAAACTGTTGTTCGATATTGTCCGTTATAAGTTGAACTTCCCTGACCGTGTTCATATTATTATGGGAAACCATGATATTTCCTTTATAAATAACAATAAAGTTATGAAAGACGGCGAGGAAATGAATCGTCTAATGCGATTGGCCATAGAGCATGAATTCAAAGAAGCAGCAGACAACATCAAATCAGCAATAAAACAATTACTATTTTCACAACCTCTGGCGGTGAGATGTGAAAACAGAATATGGCTGTCGCACTCGCTCCCCGCCGGTCGTTTCACAGATAAATTTGACCAGCAGGTTTTGAATAGACCTCTGGAAAACAACGATTGTGAAAAACCGGGTTCAGCTTACCTGTTAACCTGGGGTAGAAACTTCGGTCAACAAACACTCGACAAAATGACCAAGTTGCTCGATGTCGACATTTTTATTCTCGGTCATCAATCACAGCAAAAAGGATGGAGTCGAGCCGGAGAAAATCTCATAATCATCGCCTCAGACCACAATCACGGCTGTCTGCTTCCAATCAACCTGGCAAAATCTTATACTGTTGAGATGCTGATTGACTCGATAGTACCGTTAGCCTCTATATCTTGAACACTATCGAATTATTCAATTAAACACGATCGATATGAATTGGTATTACTATATAGCTATAGCATTGATTCTATCGCAATTACTCTTTTCGTTTCAGACATATAAAAATTATCATTATGTGCTGACAAAATACAAAAAGAAACGTTTATCATACCGACCCCGTACAGTCTTAATTGTGCCTTGTAAAGGTCTGGATTCAGCCTTCCAGCAAAACATCACTTCATTCTTTAATCAGGAATATGAAAATTATCTGCTGTGGTTTGTGGTCGCTGACAAATCAGACCCTGCCTATACCTCGTTATGCGAATTGAAAAACCGTTTGAGCCAAAGCTCGAAAGCCGACGACGTACAAGTATTAGTAGCCGGTAAGGCACAATACTGCAGTCAAAAAATCCACAATTTGTTGTATTGTTACAAAAGAATTGGAAACGATGTTGAGGTTTTGGCGTTCGCTGACTCGGATATCAGCGTGCATAGCGACTGGCTAAGCCAAATAGTTTATCCTCTTCGAAAGTCAAAAAACGGGGCTGCGAGCGGCTATCGTTGGTTCGTGCCCAAGAAAAACAATCTGGCCAGCATGGCTCTGTCGGCCGTAAACTCTAAAATCGCCCAGCTGCTTGGTAATACTCCCTTCAACCAAGCTTGGGGCGGCTCAATGGCTATACGGCTCGATACCTTTAAACAGGTGGGGCTCGATAAAATTTGGCCGAAAGCCTTAAGCGACGATTTATCACTCAGCTACGCCGTCAAAAAAGCAGGCAAGATAGTAGTATTTGTCCCTGCTTGCCTCGTGGCTTCGCATGAGTCTACAACATGGAGCAAACTTTTTGAATTTGGCCGAAGACAATTTCTAATAACACGTATATACACACCGGGAACCTGGTGGTTCGGATTATGTAGCAATCTATATTCAATATTGGGTCTATGGGCCGGAGCTGTCTTGGCAGTCTATGCCACGAAAATCGGGGATAAAAACCTGCCTCTTTATGCCGCCGTACCCGTTTTATTTTACCTCGCCCAGTTTATTCGCGCAGTTCTGCGTCAGAAAATAGCCCATATATTGCTCAAACACGAACACAAGGCAATGAGAGCTGCTTGCTTTGCTGACATACTTTTTTTCTGGGTATGGTCGTTATTGATGCTGTTTCTCATCATCTCTTCCGTTTTTGGCAGAACTATAATTTGGCGAGGAATACGATACAAGCTACTCGGTCCGACCAAAATAATCATACTCAATCATCAGTGATGATAAAATTTTCAGTTCTTCCAAATTCGCAGGTTTATTTAAACCTCGGCAATGTCGCTTTGTGGATTTCCTACTAGGTAAATTTTGTTTTTCCCGCTGCGTTTCGCTTCCAGCAGGGCTTTGTCAGCCTGTTTGAAAATCTCATCTATTGTCGAGCCGTCACGGGGAAAACTCGCCAAACCCCCACTTATTGTCAAAACGCCTTTGCCCTCCGGACCGAGTAAATGCAGTTCCGCTTTACCCAATTCTTTTACAAAACGCTTCGCTATAAAAATCGCCTCCTTAGGATGGTCAGACATCAACGAGCGCCTTTCTGTTTCTTCTTTAGACAGCTTTATCTGCGGGTCGTCCCAGAAAACAACTACAAACTCATCCCCTCCGATTCTGCCTACAACATCGTGTCTTCGGCAGCACCGCCGCATCAAAACAGCAGCTTGTTTTAAAATTTCATCACCAGCCGAATGACCATAAACGTCATTATAATGTTTGAAGTTATCAATATCGAAAATAAGCAGCGTTACTCTCTCGTTTTCCCTACCGGCACGTTCTATAATCTGCCTGGAAAATTCCCATATATATCTCCTGTTCTTCAATCCCGTCAGCTCATCCTCGGTAGCAAGCTTTTCAAGCTGCCTTACCCTCTCACTGTCCGCATCAACCGCAACAGTAGTCCCCGATACTGTTCCCTCACCGCCATCGTCAGGCATAATGGATTCATAAAATCTATCTGCCTGAACCGGACAAATCAAATAATCATCCGCTAAAGCTGCTCTATCGAAAACAGAATCAATCATCTGCATTGCTAACGGCTCCTCATACGCCTGTGCCAGAAGAATAATTTTAGCACCGCGATTTACTTGTCTTAAGGATTTCAGGGCCGAAGCTAAATTTCCAGACATTCCAGAGATTACGACCGCGATAGCCATAAAGCTATTCTTCGCTGCCTTCTCAATTGCTTTAGATAAATTGACCTGTACTTCGCAGGGCAGTTGGCGAATAGCATCAGAATCTAAAAAAGCTCCGTCAATATCGCCTATAAACAGAACCTTCCGATTACCTGCACCGGGAGAATTTGGTATGTCAGCAATTTCCATTCAGCTAAACCCCAAACAGGGCAAACAATTTTGCCCACTTTAGCCAGATTAGTCCTATACGATTATGTAATAAAGCAAAAAATTCTCAATAATCACAACTTATGATAGCAAAATCTACGGATAAAGTCAACCTGAATGTAGCGTCTCAGACAACCAGTGATTGGGAAAAGGTGTTAAAATATTCAATTCGCAGGCAGATTATCAAGATTCTTTCTGGCCTGCTCTGCGCAAAAGCTGTCCGGATACAAGCTGATAAAACTGGTCAAAAGTGCCCTTGTCTCGCCTAAGTATTTTTTCTTACGCTCCGGATTTGATTCACCCTGATACAAACCAATCTTCAAACGTGTCAACTCGTATAATGCCTGCATTCCGCCATCGCTGTCCCTGAATTTTTCGTGTAACTGGGATAATTTATCAGCCCTCAACTGCTCATCAGCAATGAACTTCACTTGCGCCAGCAGAACATTGTCCCGGAGAGGGTCACTTTTGCTCATTTGTCCCAGCAATTCGTCAAGACTACGTGCGTAATCATCGGAGGCATGGGGGTTTAACATAACGAATCTCGCCAATCGCTCTTCTGCTTTCTTCTCATTAACTCTATTTTCCGTCCCTATCAGGCTGCGCAGCTGATGCAATTTTACTCGCAACTCGTTTAGTTTAAACACCGTCATTGCCGAATCAGCAGGAGGCTGAAATAAACTAAGGAATGTATCGTCCCTTGCTTGTTTTTTTTCAAGCAATTTCAATTGCTCCGCCGCCATATCCTGTGCCTCAGCAAGTAGTCTGTCCGCCTGCTCAAACTCACGCCGACCTGCCAAATGTTTCGCCAGGCGCCATCTCGCCTCCAATGATTCCGCGCTGCTACCGAATTCCGCGTACAACCACTCCCAGCTGTCCTGTGAGTACTCGAATGGACAATCGCTGTAAAAATGCAATATTTCTTTCTGCTCAAACATCTCGATGTCGGGACTGTATTCGCTAAGAAGTGCTTTGTAATAAAGCGCTATAGGCATCCGTCGGCTGGTTGGACGCCTGTTTATAAAGGTGTCGTACTGGGCGGATAGCCATCGTTTCTTCGTTTGGTAGTTTAGTTCCGGCGGAACTGTAAACCACCAAGGCCAATGACCACGGCCCAGCTCATCTTTGAGTCTCTCTTTCAACTTCGCGCGAAGCAGTATCGGTTCGGTAGGATAAAATGAACTCTTAAGATACCTTTTCACTCTGGAGGAAGGACTGCTAATCATTTCATCCAGTAATTCCCTCACACTGTGGTCGTGAAATTCGACTGCCTGCTCCGGATTATTCTTGGCTACATACAACTGGTAATCTAATTCATCAAAACCTATTCTTATTTCAAACGTTACAACAGCCAACAAAAAGAATACAAACGTAACAATCCAGACCAGCCCTGGCCGATAACGGGTAAAATGACCTATTCCAATGACTAATCCGGCCATACCTAAACCGACAAGCCATGCAC
>CAZDQP010000165.1:0-5061 GCA_964507485.1 uncultured Pirellulales bacterium | reverse complement strand
GAGAAATACCAATTCGCAATCAAAAAGGTGAAAGAACTTACCGATGAAACAAACAAAAAATAACGCAACGCTCAATAACTCGTTTTTCGTTTAACGGTTGCGCAGCTCGTTTTGTAATACGTATCCCTAAGGGACCGAGACGAGTTTCGCAACCGCAACCGTTTAACTCACTCAAGATATGCCCTCCATTACATCCTCCGGGACGTCGAAGTTTGAAAAGGTATTTTGAACATCGTCGTGATCTTCCAGAGCCTCCATGAGGGAAATTATTTTCCTTGCTGTGTTCGCCTCACTAACCGGCACCATATTTTGCGGTACCATTGAAATTTCAGCCACCTCCATTGGTATTTCTCTTTCTGTTAGCGCCTTTTTTAATTCGTCATAAGCATCCGGGTCACAGGTTATTTCATAGACACTGCCCGTATTTTCCATATCATCGGCGCCGGCAGATAAAGCAAGCTCTAAAAGCTGGTCTTCGTCGGCCTGGTCGGTGCTTACTGTAATAAGTCCTTTTTTGTTGAACATCCAGTTGACGCAGCCGGTCGTGCCTAATGAGCCGGCATGTTTTTCAAAAATTCTCCTGATTTCCGGTGCGGTTCGATTTCGATTGTCCGTCAATGCCTCGACCATTATAGCTACGCCGCCCGGCCCATAGCCTTCGTAGAGCACCGCTTCAAAAGTAGTTCCCTCCAGCTCGCCGGTGCCCTTTTTGATCGCCTTTTCGATGGTATCTTTCGGCATATTGGCAGCTTTGGCTTTGTCGATGGCATAACGCAGAGACAAGTTCGCAGCCGGGTCACCACCGCCGGACTTGGCAGCGACTATTATCATTCGGGCTATCTTGCTCCACATCTTGCCGCGCTTGGCATCAATAGCTGCTTTTTTATACTTTATTCCCGCCCAATGAGAATGGCCTGACATATATGCTCCTACCAATAAATTCAAAGATTAAAAATCAATCACCAATTAACAAATATTATACCTAATTTGTTTTTACAGGGAATCTTTTTTCTAAGAACTTTGTGTTGGTGTTCCCTTCCATTCGAAAACTGTTTAGCCGTCGCCGGCACGGCGACGAGTGAACAAGGCATGTTTACGGAATCCAGCGGGTGACAAGGAAACAACCAAACTGCGGAGCGTAAGGGCCGGTCATTTCCAGCTTGATGTATTTGCCATCTATTATTCCTTCCGCAGGTTCACCCCAGATGTCATCCACACCGACAATCTTGTACTGGTACTGCTCGTATTTTTTTACGCCCCATAGCTTTGAAAATGCAATGGAAACCGTCTCGTTCCCCGGCCAATTGTAAATAACAAGAAAGGCGCGGTCCGGCTCATATTTATTTGGGCGGAAAAACACCCAAACATCATTCGGCCCACCAACACTATTTATGCTGCCTGAGTCCCAGCCTGTTTCCTGCTGCCAGAGCATAAGTGTACGGTAATCAAGGTCGTTTAAACTCGCTAAGTAGCTGCCATCCATATAATATCTATTATTATCCAAGTTATATTCAAAAACAGTGTCCGGCGTAGTTACACTCATCAGCAGCCCGTTTGGAGCGTAACACGTGTTGTTTTGGAAGGTCAAATCCTGCCAATTATGTAGCGAAACGGCACTTTCACCACCAATGAATGCGCTGTTTTCGATTATAAGACTGCCGTTAAACGCCGAGTTATATCCAAACTCAGCGCTCGTTCTTTCGTTATGTGGAAAATAGGTAAAGCAATTGCGGACGATGAAATTATCGTCGTGCCCATTACCGCCACTTATAAAGTCGCCCACGATATTGCCGTATGCAACAACGCCATCGTAAAGCATATTTGCCATACTGTTATATTCTGCATAGCTGTGTATGCCCCAACCGAAGTTGTCAAAAGCGATACAATCGAAGAAATTCATCCAGGGCAGCTTTTCCAAGGAACCGTTAGTGTCATCCGGTTTATTTTGACAGTATAGGCCATGTGCAAGCCCATTCGCCCAGCGTCCATTACGATAGGACAGACATCCATAGAACTCCGTACCGATGCCGGCCACATAGAAACCGCTGCGATTTGGACAATCATGGACGACCATATTGATATATTTGGCACCCCTGCCTTCATCCTGCTTAACCGCATTACCCCATAATCCGAGTTCCTCAGCACCATCTATTGTTACTTCCAAACCCCAAAACCAAACATAGTCAGCGCTATTTCTGAGCACAATCTGTTCCATCTTATCAGCGGTAAGGATCACTCTATGGCCAGGTATAGCCCGATATATTATCGGTTTACTTTCGATTCCAGATGGAATCGAAGGCTTGACAAACGGACCATGATAAGTACCATCGGCAATCCAGACTGTATGACCAGGTTCGACTAATGTGCTTTCCAAGGCCGTTGTAAGGTCCCATGGGTTATCTGGAGAGCCGTCTCCATAAGGTGAGCCGGTGGGCGAAACATACCACTGGTTTTCGATACGTTGCTGGCCTTGATAAATGCCCAGGCTGAACCTGTCTCCGGCTGCAATAGCGATAAAATTGTTTTGTGTATAATTAGGAATATCAACTTGACCATCCTCACCTGAGCCCCAACCTACAACCGAGCCGTTGTTCTGCAGCGCCAGGCAGTGATTGCTTCCCGCGGCAATAGCCTTAAAGTCCTGGCTGGGAGGCCGAACCACAGTAGCCTCAATCGCACCCCAGCTTACAACCGACCTGTCAGCTCTCAGAGCTACACCTTGTTTGCCGCCCGCAGCGACGGCAATATAGTTTCCGTCCCCTCGACCGTGCTCGGGACAGGCAGGAACATTAAGCTGACCCGCTTCATTACTGCCCCAGGCAATAATTGAGCCGTCAGATCTTAAAGCAAGGCTAAAAGACCAGCCGGCAGCAACGGCTACAAAATCGTTACCGTCCGGCACATCAAGCTCACCGGCTGAATTTGAACCCCAGGCTGCTACCGAGCCGTTGGTTTTCAAGGCCAGATTATGATATGCACCTGCAGAAATGGCTATATAATCTCCGTCCGGCACATCAAGAACATCACCCTTATTTGTACCCCATGCTACCACAGAACCGTCGGATTTTAAGGCAAGATTGTGATAAGAACCAGCAGAGATAGCTATAAAATCGTTACCGTCAGGTACATTACACTGGCCAAATTCGTTGCCGCCCCAGGCTACAATTCGGCCGTTGGATTTAAGAGCCAATCCATGATATGCACCGGCGGAAACAGCCACAAAATCATTACCGTCCGGCACATCGCATTGGCCATTACCATTGTAACCCCAAGCGATAATCTGCCCGGCAAAACTCGTGCCGCAAGTACAGAGACCAGCCACATAAAAAATCACCACAACCAATCGAGAAATTCTCATAGTTTTAAGACTACCATCCCCACTTTATTCAGGAGAATTGATAATATTAAGGACGCACATAATATCAGGCAGGTTAAGCTGTTATAATCTAAAAGAGCTCTGGATAAGCATCTGCGTCTTTTCATCCTCCCATTTACGATTCAAACCCCAGTTCATTATATAATTGTACTATTTTTGCGACCGAAAATCAAGAACATTCGCCCTATCGTACTCTATAGACTACCTATAAATTGGTAATTTTAGCCGATTGAGCACCAGAATCATCAATTTGCATGTTTTTTTCTTGACCGCTTACAAAAAATACTCTATTATCATATTAGAATCAGCCGATGATAGACAACAACGAATAGGGTCCCGTAAATTTTAGGTTTGAAGTGATTAATTTCTTTGTGAAAGGATGTGCGGGACAGGAGAAAAAGCTTATAAGGCTTTGTCTCGACGGTAGTTAAGTTACAAAGACACTTTTATCGCCTATTTTTGACGTAAAATAGACAATAGATGTGATTTTATATGGCGTGTAAAAGTGAAGCAAAAGTGAAACGAAATCTGGAAACGTTTGGAAAATGCGTTTGCTTATGGGCGATAAATTATCGCAGTCAAGCATAAAATCAGTTAATAATATGAAAAAAAGCAAACCTTTTAAGGTAAAATTGGTGCAATGTAAATTAAATAATTTACCTTAAAATTCTGACCGTATGCTCCAACGAAAAGGATTTCACAGTTCACAAAACATATTCTTTAGAGCTTTCCTGCCGTAAAACCCCGCGATACTTTCCGCATACATAAATGATGCGCGTTTATTCAATAGTAATCACGAGGGAAAGGCATACACTATGAGCTCCATTTTAATGCAAAGTTTGACCCTCCCAGCCGTGGCTGCATCAGTAATCTCCTTTGTTCTGGGTGCTTGCCTTATGGCGATCATCCAACAGATCATCGCCAGAACAAAAGCCAAGACCTTCGAACAGGATTTGCAACGCCAAATTGAAGGTGCAAAGAGGGAAGCTGAAAACATAATCAAATCCGCTCAGATTGACGCCGCTGCCGAAACTATCAAGAAAAAGGAGGAATTTACCTCCGAGGCCGACAAAATTCGTGCCGAGCTGCGTGAAACCGAACTGAGGCTAACCAAGCGGCAAGATTCTCTTGAACGAGAGACTGAGTTACTTCTACAGCGGGAAAAAGTATTAAAACAGCAGGAACAAGAAATTGACAAGAGACTGCGTAATATCGATTTAAAGGATAAGCAGCTTTCAACCTTGATAGCCCAGCAGAAAAATCAACTGCTTAAAATCACTGCTATGAGCATTGACGAGGCCAAGGGGCTGCTGTTAAAAAACCTTGAGGATGAGTGTGAGCACGAAATGTCAGCACTTATCTCCCGCAAAGTCGAAGAAGCCAACGAAGCCGCCGATGAGAAAAGCCGGGAAATACTCAATACCGCCATTCAGCGTTACGCCGCCGAGCAGACCTGCGAAGTAACCGTTTCCACCATTGATATACCGAATGACGATATGAAGGGCAGAATCATCGGCAGAGAAGGACGCAACATCCGCGCATTCGAAAAGGCCACCGGCGTTGACGTCATCGTGGATGACACGCCCGGAATGATTGTCGTAAGCGGCTTCAATCCTGTCAGACGTGAGGTGGCACGTCTTTCGATGGAACGGCTTATACAGGATGGGCGAATACACCCTTCCCGC
>CAZDQP010000164.1:0-5099 GCA_964507485.1 uncultured Pirellulales bacterium | reverse complement strand
AATGTCAGCTTCCCAAGCTGGACGTCGGCGGTTCGAATCCGCTCGCCCGCTTTTCTTTCATTTCTTATGATATTGCTTGTTTCGGCCTTTTTAGTGACAATTTTGTCGTGTTATTAACTAACTTATATTTAGAGCGGTGTTATGGCTCCTTGCTATATTGACAAAAAGCACAGTATTATCGGACACGTTTTTACGTTTTTTTCTTGTAACAGCGGAGACAACTCTTCAGGAAAAGTTCAAGTGCATTGGATTGATATTCTTGTTCCTAATAGGAATTCGGTTGCTACGAACTGTTATATAAGCTAATAAAATTGTCCTGTGTGGTGTCGCGGGTCTCAGTGGGTAATACTTTTCAGCTTTAACTTCGTATTTTTGTAGTGCCTTTTCTTTTATATCAATTTGTATTCGAACTCGATATGTAATTAATTAAGTTATTCTGTTGTTGGTTGCTTGTTCGTTTGGGAATGAATGACAAGGTAATATTTGGACAGTGGGGGCTTGAATTTTATTGTTTTTTCTGCATAATTTGAACGTTTTAAGGCATAAAACGTATATTGATAATCAACAGTTTCGTAAATCATAATTACGAAAAGTCAGGAAGCTGATTAGCGGAATTTGAAGGAGAAATTATTTATGGCTGCAGATGTAAAGCAAATCGGAAATTTAGTTCAGGAAAAGAGTGGGTTTGTTCGGGATCTATTTGGTGAAATCGACAAGGTAATCGTCGGTCAGCATTATATGCTTGAGCGAATGCTCATCGGATTGTTGGCCAATGGCCATATATTGCTCGAAGGGGTGCCTGGCTTGGCTAAAACAATGGCTGTGACAATCTTGTCGCGGGCAATCGATGCCAATTTCAGGCGAATACAGTTCACACCTGACCTGTTGCCTGCTGATTTAATCGGTACCCAGATATATCGTCAGTCTGATGACAAGTTTTACACTCGCAAAGGCCCGATATTCGCCAACATCATATTGGCTGATGAAATTAACAGAGCCCCTGCCAAGGTTCAAAGCGCTTTACTGGAAGCCATGCAGGAAAGACAGGTCTCAATTGGAGAGGAGACCTTTCCCGTCCCCAGTCCTTTTTTGGTGCTTGCCACGCAAAATCCGATTGAACAGGAGGGAACATACCCGCTTCCGGAAGCCCAACTTGATCGGTTTATGCTGAAACTAAAAATTGACTATCCGAATAAAAGCGAGGAGCGTCAGATTCTCGAAAGAATGGCTGTAACAAACAAGCAATTCGATGTTCGACCAGTCATCAAGCCGCAGGACATCTCAGAGGTGAGGAGCGTCGTGGACGAAATTTACATTGATGAAAAGGTTAAGGACTACATTGTCGATGTGGTTTGCGCTACTAGGGAACCGGGTAAATATGGCATAGAGATTGGAAACTTCATCAATTATGGAGCATCGCCAAGGGCGACCATTTACCTTGCTATTGCGGCAAAAGCCCATGCGTTTGTTCAGCAAAGGGGCTACGTTACTCCTCAGGATGTGAAAAGCATCGGCCCCGATGTCCTGCGACATAGGGTAATTGTCAGCTATGAAGCGGAGGCCGAAGATAAAACCAGCGAGGACATAATAAAGACGATTTTTGACAGTATTGAAGTGCCGTAAGAATTGTGAAGTGAAATAAGGAACAAGCTTCGCTAAATACAAGAATTATGATTCCTCAAGATCTGATAAAAAAAATCAGGCAGATACAAATCTATACATCCAGGATGGTAGATGCGAGTTTCGCAGGCCAGTATGAGAGTGTTTTTAAAGGCCGGGGTATGGAGTTCGACAGTGTTCGCGAATACACTCCGGGGGATGATGTTCGTTCGATTGACTGGAATGTTACCGCCCGCACAGGCAAGCCGTATATAAAGAAATTTGTTGAAGAACGGGAGATGACGGTCGTTTTTGCTGTTGACCTGAGTGCTTCCGGAGATTTTGGAACGGTAAATAAGGCAAAAAACGAATTAGCGGCGGAGTTTTGTGCCGTATTGGCCTTTGCAGCCGCGAAGAATAACGATAAAGTCGGATTATTGATTTTCACCGACCAGATAGAGTTGTACATCCCCCCAAAAAAAGGAATCAGGCATATGTTACGCCTGATTAGGGAGCTGCTGCATTTCAAAATGACGAAAAGAAAAACTAATATACGCCAGGCTTTGGATTATGTGGCCAAGGTAATACGAAAGAGAGCAACGGTATTTCTTGTATCTGATTTTATCGAAAGTGATTTTAAGAAACCTTTGAGTCTGCTCAACAAACGGCATGATGTTATTGCTGTCTCGGTTCGCGACCGTGCAGAGATAGCCCTGCCTAATGTGGGATTAATTGAGTTCACTGATGCTGAAACCAGCGAGGTTATACTCGTCGATACATCGAGCAGGCAGTTTAGAAACCAATACAGCAATGCGAGTGCGCAACGGTTTGCCGAACTTCAGGATATGCTGAGAACAGTTAATGTCGACTGTATCAGCATAAGCACTGACAAACCATACCTGCCTGATTTAGTCAGGTTTTTCCATATGCGGCATCGGCGACGTTAACGCATTGTATTGTTTGTGGCAGACAGAGATTGCGAGGTACAATTATGGATGAAAAACTGGATTTTTCATTGCCGGAGAAAAAACAGAAAACTTCTCTTGTACCAAAAATATCTGTAGTATTACTTTTGATACTTATCGGCTTGGCGTTGGCCAATCTTCTTATAAAGACTTCAAACCGGGCGCCGCTATCAGATAACATCGACAAAACATTCACCGCTGAACAGGTCAAGGAGTTGGCTGCTAAACTCGCGGAGCGTAATTTATACGACAGAGCAGCCAAGGCTTGGCAGGACTATTTGTCTTTTGCTAAAGTCCCAGATACAGAACGCGCCAAGACCCTTTTTCAGATAGGCACGCTGCTTGAAAAAGCCGGCCTTTACCCTGAAGCGATTGAATACTATTACCGCAGTGAAATCACGGCCAAACTTAATGAATTGGAGCCGCAGATTAACACCCATATCAAGGATTGTTTTGAGAGACTCGGTAAGTTTTCGGCTTTGAGATACGAGCTGATGGACAGGACAAGTTTCAAAAAATCTGGCGAAACGGGCGGCAGGGTTGTTGCAGAAATCGACGCGGAAAAAATTACTGAGGCTGACCTTGATGCTCTTATCGAAAGGACCGTCGACAATCAACTCGCCCCGGCAACTGCATTTATGACGCCTGACCAGTTCAATGAGCAAAAGAAGAAAATTCTCGAGAGTTTCAAAAGCCCCTCGGCAAAGCAGCAGTTCCTTGAGTCCTGGCTTATACAGGAAATATTGTATCGCCAGGCTCTCGAAGAGAAGTTACCGGAGCAGCCGCAGGTTAAAACTATGATTGAAGATTTGTCTCACGGTGCTTTAAGCCAGCAGCTAATGAACAAGGAACTCGCGGATAAAATCAACATTACAGAGACCGACCTCCGGACATATTACGAGGCAAACAAGGATAAATTTGTGGAGCCGGCCAAAAAAGAAGACCCTAACTCCGTTGAACGGCAGAAAAGTTTCGACGAGGCAAGACAGGATTTGATAACAGCGCTGTTGAGCCAAAAACGCCAGGATGTCCAGGCGGACTTCATCAAACAAATGATGGATAAATATAATGTCGTTGTGCATACATCAGTACTGGAAGGCTTAACGGATGCTGGACCCGAAGGTTCAGCTTCTGGCCCGGAAAAAGAATGAGTGTTGAGAGGCGTATGGTACGAACACGGATTAATAATCTTTTTCTATTACATCTGTTGTTTTGTTGTGGACTTATATTCTTCTCCGGGTGCAGCAAGGATAAGGACAGTGGCAAACAAGCGGAGTTTGAAGTTGACAAAGATTACCAGCGGGGCCCCCTCACTGTTCATATACGTATAGATAAGGCCAAAGTCACTATTGCCGATACCTTCCTGTTGGACCTTGAGGCAGCAATTGAGCCGGGTTTCGAGGTAAGTATGCCGAAGGTTGACAAAGTGCTCGAAAACTTTGGCATCGTTGACTGGGAAAATTTAGGTAACAGACTCGATGAAAATAATAACGTGGTCACCAGCTATCGATATAAGCTTGAACCCTTTTTGTCCGGAACTTTTCAGATTCCTGCCTTTACATTTGAGTTCTATGATGTAAACGCCCCTGATGACAAAAAGTATGAGATTACAACTGAACCGGTTGATATCGAGGTTACCTCGCTTCTGGGTGAGCAGCGTGCGGAATTAAAAATAGCGGACATCGAGGGTGTTGTCGAAATGCCGCCCGAACCTTCTTACTGGTGGGTTTGGGTGTTGTGCGCAGCCGCAATAATTACAGCCGCTGGCTTCTGGGGCCGTTTAAGACGCAGACGTATAAAAGAGTTGGTTAGAATTTTCAAACCGGCCCATGAAATCGCTTATGAGCGATTGCGAACCTTGGTCAAAATGGATTTGGTTAAAGCGGGAAAAATCAAGGAATTTTATGAACGTCTCAGTGACATCCTCAGACACTATATCGAACATCGGTTTAATCTGAAAGCGCCTGAAAGGACGACAGAAGAGTTTCTGGCGGAACTGCCCTCCGCCAATGTGCTCTCTCAGTCTGACCAGCGGCGGCTGGGTGAATTCCTGTGCCACTGCGACCTCGTAAAATTTGCAAAGTATGACCCTACCGCGGACCAGATACAGAGAACCTTTGATTTGGTTAAGGATTTTATAGAAACAACAAAATCGGATGATAAAAAAATTGACGTAACAGAAACTGACTCCCGGCAGGCGGTTGAAGCAGTGAGTGTGTAAATGGAATTGTATTCACCTTTAGTATTGCTGTTATTTTTATTGTTGCCTGTATTGGCGTATCTGACGTGGCGCAGGCGAAGTGATGCGTCGGTAAAATTTCCCACTCTCAGTGACATTCGGCGATGCCCCGTTTCTTTGCGCCAAAGACTCCGTCCTCTGTTGAATATCGCAAGGTTTGTTTGTATTGCGCTTTTGATAATCGCGCTTGCACGCCCGAGGAAGGGAACGGTATTGTCGGAAATCTCTACCGAGGGTGTCGCGATAGAAATCGTGGCCGACCGTTCAGGCAGCATGCAGACAGAGATGGACTATTT
>CAZDQP010000163.1:0-5130 GCA_964507485.1 uncultured Pirellulales bacterium | reverse complement strand
CTATCCAGACCCGCCGGGCGTTAAAATGGTAGGCCTTTGTCATCTCCTCCCAAATCAAAGCCGGAGGTGTGGAAAACAGCCATAGATACTCATGGGGTGGCCCCAGATAACTGAGGTGATAATAGACGCCTCCGCCTCCGGGCCGTTTACGCTCAAGAGGATTGCTCAAACGGCGGATGTACCCGAAATTGTCATCTACCCACATCAGGGTGACATCTTCAGGGACTTTTAAGCCGTTGTTATAAAGTGTCAGGACTTCTTTATAAGGGATAAAGACCTGCGGGATGTCGGTGATTTTTTTATCTATATATTTGGTAAGGATTTTTCGCTCGTCGGCGAAAACCTGTTCGAGCAAAGCAATCCGCTCTTCCAGTTTCAAATTGCCTCTCATCTCGCGGTCGTGCAACCCGCGAATGCCAACAGTATAGACATTCTCGAATTTGCCGTTTTCCGAAACGCGATTGTCTAATACCTTGCAGATATTTTCTTTGTTGATATCGTACCGCCACTCGCCCATTTTCTTAGTATCCCATTCAGTAGCATTATTGAACAGCAGCGGCTCGCAATGCGATGAACCCATAACGATAGCATAATCATCTGCGACTTTCTTGTTATCTTTGTAGTAATTAAATGGTTTAGTGCATTCGTGCATGGCGGGCCAGCAGTGGTTAGCTTTGAGCCGGAGCAGGAGTTCGAAAACTTTCTTATAGGTTTTAGGGCCAATGTCACCCAATTGCGGGTCGAATGTTTTGGAGGCCCAAGGTTTTAAGCCCCAATCTTCATCGTTGATAAAAATACCCCGGTACTTTACCGAAGGCGGGCCATCGGAGTAGAATTCTTTTTTGATAACCAGATTTTTCTTTTTTTGAACAGGCACGTCGGCCCACCAATACCATGGTGAAACGCCGATTTGTTTAGATAATTCAAATACGCCATAGGCCGTTCCTCTTCTGTCGCTGCCAAAAATGACCAAAGCGGAGTCGATATTCGGGAAAGGTTTTTCGACAACCTGCAAGGCGTAGGTTTCCCATTGTCCTGTGATACCAGCGTGGCTAATTTTGCCTTCTTTGATTAACTGGTCTATAAGTTTGCTGTGTCCGATGGTTCCAACGACCACGGCATTACCTTTGATTTGTTTTAAATCAGTATGGACGGCAGGCATCAGGCCGGTAACGTTTTTAATATCTTCAGCGAGAAGATTCGCTGCGATTTCAACGACTTTATAGTCGTTTGGGTCATATGAGACGGCAGCGGGGGTATTGTCGAAAACGAGTTTAAAATCTCCTCCTTCATAACTTTGTTTAACAATGTCTTTGACCTTCGCATTCAGTGAACTGCAACTTATCAATAAGAAAAAAGTTATTCTGAACCTCATTTTCATTTTTTAGCCTCTTGTTTGAATTGTGTTTTCCAAGAATAGGCAATCAAACAGTCCATTTAATCAACTTAGAACAATGATTTTTTCAGCAAAATAAGCTTTTCAAAGGCGATGTGCAATAGTTTTTTGGGAGCAGGGGCGAGGGGGGCAAAAGGGTCCTATAAGTCGGCCACTTGTATCGGCGACTTTGATTTTCGGCATAAATCGGCCGTTCAAGAGAAGTTTGTCGGGGATAATACCGAAGTTTTCGGTTGTAGCAATTTCCTATTTAGAAGGGATTTATTAATGGATATTGGAGACTGGCTGTTTTCAGCGAACTGCACACTAAACGAGCAGATAGCAAAGCAGATTTTTGACGTTTTGCCTGAAGACGGGCTGATTATGGTAATTATGGACAGGGAAGGCCGTAAATGGGTCAGTGCCGCTGAGGATTTTTCCAAGCTGAATATAAGCGAGTCTTTTATGAGAGAACTTCGTGCCAAAATCGACGACGGAACAGAACCGATTATAACGCAGACGGAAGACTGCAGTGTTGTAGCAGCAGGACTTTCTGCCGAACAAACCCAATGCGGGTATGTGATTATTTTTATGCCGCAATACAGCCCTGAGTCGACGCTGGCAAATATAGACCTGATAGAAACGGTGCTCAATCAGGCAGGTTTGATAGCAAGGTTAATTGAGCAATGTAATATGCTCCATGAGCTTCAAATGAAGCAGCTAAGCTCATACACTCAGAGTGAGATATCCTCAAGCTGACGTAAGCAGACCACTTCGTAAATTCAGCTTTCTTAAATTCAGCAAAAGTTTAATTGCGTTTAAGCGTGTAACTGCTATAATTCTTCAGCAGGTTATGCGCTGTAAATGGTTTTATTCCACGAGAAGCGGATAAAATTGAGAGAAATAGATGAAATTTCAGGTTTTTAAGAACGGTAAAGTCGTAGATAAGTTCACTCTTTGCGGAGCATATCTTTTCGGCAGTGACGGTATCGCTATTCGGCGGGCGCAGATTACATTCAAAGACGGTATTATAGAGTGCGAGAAGTCAACCGGTGAGACTGGCGGGCTTGCATTACTGTGGCCGATTGACGGCTTTGGGAAGGTGCTTTTGCCTACAACCTTCCTTCCAGAGAGAGAGAAGCCATATAATTTGAACGTTGAGATAGCACGGGCGAAGTTAATGCAAATCGTAAACAAGCAGGAGGACTGGTCATATTTCAGCCAACTGGAGGGATTGGCAAATTACTCTAAAGAAGCACAGGATTTGTTCGTCGAAGCGGTTCAAAACAGTTCCAATGCACCACTGGCATCTCAATTAGCAGATAAATCACTGGAGAAGGCCATACTTGTCTCCGAGAAGCTTGCAGGTAAACAAGCCGATTCATTTTTCGACGCAAGAAGGAAGAACCGCGGCTTCGGCCGAGGTTGTCTTGGCTGCCGAATAGATACAAAAGCCGTTACGAATCCCAAGTATCTTGAGATACTGCTCAAGTTGTTCGGCTTTGTATCGATACCTATAAACTGGGGCCAGATAGAGTCTCACAGAGGCAGTTACGATTTCTCAACAGTCGATGCGTGCATTAAAGTGCTTAGCAAAAAGAAACTGGCAATCGGTGCAGGGCCGCTTCTGTGTTTTTCGAAAGAGTATTTACCCAAGTGGTTGCTCCGCGATGAAATTGGTTTCGAAAAGGTTCGCGAAGCTGCATATCAGTTCGTAACAAGTATAGTTAACCGATACTCGGGCAGCATTCATGCGTGGCGTGTAGTAAAGGGACTTAATGCATTTAATCACTTCGGTTTTAGCTTTGAGCAGGTTTTGGAAATGACCCGCGCGGCCAATATAGCGGTAAAGCAGGGAAGCGACAGAGCATTGAAGATAGTAGAAATCAGCAATCTCTGGGGCGGATATTATGCAACAGCTGCGAACACCATACCGCCGTTAGTATATGTGGATATGGTGGTGCAGAGCGGTATTAGTTTTGACGCTTTTGGACTGGCTATGCAGTTTGGCAGGAACCATGAGGGCATGCACATAAGGGATATGATGCAGATATCTGCGGCGTTGGATTACTTTGCGTTGGTGGCGAAGCCATTATATATAACTGAGGTCGAAGTACCGAGTCAAATGGGGGGCGGTTCATATAGCGGTAAAGTTGCGGGGATATGGCATAAGGAATGGGACCAATCGTGTCAAGGACAGTGGATTGAGCAGTTCTATAAGATAGCCCTTAGCAAACCGTTTGTGGAGCGAGTGACATATTCGAGCTTTACCGATGCGGACAGTAGCGTTATAGCCAACAGCGGATTGTTGACGGCCAAGCTGGAGCCCAAAGATTCTTTTCGAACACTGAATAAGCTGCGCAGCGCTATTTTCAAAGGATAGGAGAATAACCTTCGGCAGAGGTGAAGTGAAAATTAACCGTGTCAACCGATAGTTTTACCCGACAGGCCGATATGTCAAAGAACAAGATTCAATCGTTTGCGTTCTGTTTAGCTTTGAGCGCATCTATTTGTTTGTCTATTTATTTTGGGATTTTGGATTTTGTCAGATTCGGGCAGCCGTGCGAAATCGTGTTGGAGAGCCGAATAAATCCGAATTTTGCGCCGCAAGAAAGCTTGGTGAGACTACCCGGCATAGGAGACGTACGGGCGAATGCAATAGTAGATTACCGCGAGAATTTCAGCGGGGAGAACAGGAAGGCGTTTCAAAATTGCGATGATATGCAAAAGGTAAAAGGTATAGGGCCTAAAACAGCAGCAGGAATATGTGGATGGCTGAAGTTTGAATAAGAAGTGAAGAAGAAACAATGGGTGACTGGGAAATAAATAAGCCGCTTGGTCAATGCTGTGGGACGGGGAAGAAAATCGGCTACGGCGAAGAGTATTTCGCTGCCCTGGTGGAAACCGAAGAGGGATTGTCACGGCGAGATTTTTGTGCCGATTACTGGCTTGCTGAGAAGCCGAATGTTTTCTGTTACTGGAAAAGCAGAATGCCGCAGCCCGATGAGAAGAAGCATAGGTTTGTTGATGATGATATGCTAATGGCCTTTTTTGAGCGGCTGGGAAGAGAGACTGAGCAGGAGAAAATAAATTTTCGTTTTGTGCTTGCGCTGGTATTGATGCGAAAAAGGCGCCTGAAATATGACTCCTCCAAGACAAAAGACGGCAATGAGATATGGCGATTGAGAATAACCGGTGAGAAGGAATTCGTCGAGGTAACCAACCCCAAACTTGATGATGAACAAATCAACCAGTTGACAGTACAGGTAGGTGATATACTGCAGACGGATTTATAAGAAGTGAATTACCATAATTATAACCTACGATTTGTTACAGGTTTTACCGCTGCGATATTAATTCTCGGTGGCTGTGCCGTCAGGGAACCGGAGCCGGAACAGGCTTGTCCGAAAAGAGAGTCTGCGGCAGAGCTGCTGGGTCTGTTGAGTCAGCGATTGGAAAATGCGGTGCCGCTGAAAGCCAGCGGACGATGTCTTTTCCGCTACTACAATAAAGACGATAAATTTAAAAAGGAAAATTTTCCTGTTAAACTTTGGATGAATCCACCGGTTGAAATTTATATGCAGGGTGACGTTGCTTTTAATCCCAAGGGGATTGTTCTCGGCTCGAGCGAAGAAGAGTTTTGGCTGGCAATAAAACCGAAAGAAGTCAGCGGTTATTGGTGGGGACGATGGTCGGGGAATAATCACCTTGAAAAGCTGAAGATTAGTCCGAAGTTGATGCTCGAAGCTTTGGGG
>CAZDQP010000162.1:0-5207 GCA_964507485.1 uncultured Pirellulales bacterium | reverse complement strand
GGGGAATACCTTTTAAAAAGACCGTAGCAATCTGTTACGCACTCGCCAGTAGCTATGCGGTAATCGGCTGAGTGATGCGCCAAATAAGCACAAGGTATGCTGCAGTAGTTCATCTTTTTGTTTTCGTAATCTCCGGCGTGGTGGTGTGGAAAAAAGGATACCTGAAGATGGAAGGCCTCAGAGGAGCAATCCATAAAGAAACTTGATAATCTCCAAATCAGTTTACTATCTTCTTTTCTCAACTATACAAAACAAATTCACCGACTCAAACAATCTATAATCAAGATTTTGCAATTTAGTAAGAGCATTATGTGCCGGTTTAAGCCACCTAAGAAAATAACTTACATTACCAATTATCCGACTAAAGAAACCTGTACCATCGAAATCAACGATACTAAAACCCGCTTCTTTCAGTAAATTTCCGAGCTTTTTCTGGCTAAAGTGCTCATGGCAGCGTTTCCTTGCTGAAACATCTCCAATGAGACCATCCGGATTTGACACGTATCGATATTCATATTCTTTCAGTGAATGCCTAAGACAATAATACCACCGATGCAATTTCGGAAACCGAAATTTGAGATTTCCCATATCTAAAAAGGAAAAGAAATGCTGTCCCGGTACAGTAATAACCATTTTACCTCCATCCTTAAGCACCCTGTTTAATTCCGCAAGAAGCTGTGTTTGCTCGTAGACGTGTTCAAGTACATCCAATATCGTTACCGAATCAAATGTACCACTATCAAAAGGTAAATCGGCGGCCTCAGTAATTTTTATAATCTCCAACTCCGGAAAGAGAGACTGTCCCTTCTTAACGGCCCCTTCAGATACATCCACACCAACCAGCCGTCTGACCTGTTTGTTTTTCAGACTATTAAGGAATACCCCGGTATTACAACCAAAGTCCAGATGCGCATCGGCTGCTCTGGAGACACATTCCCATGCAAAACCGAAACGATTATGTCCATGCGGATTGTCCGAACTGATTATGGTGTGCATTTAATATTCGCTTTGCCCTTTCTCGACCACTCGCCAGATTATACCTGCCGGTATAAAATCATATCTTTCGAGCAGAAAATCCGGGCAATATCCTTTAACCGGAGAAACAACGTAAACAGTCCTCTCAGCCAATAACTTCGCTATAGTCTGCTCATTAAATTCCGGTGCAACCTCACTTCGCACGATAGCAGACACAATCTTAACGTCGCTGCGCCTTTTCTCAACCTCCTGCAAGTACAACAAAGGAGATACCGTTGTACTGTCAGCAAAAATTAGTGAATTTTGTTCGGCTGTGTTGAAGACTTCGTCGGCAAATTGCTTCGGGCCGTAGCAGCCGGTTTTCCACGGTTGTAAAAACCATGTGTACTCATTGCGATACGGTATGTTTCTTCCTGTAGCAAGCTTAAACTGTGTTTTCTCTGCTACAACAGGGGCAATGATATAAGTCGGGATTGGCAGCAGAGCAAGGACAAAAACTATCCAACACAAGATTTTTCGATTGGACTGAATAATAAGCGAATTAAAACCAACGCCAATCAGGACACAAGCCAAACAATAAAAGGGTATGAAAAATGCATACCTGTCCGGGACTGTGTATCGGAAAGCAAATACGAAGAAAAGGAACAACAAAACAAAAACAATGCCTGTGAAACTGCGACTGGGTGAAATTTTCCTGAGGCAGTAGAGGCCTATAAAGAAAAATATAATATTCGGCGTAGGGAAATTGTAGGCCATAAATATCAGATTTTCTGCGACAAGCCTAGCTGAGAGATGCGTATTAAGAACACTCCCATACCAGTTGTTGCCGAAAAGAGCTGAAGCAAAAGTAGCTGTAAAATCACCTGTTTGAATTATATTCTTTATAATTAGATATAAATAAGGAGCTGCACCAATAATCCATAAGCCGATCATACTAACAAAGTTTTTTACTGTGACTTGCTTTTGAAGTAGAAGAACAATCACAAATACAACATAACAGGTTAATGGTATAATGCCCCACATATGGTCGGCCGTTGCCAAGCCATTGAACAACGCCAGTAAATATAAAAAACCAACACGCCTAGTCTTTATATACTGCAATAACATTACCAATTCTGCGAATAACAATGCTGTATACAAAGTATATACTTCGGTGATTGATGCTGACTGCCAAATTGTCCAGGAGAGAGCAAGTATAATTGCCGCCAGCACAGCTGGGGTGTTTTTACAAAACCAAAGTCGCAAAAGCAAAAAAAGATTCGCAATGGTAAATGCTGCAGCGACGGCCGAAATCAAATTCACCCTGTAAGCAAATTCCCCGAGTGGAATATATTTTACTCCTATGCCAATAATGTGATAAAGTGGATGTGACAAAGCCAGACCAAGTTTGCCCTCAATATCGTTATGCCAGATTCGATACTGATATATGCCGCTGTCCTGCCACAACGACCCCGGAGCACAAGACACTATGTAAAGCACAGCTGCAGCTAAAAAGACTACAAGGTAATTAATAAAAAGATTTTCTGAAATGGAAAACTTGTTTTCTTTATTCGCTGCCTGCATACGCTCGTACGGCCCTGATTATGAACAGTTTAGTGGAGTTGCCCAATATCTTCAAGCCAGGCATCAAGCAACTGCAATTCTTCCCGACCGATTAGTGACATAGCAACTAATTTCTCGTAGCAAACCCTAAGGTTGTCGCTTATTTTTTCAACACCGGACTCCAAAGGCAGAGATTCTAAAGTCTCACAAATTTCACTATTATGGAGGTAGCCGGGTATTTCGTCGTTGAAATCACGCAACAAATTGTGCACATTGCGTTCCTGCTTCATAGTGGGTTCATCAAACAAGATTGCCCAGCCATTAAGCCAAGCAATTCTTTGTGCGATGAAACTACGCCAAATATCCGTCATTCGAAAAGAACAATATGACGGCAAATAAAGCATCTGGTACGCATCCGGCCACCACGTGGTATTTTGGCTATTAAAGGGACACCATGAACCCTTCGTTATCGCCACTCGACGCTCTTTTCTAAAAGTCTGTGGAAGCGGTAAAACGAGGCGATATACTGCGTCAACATCAGGATTATCATTAGCCAAACCCTGCTGGATTGGACAATCTATATCCACAAAATTAATTGATTCGTATGGAGGGATCTGTTTCTGAAGCTGTTCCAAAGGAAAACCGCGTGGCCAAATATTCCGGTCGGTAAAATAACGATAAATATTCACCCAACCGCTGTTCCGGAGAACCGGCACGTTTTGAATTCTTTGCCGTTGATTCCAAAACTGCTGGTACGGAATATTATCGTCATCTGTCTCTATGATAGTTGATGCACCATTGCGAATTGCGATAAGATAGCCGATGTTTTTGCGGGCATAATGTCTTGTCGGACACAACTGGGCAAATCTTAAGTCTGTCTGCTTTTGTCTTTCCAGACTATAAAAATCACAGCCCTGTATATGAAAATCGGCGGGACTATCCTGGTCACCTATAACGAGAAAACAGTATTCTCCTTCGCTGCAACCCCGAGCTAACCGCTCAAGAACTTTATTTGGACCCGCGATAGATGTCACAATGAGATAAATTTTATCCTTCATAGGGCTCAGTGTTTTCCTATTAAGAACTACAAATTACCGGTAATACGTTTCCCAAATAAGCGAAATAAATTACTAAAAGCATCAATAATAACCGCAGTATTTACGTTTTGGCTGGGTGCACGATAGTGTATCGGCACTTCAATTATACGCATATTCCGGCAATATGTTTTTATTTCAGTTTGGAAAAAATGTCCGCGCGATTGAATTCCCCTGTCCAAGACTTTTCGCAGGGCGACGTTGGTAAACATCTCAAAACCACTAGTCATATCTTTAAGTTTTGTGCCAAGCATAAGATTAGTCAGGACGCTTCCTGCATAACTTATAAGATAACGGCTCAAAGGAGCATCTGTAAATTTTCCGCCTTTACAAAAACGGCTGCCAAAAACACAGTCATAACCTTCAGCCATTTTATCAAAAAACTGCGGTATTTGCGAAGGTTGATGGCTAAAACTCGCATCAATCTCCAATATCCAGTCACAATTGGCGCCCAAGGCCTGTTGATATCCTCTAATATACGCATCCACAACACATTCATTTTCAGGGGCCCAAATTACTTTCAGCTCAGGTAATTTATTTTGCAATTCTTTAAGCAAATCAATAGTGCCATCTTTACAGGAATTGTCAAAAACGACGAAAAACATTACAGACTTGAAACCTATGCATTGTTCCAACACGGCGTTTACGAACTCTATCGCATTTGACCGTTCGTTGGCCATCGGGCATACAATTCCCAAGCTCACATTGGAAAACTGCAGGTTGTTATTGCCGGTTTTGTTACTGTTCATATCCTTCTCATAAGATTACCGTCAAGTATTGTGTGTTATCAGCAAACTGCATTGCCCCTTCATACGCAGCAGGTACAAGTAAGCAATCGCCCGCTTTGAATTCAATGGAAGTCTCGTCCTTTCTAAGAATCGCTCCAGAACCTGTTAAAATAATCAGCGTTTTCATTTTACCGGGCGAAAGAAGCTTCTCACAACTTTCGACCTGGTGGTCTTTGTCTATCTTGAAGTATTCACAATCAATCAGTCGGCCTATAGTCGTTACCGGAAGGTTATAACCGGCAGCGTCAAAGTTAATACTTTCCAATGCTTCTTCAATATGCAATGGTCTGGCCCGGCCTTTATCATCAACTCTGTTGAAGTCAAAAACGCGATATGTGGTATCCGAGGGTGTTTGAATCTCAGCTATTAATAAACCAGCCCCAATGCTGTGAGCGGTACCCGCCGGAAGAAAATGGCACTGGCCGGCCTGGACAGGTACCTTTGCTAATAATTCAGCTACGTTACCCTCTTGTATCGCTTTAGAAAATTTTTCTTTTGTTACCCCCTTCTTCAAGCCTTTATAAATCACCGCTCCACTGACTGCAGAAATAACATACCAGCACTCAGTTTTTGGTTTCCCTCTGCCCATTCGACGGCAGGTTTGCGAGTCGGGATGAACCTGTACACTCAAGATATCATCGGCGTCAAGAAATTTAATAAGCAACGGAAATTGTCCTGAGAAACTTTTATCACCTGTCATCTCTTCCGGATATTTTTTGATTACGGAGTCAATAGTTTGGCCACTTAGTTTACCGTTTGCGATTACGGATTTATCTTCCGGCAAATCAGCCAATTCCCAGCTTTCGCC
>CAZDQP010000161.1:0-5237 GCA_964507485.1 uncultured Pirellulales bacterium | reverse complement strand
ATACAAACAATCGGCAGAACAGCACGAAACGTAAACGCCACCGTCTTTTTATATGCCGATACGGTCACCAAATCTATGCAAAAAGCTATTGACGAAACGAACAGGCGACGTAAAATTCAATTAAAATTCAACAAAGAGCATAACATTACACCCACAACGATAAGAAAGGAGATTCGCAGGAGTCTAAGTGAACAGTTAAAGGCTAGAAAGACAGCCCGAGAGGCAGTCCAGTTTGGTGAACGAGAATATGACAAGGTCGAACTGGCCGGTCAAATCGAGAAAGAAATGCTCGAAGCAGCACAAGAACTTGATTTCGAAAGGGCTGCCTTTCTGCGGGACCAACTCCGTGAATTGAAAGAACTTCCGGAATTTGCGATCATTGAGTCAAAGAAAAAGAAAAAAAGCTTTTTGGCCGCAAAAAAGCACAAAATACAGAGGAAAAAACAAGATGAAAAAACTAAATATTAAACAAGTTCGTTCGCTAATCAAAATGGCAATCGAAGAGGACCTCGGCGCCGGAGATATAACCAGCCATCTTCTATTTAAAGATAATGAGATTGCCAAATCAAATATTATATCACGCGAGGAAATAGTGGTATGCGGAATGGTGGTAGTCAAAGAGATACTCAAATACTATGATAAGAGGTTGAAACTTAAGGTTCTAGTAAACGACGGCGAACATGCCTACATCGGCAAGAAAATCGCTACGATTGAAGGACCCCTGCGTTCTATGTTAAGCGCCGAAAGAGTTATGCTAAATTTTCTGCAGCGGCTCAGCGGAATAGCCACTACAACTCGCAAATACGTTCGCGCAGTTCAAGGGACAAAAGCGAAAATTTATGACACTCGAAAAACAATGCCCGGCTGGCGAATCCTCGAAAAATACGCCGTTCGCTGCGGCGGCGGATACAATCACCGGCTGGGACTGTACGATGCCGTGCTAATTAAAGATAACCATCTGGCCCAACTCGGCAGAAACTTCTATCCGAAACTTAAAAAAATAATCGAACGGGCCAGGAAAGTAAAAGGTGCCAATTTCGTCGCCGTAGAAGTCGACCACGTCGATGACCAGCTCAATTATGTTTTGAAAATCCCGGGTATCGACATTGTATTGCTCGATAATATGGGGCAATGGCAGTTAAAGCACGCAGTAGACATGCGAAACAAAATGCGCGGCAAAAACAAAAGACCGTTACTCGAAGCCTCAGGAAACATAACATTGAGTAATGTTTCTGCTATTGCTCAGTGCGGTATCGACAGGATCGCCGTAGGCGCAATCACTCACTCGGCAAAAGCAGTTGACATCGCACTCGACAGTTAATTTATGGCTTGCACAAAAAACGACCATCTCGACCCAGATAAAATAAAGCCACATACTAAACGTATCGGCAGAAAAATTCTCGTTTATAATCATACATCAAGCACAAATGACATCGCAGCCGAATACGCGAAAAACAAAGAAAACGACGGCCTAGTAATTTTCGCTGAAGAGCAATCCGCCGGCCGCGGCAGAACAGGTAACAAATGGTACAGCAGGCGGACCGATAGTATTCTTTGCTCAATCCTTTTAACCACCTGCAAATGCAGAACCGAGCTGCTCTCACTTACACTGGCCGTGGCAGTAACCGAGGCCGTTGGAAAAATCGCATACAGCCAAGCAAAAATCAAATGGCCGAACGATATAATTTTAAACGGCAAAAAAACAGCAGGCATTCTGCTTGAAACAAAAACAATCAACGGCCATACTGCTTACATCCTCGGTATAGGAATAAACTGTCATCAAAAGAAGAACTCTTTCCCTAAAGAACTGCAAACAATCGCAACAAGTATCGATATCGAGAGCAATTCAATATGCGACCGCATCTCTCTGGCGAAAAGATTACTTTCCTCATTGGACCACTGGCTACAAATTGCCGAAAAAAACAATAAAAAAATTGTCGACTGTTGGCGAAAACTCAGCACGCTGCTAAACCAAAGAATAACAGTTAGTTACAATGGTAAAAAGTTCACCGGCAACTGTATTGGTATCGACCCGGAAAAAGGTCTTATTCTTCAACTCGACCGCGGAGGTGTTAGAATGTTCGATGCTGCACATACTACCATCGTAAAATAATCAACACTAAGTTCCGTTGTCCGAAGTTTTCTGCTATATTATCATCGTGTTAACAGTAGCTGAAAAAGTTAAAAACTCCTCCTTAGAGATTATCGATTGCGGTCTTACCAACTACAGAGACATGCTGCAGCACCAGCTCCAGCTGTGCAGAGAAAAACAGGCAGATAAAATACCAAATACCATTATAATTACTGAACACCCCCCTATCATCACTCTCGGCGCCCGACAAAACGCCAATAAGCTTCACACTGACATTGAAAGTCTGAAAAAAAAAGGTATAGACATTGTCGACGTTCGAAGAGGTGGAGGAATAACTGCTCACAATCCCGGCCAACTGGTTTTTTACCCGATTCTAAATCTGCGAGAGCTCGGCATAGGCATCACCGAGTACATCAGAAAACTTGAAGATATAGGCATAGAGCTGCTCGAACAATTAGGAGTCAGAAGCCAAAGACACAAAGGTTTTCCCGGCTTATGGACAAACGGCAGAAAAATCGCCTCTATCGGCGTGCGTGTGTCAAAATCTATAACCTATCACGGTATGGCAATAAACATTCAAAACGACCTCAGCATCTTCAACCACATCATCCCCTGCGGGCTCGAAAACGTAAAAATAACATCGGTAATGAAAGAAACCGGCAAAAACTATTCGATGGCCGATGTGAAAGAAAAATTAGTCCGACTATTTATCAAACACTTTTCTAAACCGAACGGACGACAAAAATTGCCCTCCTGGCTGAAAAGACCGCTGCCGGCAAGCGAAAATTACAATAATACAAGTTCAATCCTTAATCAGCTTGATATCGAAACTATCTGCCGCAACGCCAATTGTCCCAATCAAGGCCAGTGCTGGTCGAGAGGCACAGCAACAGTCCTTATTCTGGGCCATCTCTGCACACGAAACTGCAGGTTCTGCTCGGTAACTTGCGGCAAACCACTCCCGCCTGACCCAACCGAGCCAGCAAGAATAGCTGAAATGGTAGAACGAATGGACGCCAAATACCTCGTAACTACCAGCGTCAACCGTGATGATTTGCCGGACGGCGGAGCCAGCCATTTTCGCGATTGCATTAACGAAGTAAGAAACAAATGTCCGGATATAAAATTTGAGATACTAACACCTGACTTCCGCGATTGTCAGGCCGAAGCTGTAGAAATTCTGACCGATGCTTTGCCGTTTGTTTTTGCACACAATATCGAAACAGTCCCATCCCTTTACCGTAAGGCCCGTGCTGGAGGAAATTATCAACGCTCTCTGAACCTGCTGAAATTAGCCAGGCAAACTTTTAAAAACACCCCGACTAAATCTTCGATTATGCTCGGGTTGGGGGAGACTGACAGCGAGGTCGAGCAGGTATTAAGAGATTTGCGAAACGCCGGTTGCGACAGAATCGCAATCGGTCAATATCTCAAACCCTCCAAAGATTCGCTTGAAGTCGTCGAATACATACCGCCTGCAAAATTCGACTGGTGGAAACAGAAAGCGATTGAGCTTGGCTTCAACTGGGTTATCTCCGCCCCATTTGCCCGAAGCTCATACTTCGCAGAGATGGTTGCGACTATGTAATTTTATTATCATTGTCGAGGTTCCTCAACAGCGCTTCAAGCTCCTGCTTCCGCGGCATCAACCCTTTCCGCACGGCGTATTGATTCAAGTAATATATACCTGTGTAAATAATAATAAGTCCGACAAAACATCCGCCAATGAATATCAACCCGACTCGGCTATCACGCGCTTGCCAACCTATATGACCCCAAAACAAGGCTATTCCAATCGCGAACGGAAGCAGATACCACCAGAGAATATTCTTTAGCAGCCATATCTGATGCTTAACCTGTGCGAGTGAAATCTTGATACAGCCTACTAAAGGGTCATTGGGTTTCGGTAGTTTTCCTTTTTGAATAGCCCGGTCAACTACCATAAAAATTCCAACAAAAATACACACCAACGCAGGAATATACAAAGACCACAAGTTAAGCTTAACACCTTGATATAAGAAAAATACTGCGAGGACAAAACCCACTCCCACCTCTCGGAAATCCCGCCAGAAAATGGTCGATTCAAAATGCTTTTTATTTCTTTTTACTTCTCGAAGAAGCAAATCCGGATCGATAGTCAGCCTTGAGCTGCCCGTATTTTTTTGCCAGGTTTTTTGCAATTCATCAAAAGTCATCGATAAGCCCTTCCAAAATTAAAGCCAGTTGTTTCTTTGCGCGATTCAATTTCACGCCGACATTGCTCTCCGAAATACCGAGTATTTCTGCCATTTCACTATACGCCAACCCGTCGAGGTACATAAGCATGACCGACGCATCGACCTTCGAGAGTTTCCTGATTGCTCCATACAGTTGTCCAATGACCTCCTCCGACTGTCCTGAATAATTTCTCTGTTGTGGTTCGAACACTGACAGCGAGGTACTATGTTTTCGACGTCTTTTTTCGCTGCGGTTCCAAATCAGAGCCGTATTCAGCACCACCCTGTAAATCCACGTCGATACCTTCGCCTTCCCCTGAAAATTGGGAATCGAGAACCACAATTGTAACAGAACCTCTTGAAACAGGTCATCCTGGTCTTCCGGCGTGCCTGCATAGGCCCGAATAACCTTGAAAATCAGCCCCTGGTGCTCACCAAGCCACTGTTTAAATATCGTTTCACATTTGTCGTCTGCCATACGGTTTACCTGTTCTCAATATAATAGTAACAGTAACAAGGTATTTCTTACACATCCATTGAAAGTTTTTGGGAACAATGTCCTATACAAGTAAGTAAAGAGTTGACGACAATTCTTACATCCGAAAGGCCACTATAAAATACAAGATTCCTTATATAACAACAACTGCCGCTGCCGCCGCTGCCATAACAAGGAATCGTCGATTACAAAACGGCTGCGAGTACCATAAAGTCTCTGCAAAGTTATCATTCAGCTATCAAATAGACGAAAAATAAAGCTGAGACAATTTGTCTTATCGGACATTAAAACCGAACGGTATTTTTTTGCTTCTGTCGGTTAGTCACTTGGCTTCTACGACTAACATTTCCTATACTTTACTTATTACATAGAAGTGTCCAAAAAATACCTTTGAATTTATGCTATTGACAATAGGAGATGGGGGGTATTTTCC
>CAZDQP010000160.1:0-5278 GCA_964507485.1 uncultured Pirellulales bacterium | reverse complement strand
AGTTACAAATTTTCTGCCCTCGAAAAATACCAAGATTTTCGCATCAAACGCGCAGGTCCGTCCAATTATAAGAGAACGTCTAACTTCGAATGGCTCTCTGATAAGTTCATATTACCCATCCGCTTTTTAAAGCCCCCGCGGCGTTTGAGCAGAAAATCAATCAAAAATAACAAATTATGCAAAACGAACCCAATTCAGGATAAAGTCAAATTCTTATAACATCAATGAAATGAGAGGATTACAATAAAAAGTGCGAATTGGACACTTGGTCAAAACGAACCCAATTCGAACCCAAACGAACCCAATTTTAGAAACCCATCGAATTTGCGAATACCGCCTGGAAGTCCGGCTGATGTGCAATCTCAATATACTCAATCTTGCGGGCGAGTTTCCCCGCCTGCATTCGACAATTGCGACTGATAAGAATCATCTCGGCGCCGGAGGCAGCAGCGTTGCCTATGAAATGAATGCGTTCGAGCGGAACAGAAGGCAGAAGGCCTATTCGCAAAGCGCTTTCCCGCCGAATATAATTACCAAATGCGCCCGCCAAAAGAACTTGCTTTATATCGTCATCTTCGATGCCGATTTTTTTCTGCAGCAGTTTTATACCCACCCGGATAGCGGCTTTTGCGAGTTGGACTTCGCGGATGTCCCGCTGGGTCAGGATTACTTCATCAGCAAGACGAAAGGCGGGCTGACTGTTTTGCTGAGTGATTCGCGAGCGAATAGATGGCGGAAGATTGGCAGGTTCGGCAAATCGCCCTGTCGGGTCGATAATACCCAAATCCAAAAGAACCGCAGCAGCGTCAATCAGGCCGCTGCCGCATATAGAACGAGGCGGGCAGTTTCCAATTATGTCGAAATCTATGTCGCTGCCATTTACAATGACAGCTTCTATAGCTCCTTCGACCGCCCTGCTGCCGCAGCTTATCCGTGCGCCTTCAAAAGCAGGCCCTGCGGCACAGCTAGCGGCGTAGAGCTTATCGGCAGTGCCGAGAATAATCTCGCCATTTGTGCCGATATCAACCACCAGTGTCAAATCCTCAGCAGAGTTAATGTCGGCCGAAAGCGCAACGGCTACGGTATCCGAGCCAACAAAGCCGGCTATGTTCTCAACGGCGTGGATATTGCCGGCAGGATTGATTTGCAGGGCAATCTCTGCGGGCGGGATGTCTCTTGCATCGAGCATAAAAGCTTTATAGGGCGCCTGCCCGAGCTGAACCACAGGCAGTTTCAGGAAGATGTGATTCATAGTCGTATTGCCGACGACACAAATTTCATATATCTGGTTTGTATCTACGGAGGTCTGCGAGCAAAGCTTCTCGGTCAGTTTATTTATACAGCCGATTATTGTTTTATGCAGCTCTGCCAATTCAGCATCGGTTCGAGCATAGTTAATTCTGCTGATTACATCATCGCCGAACCGGACCTGGGGATTCAGGTCAGCCTGAGTTGCCAGAAGGCGTCCGTTTTTCATATCAATCAGTTTTGCAACAACGGTGATTGTGCCGATATCTACTGCGACGCCGAAGATTTTACTGTCGGGGGCTGTTTTGTTGTATTTCTCATATACATCCGGCCTGATTTCGGATTTTGTGTCAATACCCTGAGTCAGGATTTTTTGCTTGAAGAACCTTGATGCGGGAGGAATTGTTACTGTGAGGTCGTTTTGAATATGGTGCTGACAAGCAAGGACCTGCCGTCCATCCGGTTCGAGGTTTACCAAACACTTCTTGCAGATACCCTTTCCGCCGCAAACAGTGTTTAAGATTATGCCTGCCCGGCCGGCGGCCTCAAAGATTGTTGCACCTGCGTGAATGGAAATCCACCTGCCATCGGGTTTGAAGGTTATATTAAAGTGTCTCATTTATCGCATCGCGTATTGCATATGTCATATCACGTGTATTTTACATAACGCTCAATACGCATAACGGATAATCAGTTTATTTTCTATGTCGTACTTTCCAACGGGCGTGTCTTTTTTTACTGCCCACTTTGCGCCTGCGCCTTGATTTTGCCATTTATTTCTCCACAAACTATAAATCTTTGTTCTGAAATACTTTTAACTCTTTAGAGTATATGGTACTATAGTGAAAAAGTAAAGAGATTGAAAGGTGTAAATTTTTTGTTTTAGGTTTTTTCTGATTTAGATTGTGGTGCGGAAATGATTCAATGCAAAGATTGTGAATTTTGCGAGATCGACTCCAGCGGTCAAAGAAATTTCAAATGTGACCCTTTCACTAATATCAAAGAGCCGGAATGTATAGCCAAATGGCAGTTAATCCGTCTCGATATGCTGGTAGCCAGCTATAGAGGAATGCTCAAGTGGTATGAGAAATTGGCACCTTTGCAGGACAAGATTTTCAAATATATGAAGCGCGAAATCGAGGATATAGACGAATCAGAACGCTGGAAAATCGATAATGAAGAAGGTGAAGAGGAGAGGGAAGAAGACAAATACTGAAGAGCTTTTAGTTAAGCGGTTTTGGAAATGGGAGTTCTAATCGTTTGTTTCATCGAAATTATAGCCGCAGGTGTTAGCCGTGAGCAACTCCGACTTGTTGCGAGGGTATTTGCGGCAGTTTAGAGGGCGTAACGGGTAGATTTTGCAGGTACAGAGGCCTTTTTCATCGATGCTCAGGAATGGACAGGGATTCGGCAGTTTACAGCAAGCTCCGCATTGCCTGCATGTGCCTTTGCGATTTTTGTCAATCGGCAAAATGCTGGTAACCGTCCGTTTAATTTTAGCGGACCATGTATTCTTCGTTCCAATACCATTCATAAATATAGAGGCATAGAGTAATAGTTTTTTTGATTTATGCAATAAATCAATTCCAAAGAGCGTCTTTATTTGCGTAAGAATACTTGAAATATGGCCCAAAACGACGATTTAGCCCGAATAATAAACGGCTGCAAGTCCGGTGAAGCTGAGAGTTTTTCACGTTTGGTTGATATATATGCAAGCCGACTTTATGGTTATTTTTACCGATTGACAGGTGATAAAGAAACAAGTGATGATTTACTGAGTGAGTTATTTCTAAAATTGGTGGAGAAAATCAGCTCCTTTAGGGGCGGCTCTTTTGAAAGCTGGTTATTCAAGACAGCGTCTAATATATTCTATGACCATTTAAGGGACAAACAACGGCAGAAAAAAACGTTAGAGGGTCGAAAAAGGCAGCTTGAATCAGAAGCTACAGAAACCAGACAATTAAATGACGAGAAAATTGATGAATTACAGATACAGCTTGGCAGGCTTGATATAGATACAAAAGAATTAATTATGCTGCGTTTTTATTCACAAGCAAGTTTCAAGGAGATAGCGGCGATGCGGTCTGAGCCGATAGGAACTACATTGTCAAAGCTGCATCGGGGCCTTAGGAAGCTGCGAGAGTTAATGGAAAGTTAGCTGGATTATCAGGAGAAAATACATGAACAGCGGAAATGAGGAAAATCTGAAGAAGCTGTTTGAGAAGTTCGTTGAAGGCGAACAGGCAGAGCAGGCAGTAGAGAATATCCATAAAGGTGAACAGATTCTTCGCGACCATACTGCGCCTGAACCCAAGGGTGAACTTATAGCCAGTATAAAGACTAAGATTGCTACAAGTCTGCTGCACAAAAGGCAGAATGCTTTTAGAAAAACAATCTACAAGACAGCAGCTGTTGCTGCGGGATTTATTTTTCTAGCGGTTATAAGTGTAAAAGTATTTGAAAAAGAACATAGTACATCTGAGAGGTTTGTCAGTAGCTCAATAATGCCAAAGGCGGTTTGGGAGAGCGAGTGTTTAGCTGACGATAGTGAGGACTCGGCAACCTTAGTTGCAGAGGTCGAACAGATTGAAAGCGACCTGCTTGCTTTACAAGTTGGCGAAAACGGCGGCAATGGCTATGAAGCTGTGACAGGACTGGAAATGGAACTGGTAGAAATTAATAGTGATTTTTGGAAAGGATAAAAAAATGAAAGCGAGTTATAAAACAATTTTAGTATTGGCAATAGCAGCACTGTTAGCGGTTACATTACCCTGTGGGGCTGCGGAAGAAGAAGAGAGTATCTGGTCTGAAGACACAGGAAAACGGTTCGAGCTAACAGAAGAAAAAATCGAACATATGATGAATTACCTGTCGGAGAACGAGCCGGAAAAGGCAGAGGAGTTGAAACAACTGCGAGAGAAAGATGCCGAAGAGTTCAAAGTCGAACTCAGGAAGGTTATGCGGCAGCAGTTTGGTAAAAGATTCAAAAAGCGCATGTCAGAACGCTCGGAGCGGTCAATGAGAAGGCATGGCAGGTCTGGCCCCGAAGGTAGAACATCGCATGAGATGGGTGTGCCATGGAGGCATAAGAAATATCTTGAATGGTTAAAAGAAAATTACTCTGAGGAAGCGAAAAAGCTGGATGAACTGAACGAGAGAAACCCGGACCTTTATTGGAAACAATTTAAGCTGAGCTTGAAAAAGTATGGACGAATAGCAGAAGCGGCAAGAGAGAATCCCAAGTTAGCTGAGGTGCTTAAAGAAGATTTGGTATTAAGGCAGCAACAAGAACAACTTCTCGGGGAAATCGAGACCGCAGGTGATAAGGAAAAGGGGGAATTGATTAAGGACCTAAAAGAGGTAATTAATAACAGATTTGATGTGATTGTTGAGCGAAAACAAATAGAATACGAACAGCTTCTTAAAAAACTTGAGAGATTAAAAAATGAGGTCGAGCAAAGAAAAGCCAAGATGGAGAAATGGAAAGATGCCAAATTCAAAGATGAGAGCGTTAAAGCACGACTAGATGAACTACTCGGTAAGAGCGACAAATTCACATGGTAGCTATAAGTTAATTGAGAGGAAAACAAAAGAAGAATCGGGTCTTGATTCGGCAGTAACTTAAAGCTATGAACAAAGCCTTACATATTTTTTGTAAGGCTTTGATATTATAATTTGTTTATTTAGTCAAAGGCCCTTTATTGCATTCAGAAGCCTTTTCGCCTTTGCTCGGTTTCAGTAGCTTGCCTGAGAATCTTCTTCTCGCCTGGTGTCAGGCTATGAATGCCAGAGTCGTGGACCTTTTGTAAAATGCGGTCGAGTTCCACCTGTAAATTGTGTTCTGCGGCTATTTTTTTTTGCCATCTTGCGGATTGGATTTTTAGTTTTAGTTGTGTCCGCCATGAATGTGAGAATACATAAATTGCGCCTGTTGCCATTCCCGCCAGATGGGCGGCATCGCCGCCGGCGTTTGCACCTCTTGTTATTAAGGCGATAATGTAAATGACTGTAAAGGCAATCGCTGCTACTC
>CAZDQP010000159.1:0-5307 GCA_964507485.1 uncultured Pirellulales bacterium | reverse complement strand
ACCTTGAAGAGCGCAGTTATCCGCACCCGCTCACCGAAAGACTAAATCGTTTGCAGCGAGAGAAAGACGAGCTTGTTTTGGAAATCAGCCGGCACTCGGCCAGCATAAAAAACCTCGAAAAAAAGGACGATGACGCCAACCTTGTAAAAGCCGAAGAATACAAGCAGGAATTGAATGCCAAGCTTGAAGTGCTGGAAAGTATGCTGGAAGAAGCCAGGGATCAGAAAAGAGACCTCGACTTGGCCCGCACTCAGTATAAACAGCGAGCGGCTGTAAGAGACGAAAGACTGCAGCGCCTAAATGAGCTGAAATCGCAAATCGAGAAATTGGTGTTAATATACGATGCCCCGGACGCCTTCGATTCACAGGTCGAAGTTGAAAAGAAAGTTCACAGAGTAAAGTTCAGGCCGCAGGGCGAGTTTAATCCGGAAACTGCAGAACAGCTTTTGGATGCTTTCAATGACCGAGTTAAATTCAGAGTTACTACTCACCATTTCCGAACAGCTGTTGAGGGCGACAAACTGATTGGATATATACTGACCGACAGTTCTGCGGAGCAGAAAGCAATAAAATTAATACTGGATAGTAGCGATAAGCTGGAGTTCGTAAGTGCCGGAACATTGACGGAAGACGAGTTGGCGGAACACTATGCTATGGGGCAGCCCGGCCTTAGCAATCCTTCTCCGGAGGAAAAGCCGCAGCCGGCTCAACAACTTGACCCCCGGTAATAACTCTAGGCCGGTTAGCAAATCAGACGGTAGATATGGCCGCCGAGTTCCTCTCGAAGCGCTTCTTTGCCTCGCCTATAAGGTAGAAGCTGCCCGTAATACAAATCAAATCTTCTTTGTTCACCGCGCTATTTGCCAGCTGAAGTGCCTCGCCGAGACTCACAGAGCTCTGGCACATCTTGCCGCACATCTCGGTGTACATGTCCGCCAGTTCGTCCGGCGAAACTGCTTTCGGTGAGCTGCTCCGCGTGAATATCACTTTGTCCGCCCCGTATTGTAAATTGTTCAGCATCCCCGTTACATCTTTGTCGCTGTTGCAGCCGAAGATTATTACCATGGAATCATAGGGAATATTTTGTCCTATCGCATGTATCAGCGCCTTGATGCTCGCGGCATTGTGGGCGGCGTCTATCATAACTCGAGGGTCGTCCCATATCATTTCCATCCGCCCCGCCAGGGTAACATCATCGAGCCCCTCTACCGCTTTGTCATTGTCTATTTCGTAGCCGATTGCTTTAAGTTTGTCCAGTATCGCCAGCGCCAAACCGCAATTGATGGCCTGGTGTTTGCCGTGCAGAGGAACGCGAAGATGTTCGAATTTACTCGTTGGCGTCGAAAGGCAGACTCGCATATGCGGCCCGTGTTCACGTGAATTTTCGAACCGGTAGGAGAAATCGATATCTTTACCCGTAAAGCTCAATGGCGCTTTCACTGTTGTCGCGTGTGATTTAAGAACAACCATTGCCTCCTGCTTTTGTTGAACGCTGACTATCGGAATCCCGCGCTTGAAAACACCGGCCTTCTCCTTCGTAATGCTTTCGAGTGTTTTACCGAGTTGATGTTGATGGTCGATGCTCAAACTTGTTATGCCCACTACTTCTGGCCGAATCACATTGGTGCTGTCTAATCGGCCGCCTAATCCCGTTTCTATTACAGCTATGTCAGTCTTCATATCCGAAAAATGCATAAACGCCAGTGCTGTCATTATTTCGAAAAAGGTAGGGGCCTCGTCTTTCTTCGACATCTTCTCGATAGGTGCGTAAATGCGGTTAAGCAGGCCCGTCATTTCATTCTCGCTTATCATTTTTGAATTGACCGTTATCCGCTCACGCAGGTGTACAACGTGCGGCGACGTGTATAGACCTACATCGTAGCCGTTCGCCTCTAACATTTTTGCCAGCATCACTGCTGTTGAACCTTTTCCTTTTGTACCGGCTATATGGACTGTAGCGATTTTTTTGTGCGGCTTACCCACTAAGGAAAGCAGCTTTTCCATCCTGTCAAGATTAAAAGTCGTTACATTGTACCGGAGAGCTGTTTCCTTTTCGTAGTTCGTCTGCGCAAAGAGATACTTCACGGCCTCTTTATAGCTCTTAAAGACCTTTTTGGACCTGACCTTGGCTACTTTTGAAGTACGCTTTTTCGTCAGTTTCTTTCCGGTTGTTTTTACTGACTTTGGCATAAACGTTCCATATTATCTCCCAAAAATCACTTTAGTCAACGTCATGATGCGAAAATAACCGAAAAACCGTAGTTTTACGGGTTTTTGAGCAACGGCCGGTAATGGCATAACATCTTGCTCAAGGGAGACTTATAGCAAAATACCGGCTGTGAATTCATTATTATCACAGAAGAAGTTGCTCTATAAGCATAACTAAACATGCAATTAGATATGGTTATAATATGACATCTTCCAACAAATTTATTATATCAATTATTCTCTACTATATCAAGCGTTTCTTGTTCGATATTTGATGTACCTTTTTTGCCATTATTCTCTGCCCTGCCCTTCCGAGCGAAACAAACCGAGGTAACAGCTTCCCGCCTCCCTGTCCCCGAGTGTTGCTTCGTTGGACAAAAACAGGGCATCCATTATCCCGCCTTTCAAGCGCTTTTTACTTTGTCATTCTGAGCAAAGCGAAGAATCTCAGTTATATATAGCCCCGTCCTCTGGGCGGGGGTGCAGGCGTGAGGAATGCTTCTTATTTTTTAGGGCGAGAGAGTATATCTGTTGCCGTTAAATAAATAATTTAATTTGCTTGTGCTGCCTACTGCTCGGATACTACCTTATTACTGTAGGTTTCCTCGTTGCGGCCTCCGGCAGCACTACGCAATTTGGAAGGTCAATGTTTGTCCACGAAAAGGAATTAGGCAGATAGAAATGAATTATTTATCAAAAGCTTCTATCCTCTTTTTTGTAGCTGCTGTGATATCAGCCTTAATGTTCTGTATTTTTGGGACATTGGGTATTGATTGTGGCCCCCTTGTCATAGCTACTATGGGCTTTTTCGTTTTGGCTTTTATATCAGGAATTATTGGTTTTATTGCTAACCTTGTATACAACAGAAAAATAAAACCTCTGGTATATGCTCTTATTGGGATTATTTTGTCATCTCCGGCTATATATTTACTATTATGTGTTGAGAGTGGAACACGCGCGCGTTTAATGTGCAAAAAGGAAATGACAGGGTTACATAACCTTGAGATTCTTGGTACAGAATTAGCTGATTACGCCAAGGACCACAATGGCTATTTACCTGTGGCCGATAGTTGGTGTGATGAGTTAATGAAACACAATCCTGAGTTGTCGAGAGAAAATTTCCTTCATCCTCAACACCCAAGTTTACCAAAAGAAAATTACAAATTTACTATTCCAGAGAAGTTCAGTTATATATTTAATTTTAAGGGACAATGTCAGTTCGCTTTCAACAAGAACCTTAGCGGTATGCGTTTAGATGATATACCAGAGGATGTTGTTCTTATCTTTGAAGCAGACGGCGCTTGGAACCTTAACGGAACTTCAGAGTTACTGAAAACAAGATATGGAGAAGACTATGTGTCAGTATATTATCCCAATGGTAAAGTCCATGACTATTGGTTCTATGAGGGAGGTGTAAGAAAATTTGATTCTAAGGGACGGGGTATGTATCATGAACCACCTCGCTGGGACCCGTGAAATGGCCGGTTATTCCCTTTAATTCTTTAAAAATTGAGATTTCAAAAAATTCATTCCTTTTTTATGTTTAGGAAAAGCTGATGAAAATTATGAATACCCCCCGCCTAAAATTAACCACACCTGTTTTTGCTTGTGCTGCCTTCTGCTCGGATGTTGCTTTTCCCGTATGCTTACGCATACTCACTAAAGGTTTCCTCGTTGCGGCCTACGGCAGCACTTCATAAACCAAAACTGCTGGCCCTACCAGCGATTCCTTATCGTTTAGCCTCCAGCTCCGCTGGGAGTCAAAAACCCACGCAAGGAACGCTTTTCTTTTCTAACCGAACCAACCGGCCTGGGCCGGTGCCTCGCCAGCCCGCTTTGGCACCACTTCACTGAATAACCGAGGGCGAAAGAGTATATCCGTTGCCTTTAAATAAATAATTTAATTTGCTTGTCCTGCCTCCTGCTCAGACACCGTTTTAATGTTCGCTTTCAGCGAACTACTGTTCGTTTCTTCATTGCGGCTTCCGTTAGCAACAGCAAAACACATTACGTTTCCTTCGGTTGCTTGCCCTGTGGGTGGCCTCCGCCAGCACCACGCAATAAAATTTCCTGTTGCTCTTACAATATCATCAGCATAGAATCAGTAAAATTAATCCTTGTATATCATTATACTTCAAAATTATGAAACTAAGTAACTATATAAGGAAGGAACAAAAGTTTCAGATATTTATTCGTAGCAAGAGTGGTGAATGGGAAACGTATGATCCCATAACTCACGGCCCGGCCGAATCAATCACACGTGACTACGTAGTTGTATATCCCAACGGCGAGATTCTTGAGAATCTCGCCAATACCAAAGACTTGCCTCTTGGCACACACTATATTCCCTTCGTTCCACATAAAGTCGTGAAGATGCCCAAATGTATCATCGATGACCCAAGGGTTAAGATAGTTCACGAACCAAGTGCCTATCATCAGCAAGGTCGCTATTGTACAAAGCTGACAAACACTGGTGACATCCCTTTCAAGGTAAACAGATTCTCAGCCTTCAGAAAAAGGGGGTTTTTTAGCGGCTATCGCCTCTCAACAGTCTCAAATGACTGGTTTTCACACGAACAGTTCACGTGTTGGTTCAATGCAAAGTCTCAGTGGATTCTGCCTGGTTCTACTGTTGCCGACCAGGACAACTATGGTTTTGGTAATGGGTACTGGGTGTTTGAAATCGAATTTGAAAACAAAGAAGTAATTCTCGTGAAAGCAAGGTTGCCTAACAAAAAGTTCGAAGCGACGAGTTGACCGATACGTATAACCATATGCATTTACAAATTTACTTGTGCTGCCTCCTGCTCGGATACTGTTTTATTTACTGTAGGTTTCCTCGTTGCGGCCTCCGGCAGCACTAGCAACAAGGGCCTATCGGCCGCACCACAGGATTAATTTGTATCCGAAAATCAATCAAAAGCGCAGGTAGTTACACACTTAAAACGGGAAAATCGAAAAAAATTTTATCCCTTTTCCTCCAATGACTTAGCCAAAACCGCACACTCAAAAAATCTAGAAATTTCGCATCAAACGCGCAGGTTCGTCCAATTATAGAGGCAGCGATAGTCTGTTCTCGAAATGCTCTTTGACAAGTTC
>CAZDQP010000158.1:0-5418 GCA_964507485.1 uncultured Pirellulales bacterium | reverse complement strand
ATACGAGATTTCAATCAATCAAAAATAACAAATTATGCAAAACGAACCCAATTTCCAAAATGCCAAAATGAACATAACTCCAGTAACAGCAGTGACTACGAACAATAAACAGCGAACTGTGAACTGCCAAAAACGAACCCAAAACGAACCCAATTCGAACCCAAACGAACCCAATTTTAAAGCCCCCGGCGGCCTGTGCCTTAGGTGCACTTGAGCGGAGTAAACCCAATTTTAGAAACTCAGGTCTTCATCGAGTCCAGCTCGATAATAGCTATCGGAGCAAAGACAAAAACCGGCATCCACGCCCAAAGCTCCGGTATTACCCTGTCAAAAACAACCTCCACGGCGAACATTTTACAGACAAACGTGATGACAAAGCACGCCGCCGTCGTACCGAAGCTTATCATAATGGCCGACTTCATCGACCTCGGGTCGCGGCAGACCAAAATCGGAAGGCATACCATCAGCATCACCAGATTGACTATCGGGTCTGTAATACGAAAGTGCTTTTGGCTGTAAAGCTGGGCCAGGTCTTTTATTCTCGTTCTTTGCCTCGCAAGGATGGCTAACTGATGAGAGCTAAGCAGCGTTATATGCCTGGACCTGCGCATCACGGGTATGTCTCTTGGTGTAACATTGCTTGCGTAAAAATCTATCGGCTGGGCGCCCGCTTGAGAACCTTTTTCGATAAACTGTCCGTTAAACAAATCCCACCTGTCGGTCTTAAAATTATAGACCGCCTTATCCGCCGATATCCGCCCGACTATCTCCCAAACCACCGAACCGGCCTTCTTGCTGCGCACGATAATTGTCGGCTTATGCATCGTCGACGTCTTCACATCGAACTCTTCTGTGCAAATCAGCGAACCGTTGTCGTCGTTAATAAACCATACATCGTATGTCTCCTGCCCGGGAACAGCATCCTGGCCTCGCACAAGCTTGTCGCTGAACGACGGTATCAACAATTCCTGGTCTATTATCAGCAAACCCGTCAGCAGAAATGCGAGAAAAACTATCGGCACAATCACCCGTTTCAGGCTGACACCTGAAGCCATCACAGCC
Source organism: uncultured Pirellulales bacterium (assembly GCA_964507485.1). Lineage (GTDB taxonomy): Bacteria > Planctomycetota > Phycisphaerae > Sedimentisphaerales > Anaerobacaceae > CAIYOL01. Next base: position 4,356 of record CAZDQP010000158.1, on the reverse strand, counting down.
ACTAACTCGTTGGAGCGAATCATCTTGCCAAGCGAAAATGCAGCGGCAACAACTGTTATCATTCCCGCAAAATCACGAAAATAAAGCAGACTGTGCAGCCCATAAAAGCTTAGTATATTTCCAAAAACCGCTAAGAAACCGAGGTTGGCGTGCTCGGTAAATTCGTCCAGGTTCACAAATAAATCAATAATTACCCGCAGGCCCATCAGCACACAAAAAGCTATTGCGTACCCAATCAAAAAATTCTTTGCGATATACCTGTCTAATATCTTCATACTAAACTCGAATATCTAATCTCGTACATTACTTAGTTCTTTAAAAGCTTTCGATACATTATCACAGCCAGCACAGACAAAAGTACAAGCGAAGACCACATCAGCACTATACCTGAGCTGACTTGTGTATAGGGATTTTTGGTAATATTCTTGCCCATCATTATGCAGACTATCAGTACCGCCGCAGGCACAGAACTGACCCCGAAAGCGCTTAGCAGGTGTCCGCCTTTGAAAACAATACCCAGACCGATACCAATCATCATCAGCGTCACACAACCCAGTCCGAAAACCAGACGCGAATGCAGCTCGGCCCTTATGTTAGATAACGTCGCTTGTATTTTCCCCCTAAGCTTACCTTGCAAAGCCCTCAGCTGTGGGCTCGGCCCTTCCCGCAGTGCCGAATTAATAGAAGCCTCGCTGACCGTTTCCAGAATATCAGTAGTTACGAACTTGTCTGTCACCGCCTTTGGCAGAATCAAGCCGCGAATAATAACTCTTTGGGCCAATCCCTCCGAGCCGTCCATCTGCTGCCACCTCGGGCTGCGGAGGTCCATTGTTAAAGTCGGTGCAAATTTATCACCTTCAATATGCAGCGAGGCCTTTGTACATCGCAAAGTACGCAAAGACTCTTTGCTGAACGCATCATATTCAATCACCACAACCTCACCGATTAATTGAACCTCCTCTTCGCCTCGAATAACGCATTGGTCGGCGGTGAACTCAATTATTTTCTCACCGCTGTGCAATCTGTAAAAATTGCCCGTGCCTTCAACAGCATCTAAAGAAAATGAACCTCCTTCAAAACCTCTGGATATTTTTTTGACAATATCTTCCGCCAGCAGTTCCATAGTAAATTGTGCATAGGTATCGCGGGCTAATTTCGCAATCGGGTCAAAACGCATTAGGTCAAGACGTATCTTTTTGATTTCGTCTATCTTCTTAAACTTTATATCATCACCCATTAACGATGGGGATGGCATCACCAGAGGCACCAATTCCGCAGAGAATGGCGCCTCGTCTTCTATGCCCATTTGGTATGTGTTATACGCCGTTACCCGAACTTCATTAAATCTTTCATGTGGGTCGAAGTACACTTCGGCTTTTTCGGCAGTGACAATCTTTTCTATTTCGGCATCTTCCTCCTCGGTAACAATCACCCCATAAAGCGTATTATTCTGCGAATCAGCTTGGTCGGCATAGATTCGATACCGACCATCCGGTGGAAGCTTATAGTAACCGCTTCGCTGAATATTGCGAAAAAGTATTTGCTTCGCATCGGCTTTGAGGGATTTCTCTGCGCGGTGCACGAATATCGGCATCACATGGAAACTCAAAATCAGATTTGCAATCGTCACTATAATCGCAAGTGCCAGTCCGGGATAAACCAATGTCAGCAGACTTACCCCACCGGCCTTACAGGCATCGAGTTCGTTATCGCTTGCAAATCGACCGTAGACCAAAGTCGCTGCAAATAATGCTGCCATCGGCAATACGAATGTCAGAGTTATCGGCAGAAAATAAGCCATAAGATGTACCACCTGCTGAGGACCTACGCCGTATTCCTGCACAGGCCGTAAAACACTGCCGAGACTCAGCATCAGTGTTAGGCCCACCACCGAAGGGATAAAAACCTTTAGAAGCTCTCGAAATATATATTTGTGTAGCGTAAAAACCATTTCTCAACAAACACTATTTAATCACCGGTATTTAGTTGCACGGCTTTTCATTTTCAATAATAAAAACTGCTTTGCAACAAAATTCTTCGACAGTCAAAAAGTAAAGGGTTCCGATATATAATAACAGGCATAAACTGCTTTTCATTATGTTCACCTTTGATGGTTCTGATTCCACTTTGAAACTTTATGTAGACAGAGGAGAGGACACAAATATCACCAGGAACTATGATGACCCTATTGCTACGATACATAACTCAACTGCAAGTGTAACCATAGGTTACGACCTTAATTCCGGAGATCCCGTGAATTACTTCCATGGAACAATTGATGACGTTCGTATCTATAACAGGGTTTTATCCACTGGAGAAATATGGCAGCTTTATCAGGAAGGGTTATAAAGGTTATGGCTACCGAGGGCAACAAGGACGGTATTGCTATAAAAGTTGTACAAATGTCAATTGGAAATGCGGTTAGTCTGGCAGAGGCTTAATTTAGAACCCCATCTCGAATTTTATCCAATTTTAAGCTGTTATAAAACGAAATGATTGATCCCACAGGAAATATTCTTCAAAATTCGGATGCGAAAAGCGGTTTTTTGGGACCAAAATAGAATAAAAATTGTCTGAATTTAACGAAAAAATTATTGCCTCCGGAATGTTTGACGATTATTATAATAAGTTTGTATATAAGGATTAACGGCCACCAGGGCCAAAATGAATCCGCCAAAAGCGGATAAAGGTGCAAGAAAATGGTTTTGACAGGATGAGTGAACAGTGCAGCGCAGGGAAATAAACAACCTGAATAGCTGCGCTTTAGCGCAAATGGTGGCTTTGGAATCGGCGTTTCTGCTTCAATGCCAGGAAATGAACGAGGATTGTTATTTCTGGAGGCGGATGATGTAGTGTAAGAATAAACTTACAACCTCTGTTCGTTTCTGGAATGTTATTGAGATGGAAACTGTTGAGGTTTCCACTTTTTTTTGCCGAGCTCCGCCAAACTGACGGCGGACAAGATAGTTAGAAAGCTGAAAAGAAATGAGCCAGGAGATAACAAGAATAGTTGACAACATAGCACACGATAAGAATATCGACAGGGAATCGATATTTGTGGATTTGGAAGAAGCTATGGCATCAGCGGTGAGGAAACATTTCGGTGAGCCGGAAAGCGAAATAACCGTGCATATCGACCGCAGCAATGGTGAAATCGCGGCTTTTAAGGATAATGTTCGAATCGATATGAAAAGACTGGGTCGAATCCCCGCACAGACGGCTAAACAGGTGATGATTCAGAAGATAAAAGCCAATGAAAGGGAAAGTATCTACTCAGAGTTTAGCAAGCGAAAAGGAACGATTGTCAGCGGCTCGGTCGTTCGATATGAAAGTGGAACATTAATCGTTAATTTAGACCATCGGGCCGAAGGATTTATGCCCAAGAACGAGCAAATAATGGGGCAAAGCCATCGTGCTGGGGAAAGAATCCGCTGCCTGATTCTTGATGTGAAAGAAACCACTGGGCAGGTTAAAATAATTCTTTCACGGACGCACCCGGACTTTATTCGGAGATTGTTCGAACTTGAGGTACCCGAGATTTCAGAAAACATTATCGAAATACGCTCGCTCGTACGTGAAGCAGGATATCGAAGCAAAGTTGCGGTAGCTTCTCTCGATGATAAAGTTGACGCAGTTGGAGCATGCGTCGGCGTAAGGGGAAGCAGGATAAAAAACATAGTAGACGAGCTTGGTGGGGAGAAAATAGACATCGTCCGATGGAATGAGTCTTCGCAAGTACTTATCGCTAACGGTTTGGCCCCGGCCAAGGTTAGCGAGATTGCATTGTGCTTTGAACTTGGCAGGGCAACTGTAGTTGTAGATGAGGATCAACTTAGCTTGGCTATCGGAAAGCATGGGCAGAACGTCCGGTTGGCTGCGCGATTAACCGGCTGGGATATCGATATACTAACACCTGACGAATACAATCAGGATATCGAACGATTGACAAGCTGCGTTAAAAGTATCGGTAGTGACGATACTTTGGTTGATAAGTTGATTGCTCTTGGTGTCATATCGATTCTGGACATGGAAGATGTTGGAGCAGAACCTCTCATCAACGATCTGGGTATCGACTCTGAACTGGCTGAGAAATTAGTCGCAGCAGCGAGCGAAGAAGCAAAGAAATTAGCGGCTGAGCCTAAAAAGCAGGCTGAAAATATACTGAAGGGAGAAAGTGACCTTCAACGTGAAGAACCTGTAGTTGAAACAGAGGCAGAAGCAAAAAATAACAGCCAGACGACAGCAAGCAGTGAATAACCGTTACAAAAGAAACTAAATTCCATATATAAGAATTGGAGTTTTTTTGGCTGCTACAAGAGTTTACATTTTGGCAAAGGAGCTTGGTGTAAAAAGCAC
>CAZDQP010000157.1:0-5433 GCA_964507485.1 uncultured Pirellulales bacterium | reverse complement strand
AAAGCGAACATAAATGCCCGGTTTGCGGTAAGCCGATGGTATACAAAAACGGGCGGTTCGGCCGATTTTTAGGCTGTACCGACTATCCAAACTGTAAAACAACGCTTAAGCTGGATAAACAGGGTAATATTCTGCCGGCAAAAACACCACCCGAGCCTACTGAGATTATCTGTCATAAATGCAAAGGTGGTCGGTTAGTAATCAGACAGGGCAAAAAAGGCCCGTTCTTGGGCTGTAGCAGATTCCCAAAATGCAGAACCATAATAAACATCAATCAACTGGAGCATCTCCAACAGTTACAGTCAAAGGGGCAATGGCCTCCTGAAACACAGGAGGAGGCGGAACAAATCATCGGATCAAAGAAATCAAAGAAAGTAACAAGTCCCGTAAGGGGTGGCCAAGCTCACAAAAAAAACTGACCGGCCGGAAGTTGTCTCAATCCTGGTGCGGCCCTGCGTTTACGCCATAAAAATACAGGTTTATGCCTTCTCCCGTAAGGTATGGTCAAGCCATTTGGCCGTTACCACACCTTAATAGAACAGACAAAAAAGGTCTTATAAACTTGACATGTTGTTTTATAACAGCAAATCAGAGCTGCTAACATCCATTTTTCTTGACAAATTTATAAAATTTTTATATAAATATGAATATACTTCTGGAGGCGCGGTGAAAACAGTCCTTCTTATTTGGGGCGAATTTTGCCAGTTCGAGAACCGGATTCCCTATCAAGCAAGCGCAAAAAAGAAAATTAGTAAGCCAATTTGCGCTTTGCTCCTTCGACTTTGCTCGGGGCGTCCTGAGCTGAATCGAAGGGTACTGTGAAAGAAGACTATAAATACCTTTGCGAGGAGGTTTATTTATGATAAGTCATACTGTAAAACATGTCCGTCCGGCCAACATTACATTTACAGTCTTGCTGACAGTTTTTCTGATAACTGCCGCCGCAGTGACTACAAGCGCAAAACCCCTGTACGTAATTGCTGACAATATCTTCGCTGACGAAGGCGGCATAACTTATCCGCTGCAAGTATATAATATTGGAGCTGACGGCACTTTGTCATTACAAGGTGAATATTATTTCCCCATATATGAATACGGACCCGTAGGTCTGGCGGTTGATTCGGATTCCAAATACCTGTTTGTCACGCATCAGAAGTCGAACATAATTCAGATTATCAATACAACTACGATGAAAGCTGCAGGCACCGCAACAGCTCCGGGTGCCCTCAGTCTGTTTGGTATCGTTTATGACCATGACAAAAAGCGAATTTACTGTGTCGACCGGCACACAGATAAATTGCATGTATTCGATTGGAACGCGAATACCATTACGCTTACTCCTGTGCAGGGTTCGCCATTTACTATAGCTGATGCCCGAGCGTATGAAATTGCACTGGATGAAGCTAATGATTTACTCTACGTAGCCAACAACTGGATTATAATCAGAGTTTACGACACCTCCACCTGGTCACTGGTAGACGTAATCGACACCGGTTATACTACTGTAAATGTTGCACTGGATCAAATAAGCAGCTTCCTGTATCTCGGCGGAGGTTTAACATACGTCGACTACCTAACTCAGTACAATTTAGCAACAGGAACAACAAGATCCAGACTCCCGGAATCGGATGCAGGAGTGCTTGGAATAGCAGTAGACTCGGACACCGGTTTCGTGTATATTACAACCGGCAGAAACGGAGTACCAGGCGGCGACAATATCAAAGTCTATAACGCAAACTTCAAAGAAATTCAATCTATCCATCTTGAAGGTAAAAATCCCACCGACCTTGTAATTCCGAATAATGACAACAATATCATCACTTACAATCCTTTATTTTTAAGCAAGAGTATTATCGAGACCTCACTTGACGAAGAAGGCAAAGTGCCTATAGGCGGCACTATAGCTTATAATATCTGTTTCAATAATAAGAGCAATAATTATAGCGTAGCCAACGTAAAAATCACTGACACCCTCCCTGATGAGGTAAGCTTTTTAACAGCCGACGGCGATGGTGTTTTCGGCCATTATGATCCTGCTACGCATACTTATACATGGTCCTACGCATCTCTGCCGGCGGGGTCTGAAGACATCTGTCTAAAATTAGTTGTCCAAATCGACCCGGACACGCCTCCTGGTGTGACTATCACCAATCACGCAACTATAATGGGCAATGAAACGGGAACCACAACAGCAAGTGTCAAGGTTACCACTGCCGGTGAGCCTACCGGCTATAATCCTCTTAATCTGACCAAGAGCATTTACATTATTAATGGTGCCTCTGAACAGAAGGTTGGCGGCAATCTCGAAAATGTGGTTGTAAGCGATATTCTCATCTACATGATTTGTTTCAACAATAAGGACAACAACCAGGGCGTAACCAACGTGTCCATAATCGACACCCTGCCGGACGAGGTAAGCTTTGTAACGGCTGACGGCGACGGCACATTCGGGCAATACGACCCGACAACACATACTTATACATGGACCTATTCATCTCTGCTGCCGAACTCCGCCGATGTTTGCTTGAGGTTAATAGCGCTAGTTAATCAAAATGCAGTTCCAGGCACTATCATTACAAATTTTGCGACGATTGGAAGCAATGAAACAGCACCGGTAACAGCGAGCGTTGACGCTTTGATATGCGACGGCCCCTGAGGGACGAAGTCAACTAACGGCCGCTGGAAAATGGATGACAATGCATTTAATAGAATCGTGACAGACAGCAGCGGCTGGAACAACTGCAATCAATCGGACGATGGCCGCCTGAAACACCCGAAGAAGCAGAGCAAATTATCGGACTGAAAAAAGCTAAGAAAGTCGTAAGTAAAAAATAAACACAAACGGCCCCGACAAAATCGGGATTCTGATTTCTCCCATTCTCCTCAAAAACGATTCCAGCTCAAAATCGCAAGAAAAAAACCAAAATACTGCGAGCTTATAGAACTTCCTTGACAGCCTGTACTACAGCTTATATGTTATCGCAATCAAATATAGTATGAAACTCGGGAGTTATCAAAATGAAGAGCCTGCGTTTTATCTATGAATTCATCAAGTATCCAATCCAGATAGGAACTTTCACTCAAAGCTCAAAGGTTCTGGCCAAAAAAATGGCCGAGCAAATTAACGGCAGCGCCAAGGTTGTCGAGTTCGGCGCCGGGACCGGCTCCGTAACCGCAGAAATTCTGAAGCGCCTTCCTAAAAACGGCCAATTGACATGCTTTGAAATAAATCCCAAGTTCTGCAAATGCCTGGAGAAAATCGACGACTCCAGGCTTATAGTTGTTAATGATGACGCCAGGAATTGTGAAAACTATGTTGATAACCTGGACTGTATCGTTTCGGGCCTGCCGCTTACATTGTTCACAAAGTCGAAAAAGCGGAGTATTCTTTCTATCACCAGTAAGTCGAAAAGATATATCCAGTTACAATATACACCCTTTTTGGGCAAAAAAATGAAATGCTATTTTCCGGATGTGAAGCTGAAATTTGTGCCCCAGAATCTTCCTCCTGCTTTTATCTACGTCTGCAGCGCTAACGGGGAATAAATGGAAAAACCCACAAATAAACTTGTGGTGAGCTTGCCGAATCCATTGCGGGGTTTCTACCACCAAACGGGATCATCACTATGGCCAAAATAATCACGCCAACAAAGGTCCAAAAAAGAGACGGTTCAATCGTTAAGTTCAATAAAGCGAAAATCAAAATTGCCGTTGAAAAGGCCGCCCTTGAAGTTTTAGGCCAAAAAGAAAAAGCCGAAGCCGTAGCTCGACGTGTCACCGACATCGTGGTAAAAAAACTCTGCCGGGAATATAAAGGCAAAATCCCAAACATCGAGAATATCCAGGACACCGTTGAAGCCGTTTTAATGAGCGAAGGCCACAATCATATCGCGAAAAGCTATATTTTATATCGAGAAAATCGCAGCCAATTGCGCTTTACCAAATCGGCACTCGGCCTTGTGGATGACCTGAAGCTTCCTGTCAACACTATGGAAGTTTTGAGACGAAGGTACCTGCTGAAGGATGAAAACCAAAATATAATTGAAACACCGAGCGAGCTTTTTAGACGCGTCGCAAGCCATGTAGCCAAAGCAGAAGACAATTTTAAATCCACCTTTAGAAGAGAAGATGTTGAAGAGCGGTTTTATCAGATGATGGGCAGCCTGGAGTTTATGCCGAACTCGCCTACCTTAATGAATGCTGGCACCTCATTCGGCCAGCTCTCAGCCTGCTTCGTGATTCCTGTAGAGGATTCGATAGAGGGAATATTCAAAGCTCTTGGCAATATGGCCCAGATACACCAAACCGGCGGAGGGACAGGTTTTAGCTTCTCCAAACTAAGATCGAAATCAGATATAGTTCACTCAACTAAAGGCCAAGCCTCCGGGCCGGTATCATTTATGAGCATTTTCGACCGGGCCACCGCTGTCATCGTACTGGGCGGAAGAAGACGAGGCGCAAATATGGGCATCCTGCGATGCGACCACCCGGACGTCATTGATTTTATCGAGGCCAAGATTGAGCCGGGCCGATTTAGTAATTTCAACCTGTCGGTTGGCGTGACAAATAAATTCATGCGGGCAGTTAAAGAAAACAAAGACTTCGCTTTAATAAATCCGCGCACCGGCAAAACTGTCAAAAAGGTCAAGGCCAGAGCCGTATTCGATCTGATAGCCAACGCGGCCTGGCGGACCGGCGACCCGGGCTTAGTTTTTCTGGACGAGATAAACAAGCATAATCCAACGCCCCAAATAGGGCAGATCGAAGCCACAAATCCCTGTGGCGAGCTGCCGCTGCTCCCATACGAAAGCTGCAACTTGGCTTCCATAAATCTGGCCAAATTTGTAAAACAGAACTCACAGGTAGATTGGAAAAGACTCGCAGAGACAATACGATGGTCGATTCGGTTTTTAGACAACGTAGTTGAGGTGAACAATTACCCCCTGGAGCAGATAAAACAAATAACATTAGCAAACAGAAAAATCGGCCTCGGCGTGATGGGATTTGCCGATATGCTGATTATGCTCGGAATTCCATACAATTCTCCACAGGCGATTGATTTCGCCGGCAAGCTTATGCGTTTCATCCATAAAGAATCCTTAAACGCCTCAACAGCTTTAGCCAAAGAAAGAGGAGTTTTTCCAAACTTCTCCAAATCTTTCTATTCAAAGAAAAATCTCAGGCTGCGTAATGCGACGGTAAATACTGTGGCACCGACGGGCACCATAAGCATCATAGCAGGCTGTTCGAGCGGCATTGAGCCTCTCTTTGCTGTAAGTTTCGTGCGAAACGTGCTGTCGGGCACAAGACTTTTTGAGGTTAATCCATTGTTCGAGGCTGCCGCCAGGAGCAGACGGATTTATAATAAAGAGCTTCTGTCTGAGATTGCAAGGCGTGGCACATTGGCGGATATAAAACAGGTTCCGAAGGATA
>CAZDQP010000156.1:0-5453 GCA_964507485.1 uncultured Pirellulales bacterium | reverse complement strand
ATATAAATTTGCTGGATTGTCAGGGTTATGTTGTACAGGTGTCGGGCTTAACAGTGGAATCCACCGGTCCAAAAGTGGGCTTAGGTGAGCTTTGCAGCATCCGTATCCGTGACGGTCGGCAGGTGTTGGCTGAGGTGGTGGGCTTCCGCGATAACCATCTTATCTTGCTGCCGTTGGAGCATATCGATGGTATATCGCCGGGTGATATGGTAACTGAGAGAGCCGCTCCGCGCTATATTACCTTAAGCAAAGCTGTCTTGGGTAGAGTGCTGAATGGATTAGGCGAACCAATTGATAATAAAGGCTCTTTGACAGGGACTGATAAAAAGGCGTTGGATACAAGCAGTCCGCCGCCGTTGAGCCGTCAGAAAATTACTGAATCCTTGGCTTTAGGGATCAGATCGATAGACGGAGTATTAACCTGCGGAAAAGGACAGCGAATAGGCATTTTCTCAGGCAGCGGTGTAGGCAAGAGCGTGCTTCTCAGCGATATTGCTAATTCGAGCGAAGCTACTGTTAATGTTGTTGCGTTAATAGGTGAGCGAGGTAGGGAGGTTCGAGAATTTCTCGAAGAGAACCTTGGTCCGGAAGGATTGGCTCGAAGCGTTGTTGTAGTAGCTACATCGGACTGTCCGCCGATTCAACGGGTAAAGGCTGTGTTCGTAGCTGTTACTATTGCAGAGTACTTCAGGGATAAAGGGGAAAAGACTTTATTTATGATGGATTCACTTACTCGTTTTGCTCAGGCCCAGCGTGAAATAGGTCTTGCTGCGGGTGAGCCGCCGGCTTCAAAAGGATATTGTCCGAGTGTTTTTTCGCTGATGCCGAGACTCATCGAACGTCTGGGCTGCTCCGAAGATGGCAGCATTACAGGTATTCTAACTGTTTTAGTTGAGAACGACGATTTGGCCGATCCTGTGGCCGATAGTGCTCGAAGCTTATTGGATGGACATATAGTATTATCCAGAAAATTGGCTGAAAGAGGACATTATCCTGCGGTGGATATCCTGCAGAGTATCAGCAGATTAATGCCAAAAGTCACTAGCAAAGAGCACTTTGCTGCGGCTGTAAAACTCAGGGAAATATATTCTACCTATACCGACGCCGAAGATTTGATAAACATTGGTGCATTTTCGCCGGGCAGTAATAGGCGTATCGATGGTGCGATCAGCTTGATTGACAAGATAAACGATTTTCTTATTCAGTCAGTTCGTCAAAGAACGAATTTTGAAGAAACTATTAAGCGACTATTTTCTATTACCCGCACATGGGATGAGTTATTGACTGTTGGTAATCGGTAATTATCGGTTATCAGTCCCTAAGGGACCAGTTACCGATTTCCAATTACCAATTGTGGATGGTAAATGAAACAGTTTGTGTGGCGGTTGCAGCAGGTTCTTGACGTCAAGGTAAAAGAGGAACAGGTAAAAAGAACGGAATTGTTCCAGCTAACCGAAAGGTTGGCCCAGATACGAGGTGAACTGTTAGTACGTCAGAAAATACTCAAAGACGTAATATCGAGCATAGCTGTAAAAGAGTCTCATACGCGATTAAGTGAACAGCAGCTTTTTTTGAAATACTCTTGGGCAAGTGATGAGCTGATTAAGCAACTACGAAATAAAATATGCAGACTTGAATCGCAGCAGAAGGAAAAAATTGCTGAGGTTGTAAAAACCAGACGTTTCAAAGAAGGTTTAGAGAAATTACGAGCGGAAGCTAAAAAACGATTTTTGAAAGAACAGGAAAAACTTGAGCAAAAGGAATTGGATGAAGGGGCAATCCGCAGGTGGCGGACCCAAAAAAAGAAGCACATTACTTTGTGACAGAATCACCCAATGAAGATGTAGCAGGTTTGACCGCGCGAAGTTAGGAGAACTGCAATGATCAAGAAAATAATAATAATGGCGGCAGCAGGTGTTGTGAGCTTTTCGGGGGCGTTTGCCCTTGCATGGTTTACTAAACCGGCTCCAATAAATCAAACCGTATCGGGTGAACTAAACAATAGCGAGAATGTCGAGCCCCAACTTATGGGGGAGTTGAAACCGCCACAGTCGGAAATTGAAGCTATAGCTCTCCCCGATGCCGGTGATAATATGTTAAAGCAAGCCTCAATCCAGTCGGTGATGACCGAGAAACAGCTAAAGAATCTTGTCTATGAGGTCCAGCAGAAGAAACAACAGTATGAAAACAAGCTAAAAAGTCTCCAAACGCAGGAGAGCAGAATTCAAGTGGCTCAGGACACGTTAAAAAAGGATATCGAAAAACTCAATAATCTGCAAATAGAGCTTGCCACAACGGTCTCGCATCTTAAAGAGCAAAGGGATAAACTGCTCAAAAGCAGGATAGAAATAGCCCAGGCAGAAAAGGTTAATTTGGCCCAAATAGCAGCCACGTATGACAAAATGGATGCCAACAGTGCCAGTAAAATATTGACAAATATGTGCCAAAACGTACAGCCAGGAGGTATAGAAAATAACATGAATGATGCGGTGAAGATTTTGTACTATATGAGCGAAAGAACCAAGGCGAAACTATTGTCTGAGTTAGTCACTTCCGAGCCCGATTTGGCTGCGGTTCTTTGCAGGAAATTGAAACAGGTAACGGAGACAAATTAGCTTATGGATATTGCAACGATAGTAGGGGTAGTTTTTGGTTTTATCGTTATCACCAGTGCCATAGTCAGCGGGGGCGGCTGGCAAGTGTTTATACATCTACCTTCAATGGCCATCACTATAGGCGGGATGTTATGCGCGACACTTATACATTTCTCACTGCCGCAGTTTTTAAGGATATTTTCAGTAGTCAAAAAAACGATTTTTACAAAGATTCCTTCGCAATCAGAGCTAATCCAAAAAATGGTTAACTACGCAGCTATCAACAGGCGCGATGGGGCATTGGCTTTGGAATCAGAAATTCGTAAAACAAATGACCATTTTTTAGGTACGGGTTTGCAGATGCTCGTGGATGGTCAGGATGTCGATAAGATTCGCGGATTGATGTCTATTGAGATTCAATACCTTCAGGAACGCCACTCAGCAGGCAAAAAAATACTCGAGTTTATGGGTTCGGCGGCTCCTGCTTTTGGGATGATAGGTACGCTTATCGGCCTGATACAAATGCTGCGGAATATGGAATCACCCGAATCAATCGGTTCCGGAATGGCGGTGGCTTTGATCACTACTTTTTATGGGGCGTTAACAGCGAACTTGATTTTCCTGCCGTTGGCGGGCAAATTGGGAATCTATTCCAAAGCAGAAACCACCGCTATGGAGATGATTGTAGAAGGTATCTGTGCCATAGCTAATGGCGAGAATCCGACTTTGGTTCGGGAAAAGCTGCAGGTATTTGTTTCCCGGCGTAGGCGTGTAGAAATAAAGGCTACTGTATAATGCCGTCTATAAGAAGAAATGCGGAATCTGACGAATCACCGGGTGCACCGGAATGGATGGTGACTTTTAGCGATTGCATGACTTTGCTATTGACATTCTTTGTGCTTCTATTGAGCTTTTCATCTTTCGATGAAAAAATCTTTAGGAAAATGGAGAAAGCTTTGGCGGAGGGACTTCCTTCAGTTCGTACCTCGATTACAAAAGACCGTGAAGCATTTAGGGCTGTCGAGCCAATCGTTTATAAGGAGGAACCTGAAAAAGGAAGTGAGAAACCAACACTGGATGGCCAAATTGAAGCCAATCCGATAGAAGTATTGGACCTTCCGACTTTACACAATCGAAAAGTATTTGTAACTCGGTCAGACAATATCTTTTGGGGTAGAGGGGTGGCGATTTCACTCGAAGGTCGCCGGATTCTTTCCGATATAGCGGTACTTTTAAAAACAGTGCCCAACAGGATAGTCATAAATGAAAACGGCCCTGCCGAGGATACGGATCAAGTCGGCGCAAGGCAAGATATAGGACTCGAGCGTGCTTGGGCTGCTATGGAGTACCTTGTAGCAAAACAAGGCCTGGATAAAACGCGATTCAACATTTCTGCGGTGAGTACTGTGCCTGCTCGTGCTTCACAAGGCAGTAAAAGGATGTTTGAGATCGTAATATTGGAACGGAGTGTTTACCGTTGACCGATAAGAACCGAACAGCCGAAGGCGTGACGATGCCACGCAACAGCCCAAGCCCAGAATCAGAGGGCAACAAGGTCCCTGCGTATATTGTCACGTTTTCAGATATGGTAACGTTGCTGTTGACTTTCTTTGTGCTGCTGATTTCTTTAGCCAGCATTCAAGATCCAGAACTTTTTAATAAAGGAAGAGACTCTTTCTGGAAATCGATTAAATACTGTGGGCTTGGAACGCTACTCGGTAAAAAATCTTCGATCAACTTCGACCAAATCAAGACGACGTATTTCATAAAGGACCCAAACAATGAATCGGAAACCAGAGGTATAGAGGAACAACGAGAGAAACTTCGACAGGCTTTTGAAAGAATAAACCGGTCAATGGAAACTATGCCTTCTCAGATAGTCGCAGAAAAAGCGAATTTTGTAGTAACTAACATTCGGTTTTCGCAAGGCCAGACAACTTTAGATGAATCAGCAAAAAGATTTCTAACTGAGTTTTGCTCGACTTTACAGGCTTCAACAGCAAGCTCAACCGAAATGCAGAATACTTATTCTAATACCGGTATGGCCCCACCAAAAAAAGATATCCTTTATGTGCTTGGATTGGGTGATAATACTTTCGGCAGCTTAGCTAAGCAGCAAATAACTGAAAAAGAGCAGTGGATACTCTCTGCAAAGAGGGCTCAGGTTGTCGCAGATTTTTTAGAAACTGTTTTATCCACCAGACTTCGACAAGCTCAGTCAGGTCGTAGCAGATGGCATGTTTATTCGTGGGGAGCCGGACCTGGAGGGCAGTGGGTAGGAACAGACAGCCCGGTTTCTAAACAGTCGCATATACTTATCGCAGTCTTGCAAGACTCATGAGGTACAAGGCAGGAGTGCTGAGGGATTTGCATACTATACTGTAAAGTTTTTGGACAATCTGCGTAATTCTTCTGTTAATCCGCAGATGTAGACCGCTTTTAGCAGTGTACTAATGCCCATTTCATTATTTCGGCACACTATTTGCATACTAAGTTGGTAATTGGTAAGTAGTACTAAATTATTTAACCAATTACCATTTGATGAGTGTTACCGCGTGGCAGGCCATAGACAAAAAATTATTGCTTTTTTTGCAGGAATTATACTGGGAAGTGGAGCGCTCGTTGCGCTCGCGAATGACCCGAATTTCATTACAAATCCGGATGAAAACACATCCAATATGCTCGGGGGCAACCAGGAATTATTCTTTAAAATGATGCTTTCGGTCCTGCTGGTTATTGCTCTGGGCGCTTTAGCTATTTATGTTTCTAAAAGACTTTTACCGAAGATTACTAACCTGCCTGGTAAACGAATTCATATTTTGGAAACGCATTATCTCGGGCAGAAAAAAGCAATTCATT
>CAZDQP010000155.1:0-5555 GCA_964507485.1 uncultured Pirellulales bacterium | reverse complement strand
GCGTATCTTGCGGCAAGATTCCTGCCGATAAAATTTTTGACGAAAGGCAAAACCGAAACGGCTGCGATTATTTTCTCTTCTGGCACGACCGGCGTGCCCAAAGGCATAATGCTCAGCCATTACAATATCCTGTCCAATATCAATTCCATACGGCAGGTTATCAGCTTAACCGAGCAGGATAATCTTTGCGCTGTTCTGCCGTTTTTCCATTCATTCGGGTTTACCTGTGGCTTGTGGCTGCCTTTGCTCATTGGCGGCTCAGCCGTTTATAGTGCAAATCCATTTGATGTGGCCCAAGTCGGCACAAATACACGCCGGCATAAATCGACGGTCTTATTTGCTCCGCCGACGTTTTTATCGAACTACGCCAGGCGCATTGACAGAGGTGATTTTGCCTCTCTTCGACTGGTTGCCTCGGGCGCCGAAAAGCTCCAGAAGACCCATGCCGATATGTTCGAGGCCAAGTTCGGCCTTCGGCCTCTCGAAGGTTACGGAGCTACGGAGCTTTCGCCGGTCGCTTCACTTAATTTTCCAGGCGCGAATAAGGAAGATACGGTCGGCAAGCCATTGCCGGACGTCGAAATTAAAATCGTTGACCCCGATACCGGCCGGCAGCTCTGGCCCGATTGCAGCGGCCTGATTATGGTCAGGGGCCCGAATGTTATGGAAGGCTATTTCGATGTGCCCCAAAAGACCACCGAGGTTTTAGAAGACGGCTGGTACAACACCGGTGATATAGGCTGCATCGACAAGGATGGCTTTTTAAAAATTACCGGCAGATTGGCGCGATTCAGCAAAATCGGCGGCGAAATGGTCCCGCACCTTGCCGTCGAGCAGGTCTTGCTTGACGGGCTCGGCACAGGCGAGCAGCTTGTTGCCGTAACGTCTGTGCCGGATGAGAAAAAGGGCGAACAGCTCGTTGTGCTGTATCTTCCGCAGGCGCCAGACGCCGAAAAACTACACGATATTATCACAAAAAGCGCTCTGCCGAATCTGTGGAAGCCCAAAGCGGACAATTATATCAGAGTAGAATCGATGCCGTTCCTCGGCACAGGCAAACTCGATATCGCCGAACTCAAAAAAATTGCTATATCTGCCAAAAAGCCTGATAATATTAATTGACAAATCTGGAAAATACGCCGGGAAGTATTTTTGCGGGTAAAAGATTATTGGATGTGAAGGCCTTATGATGTATAATGAATTCTATGGATTCCGTGAATAGAAAAGTTGCCTCATTACATCGCTTGGAAGGTTTTTCAGAAATCAGACAAAACCTTCAATATTGGCTTTCCAGACCGCCGCAGGAACGAATAGAGGCCGTAGATTTCTTAAGAAATCAAATAAATGGAAATACAGAAAGACTTCAAAGAGTTGCTCGAGTTATTCAACTCTCACAAAGTTGAATATTTAATTGTTGGCGGATATGCATTGGCCTTTCACGGCGCCCCGCGATATACCGGTGATATTGATTTGCTCGTAAAACCTGACATTGAAAATGCTCGCCGAATAATTGCTGCACTAAAGGATTTTGGTTTTACTTCACTAAATCTCTCTGATACAGATTTTGCTAAAATAGGCAACGTTATTCAGCTTGGCGTTCCTCCGGTACGAATTGATATTGTAACTTCGATAACAGGCGTCGATTGGGAAAGAGCACAAGCCAATAAAGTGGTCGGCGATTACGGCGGCGAACCGATTTATTTTCTCGGCAAAAAAGAATTTATCTTAAATAAAAAGGCAACCGGCCGACTGAAAGATTTGGCAGACATTGAAGCTCTTAATGGAGGTGACGATAGCGGACAAAGACGAAATAAAAAACCCCGGCAATGAACCGGGGTTTTTGGGTTACTTTTAGCAATCTGCTATTTTTTTCAAGGTCAAGCGGCGAGACATAATCGCTCATCGCCTTAAGCAGGACAAAATCGAATTACCCTCCATCTCCAAAACAGGCCGATATTGTTGAACCTGATAAGTTTGCACGCCTGCCACAAATCAAACCGCCGGAGGCTAAACGAATTGTGTCGTTGCCATCTTCTAAAGAACACCCCCGGCCATTTATAAGCTTTCGACAGGGACTTCTTCCTGTCGCATCTTTCTACGTATTTCATCAATCAGCCCAATAGCTTCGTCCATATCGAACGGCTTAAAAAGACAAGTGTAAATGCCTTCTTTCAATGCCTGCTCTGCCAAATTTTCCATCTCCTGCTCGTAGGCGGTCATCAGAATTGCTATTGCACTCGGATTTATACGTTTAATCTCCATGTACGTCTCCATGCCGTTTAAAGCGGGCAGTTTCATATCAATAAGAAGTATGTCACGGGGGTTTTCTTTCGTGATAGCGATGGCCTCCTCTCCGGTTTTGCAAACAGTTACATTGTATCCTTCCTTTTTGAGGATACTTTCCATTGTTTTGCAAATTCCAGGGTCATCATCGACTATGACCAATAATGGTTCTCTGTCTCTTGCCTCTTCTATCGTGTTGATAAGCGAATCTATTTCGATGGGCTTGTGCAGTGCAGCGTATACCCCTTCTTTTATACCCTCCCGGATTAAATCATCTACAGAAAAAGCGGTCATCAAAATTGTAACAGTACCCGGTCTTATAGCCTTTATCTTTTTGTAGGTTTCGACACCATTCATAACAGGCATTTTGATATCCATAAGCACAATATCAAATGCTCTCTTCTTTATCATATCCAGGGCCTCGAAGCCGCTTGTTGCCGTAGCAGTTTCGTAGCCTTTTTTACTTAGTATCTTTGATAAGGTATCGCAGAGGCCCTGCTCATCATCGACTATCAATACAGTTGTTTTTTGTTCCATTTTTTCTAATCTCCTTTTGCAGCCACAGCCACTGCAGAATTATCTGTAGGGGCCGCAGAGACTTTTTCAGGCTCTTCAGTAATTTTCGTGATTGGCAATTTGATGGTAAATGTTGTTCCTTCATCCGGCCGACTTTTAACGTTAATCTTGCCGCTATGCTTCTCAATCAGCAATGCACATACAGGAAGACCCAGGCCGGTACCTTTGGCCTTTGTGGAAAAAAGCGGTTCAAATATCTTTTCAAGATTTTCTTCGGCAATGCCGCTTCCCGTATCAGTAATGGAAGTAACTATATGGTTGCTGTACAGGTTGGTCTCAATTGTTAGTTCGCCGTCGTCAGCCATAGCCTGGACGGCATTTGTAATTATGTTGCAAAAGACCTGTTCAATTTGTCGGGAGTCCATCTCTATATCGGGCAGGTTATTATGTAACTTCATAGTCAGCCTTATCCCTGCCGGAGTTTTCAACTGATTTAATACCTTTTTGACAATCGCATTAATGTTGGCCGGCTTTAGGGTGGGTTCTTTTACCCTGCTGAACTGTAGAAGGTCACTAATAATCTTATTTGCATTATTTACCTCGTCGGAAATCATGTCTACATTCTCCTTGACTTCCGGGGCGGTTTTTATTTCTTCTTCGAGGTTCAACAGATAAGCGGCATTTTTTATTACGGCTAACGGATTTCTAAGCTCATGTGCAACAATTGAGGTCAATTGTCCTACGGTCGCAAGCTTTTCCGTCCGAATCAATTGGACATGGGCAGCCTTTAATTCGTCTTCAATCCGCTTGCGCTCCAGCACATAACGGATTGTTCGGACCAAAAACTTTTCTAACGGCATATCTTTAGTCAGATAATCTGCTGCACCGATTTTTATGGCCGAAAGCCCTGTTTCATCATCACCCAAACCTGTTAATACCACAATGGGTGTGTCCGTAGTTTTGCAAACCTTTCGGACTGTTTCAATCCCACTACTATCGGGAAGTCCCATATCAAGTAATATAACATCGTACTTCTCATCGCCATCGAGGCATTTGACAGCCTCAGACAGGCTCTTTGCTGATTCGGCAACGAATCCAACATGCTGTGAACGATTAGCTAAGGCCCTTTTGGTCAATAATATATCGCCCTCGTCATCCTCCACCAGCAGAATTTTTATCGTGTTTTTGCCCATAGGAATTTGCGTCCTTTTGTTTGGTTTGAGTAGTTGCTGTCCTTTACCATTTTTGCTCTAATTTTCTTCTATATTTTTTTCTTCTATATTTTTTGTTTATGCTCGTGCTGTAGGGCCCGGTCAATTTTTTCGCATAGATAAGCGTAGTCAAACGGCTTGGTAATATAATCTGTAATATCGTGTGAGACGGCTGTTTCTACATCTTCCTCCTCATGAAGCGCTGTGAGCATTATTACAGGTATGTTCTTCAAGTCCGGGCTGTTTCTAATGCAGTTGAGTGTCTGCCGGCCGTCCATAACCGGCATGTTAACGTCCATAAGTATGATGTCGGGCTCTTCATCCGTCGCTTTGGCCAGCCCCTCTTTTCCATTTGCAGCAACGATGACGTCGTAGCCCTGTCGCTTAAGGAACTTACTTACAACGTTACGTATATTCGGCTCGTCATCGACAACGAGTATCTTAGCCTGCTCTTTTTTCCTGCCGAACAGTTTTCCCAGCACTTTAGCTTCTTTTTTTAATGAAAGATTAAAAGTCATTGCTAATTATCTCCTTGAATGCAAGAGACTTAGGTTGTTTGCGACTCAATAACTTTATCGTCGTAAAACAATATGGCCTTTAGTTAATAAAAACGAATAAATGGCAAGGTCAAGGCCTAAAATTTTTCAAACTGCGCCCTATAATCAGGGCAATTGAAGCTTAACTTTTGCTTGTTGATGGATAGAACGCAAAAAAACGGGAAACGGTGGGGGAAACGGTGTCAGGAGTCGTTTATGAAACAAAAAACCCCGACCCAAAATCGGGGTTTTTGAGTTGCTTTCGATAGACTGCTATTTTTTATCGAGGTCGAGCGGCGAGACATAATCGCCGTATTTTTCCTGTGTCTTTTTGAGCTTGTCGCGGTGCTTGTTAAATACATCAAACACGAGCTTCGGCGTGTCAGGTACCTGCTCTTTATAAATCTTTTCAATCCTGTCCAGTCTTGCAAGCTGTTGCGGCACGCGAACGGTAAACTGCCTTACGTAATCGGCCTGGCTGTAGTCTTTGTTGAGGTGTTCTTTGAATACTTTTTTAAGGTCTTCATATTTTGGGATATAGCCGGTCGGCGTTTCAATCTTTTCAACGTCGCCGTTTACACAGAGTTCTGCCCAGAGAATCCAAACGAGCTTGTCGGTAATACTGTTGAGGTATTTGCCATTTTCATCTTTCAGGAAGTAATTTACCGAGAAAATCAACGGCACCTTTTCCACGCCTTTTGCAAAATCGAGATTTATCTGAATATATTGTCCTATTGGTATTGCCAGAAAGTCCAGGTTGCTCATCGGATTGAAGGTTCTTACCCCTTCGGCACCTAACGTTGCAGCGGTTGTTTCGGATTCGAGTGATGCTCCTTTTGCAATAATACCTTCTGTCCAGTCGTAAGCCTGCTCGACCGGCACGCAGGTATCGCTGTCACGTCCACCGTAGATTATTCCACCTACTGGCACGCCTTCGGCGGCATCGGCCAGCGGGTCGCGATTTTTAATGCTCGATATTGGTATTGTATATCGCGCATTTTTTTGTGAA
>CAZDQP010000154.1:0-5589 GCA_964507485.1 uncultured Pirellulales bacterium | reverse complement strand
GGTAATACTGCCATCGCCGCCGAATACAACGGCAAAATCAGCCTCTTTTAAAATATCAACGGTGCACTGATCTATACCACTACTGGCAATAATCTCGGCCCTGCTTCCGGCGAAATCGAGAAAATCCTCAACTACCCCGGCGACGTATCCCTTTTTCGGGTCGCTGAAAATAACTAATTTCGGCAAGCTGGTTTTTGCCATTTTAAAATTATCCTATTTAACGTTATTACCGAGTATCTATCGAGTCGGACGCAACATTTCTTTTGCTGACTGCACTATTTTATCGGCATTTATTCCCACCTGCATAAGCTGAGCCTTCCGGGTGTCATGTTTCAAAAACACCTTAGGCATACCGAGGCATACAATCCGCTTTTTAATCGGGCCGGACAAAGTTGCAACAGCAGTCTCAAGTACAGCTGAACCAAAGCCGCAGGCCAGACTATGGTCCTCAACTGTTATTATACCTTTGTGCCTGTTGAGTAAAGAAATAATTTCCTCATCGAGCGGAGCAGCGAACCGTGCATTTATTACATCAGCCTCAATGTTATCTTCAGCTAAGAGTTGGGCCGCCTTAAGAGCTTCTATGAGCACGCTTCCATAAGCAACAATCGCAATAACTGGTTTGGGGCTGGTTTTTACAAAAACGCTTCTGCCCAACTCAAATGGCTGGGCACAAGCAGACCTGTCAAACTCGTTTGATGGGACAAGGTCCTTTGGATACCTCAAACAGGCCGGTCTATTTTCGTTCAATGCAAACTCCAAGGCCAATTTTAATTCACTCCCATCAGTTGGCGCCATCAATACCATATTCGGCATCATTCTTAAATAACCTATATCCATCAGCCCGTGATGAGTTGGTCCATCCGAGCCAACGGCACCGGCCCTGTCGACACAAAAGACAACATTCAGATTCTGGAGTGCTACCTCCTGAAATATCTGGTCGAAACTTCTCTGCAAGAAAGTCGAATAGATACAGACGACGGGTTTCAAGCCGCTCCTGGCGAGACCCGCCGCAATATCCACTGCAGCACTTTCAGCGATGCCAATATCATAGAACCTGTCAGGCAATTTTTTTCGAAATTCGGCCAATCCGGTTCCATCACACATTGCCGAGGTTATAGCAACAATTCTGCTGTCTTTTGAAGCCAGTTCCAAAAGGTACTGACCAAACGCATCGGTAAAGCTGCGTCTGGTTGCGGCCGTGTGCTCTATGGTGTCTCCATTTATTTTGAATGGTCCAGTCGAATGGTACCTTCGCGGGTCATCATCGGCAGGGGTGAAACCGCTGCCTTTCTTCGTATAAACATGTAAAATTGCAGGGTGATTCAAATGCAATAAAGCCTTGAATAACTGTATAAGCGACTCAATGTTATGTCCGTCAACAGGGCCAAAGTAAGGAATGTTAAGACTCTCAAACATCTGGCTGGCAGGGAAAACCATACGAATACTTTTCTTAATTCTTTCAATCGCTTCCTCAACAGTTTTACCAATAAAGGGCAGATGTTCGAGGATGTCACTGGTAGTCTCCCGCAAATCCTCATATGTCTGACTCAGACGAACCTTTGAGAAATATTTTGCCACTGCCCCCTGTGTGGCATCAATTGCCATCGAGTTATCGTTTAATACTATAAGTAATTGTCTCTTTACCAAACCGAGATTGTTCAGGGCCTCGAAGGAGGCGCCGTTTACTATACTGGCATCTCCGACGAGCGCGACGATTTTTTCGTTTTTTCCGCTTCTCAACTGGCCCAAAGCCATTCCGATAGCAGTGGCGATAGAAGTTCCTGCGTGCCCAACTGCAAACTGGTCATATACGCTTTCGTCAGGATTTGGAAATCCGCTTATCCCGTCGCATCTGCGAAGTTTGGTGAAATCTGTTTTTCGGCCGGTTATGATTTTATGCGTATAACACTGATGTCCAACATCCCAAAGAAGCTTATCGGCTTTGAAATCGAATACATAATGCAGCGCAAGTGTCAGCTCGACGACGCCAAGGTTGCTAGCAAGATGTCCGCCTGTTTCGCTTACAGATGCAAGAATAAACCGTCGTATTTCGTCCGCCAGGAGTTTGAGCTGATTCGGAGACAGTTTCTTCAAATCATCGGGGCTGTTTATCTGTTCTAATAAGTTAGCCATTGAAAATCTCTATGATTACCTTGTTCTTTCCAGCAGGGCAAGTGCGAGATTTCGAAGGGTGTCGGCTTTTTGATCGAATGGTTCCAATACAGCTACCGCTTCATCCGCGAGCTTTTTTCCAAGCTGCCTCGATTTTTCCACTCCAACTACAGCAGGGTAAGTGCATTTATCCGCCCTTATATCCTTGCCAGCTGTTTTCCCCAAGTGCTCGCTTGAAGCACAGACATCAAGGATGTCGTCTGTTATCTGAAAGCCCAAACCAATCTTCAGACCATATTCACAAAGGCATTTAAATTCACTGTTTTTTGCAGCACCGCAAAGAGCGCCCATAGCAGCGGCGCAACGGAACATTTTAGCGGTCTTGTTGGTATGGATATATTCTAAAATTTCTTCGCTGCCGCGGCCGTTTTCGGCTTTGAGGTCGGCCATCTGGCCGGCAATCATACCAGCAGGCCCAGCAGCTCCCGCCAATTCGCTAATCAATCCAACCGCAACAGCGGGCTTATCAATTTCTTTCGCCAAGACCTCAAAGGCAAGTGTTAAAAGGGCATCGCCTGTGAGTATAGCCGTTGACTCACTAAAGGCCTTATGGCAGGTTGGTAATCCGCGGCGAAAGTCATCATCATCCATCGCAGGCAAATCGTCATGCACAAGGGAATAGGTGTGCACCATTTCAATTGCGGCTGCTGCAATTTCAGCGTTACGATTTACTTCGCCGCTAACAAGCTCACAACACCAAAGGACCAACGCTGAACGCACACGCTTTCCGCCAGCTTCAAGTGTGTATTTGATTGCCTCCTTTAAATCAGCACTTATATCAGTCTGTTCAGCAATAAGCCGGGACAGCGTATCATTCACAAACTGTGCTTTCCTGCTTAGTTGTGTATTGAAATCGCTATTGACAACTCGGTTTAATGGCATATATGGTCCTACTGTTTGCTGAATACTATAATTTTGCGTTTTATACTCAAACTTTTTATTATATCCATTATTCATTGATTTTAACAGTAAATTATGTACACCAACATATTGCTAATTCTGGGCGTTACCGCATCAGGAAAGGGGCGATTGGCCTTTGAACTGGCCGAAAGCACAGATGCTGAAATAATTAGCATCGATTCGATGAAGGTTTATCGGCGAATGGATATCGGTACCGCTAAGCCGCCCCGGCAGTTACGCGAGCGCATCAGATATCACCTAATCGACGTGGTCGAACCAAGCGAAGCCTTCAGCGTTGGGAAATTTCTCGACTTGGCTTACGACGCGATGGAGCAAATAAGCCGCCGTAAAAAAAGGATAATCGCAGTCGGCGGAACCGCCCTTTATATCAAGGCCCTGCTGTATGGTTTGTTCGAAGGGCCGGGAAGCGATAAGCAAATACGTGCCGAACTGCAGGCCGAAGCGGAAGCAGAGGGGCTGGAAGAACTACACCAGCGATTGAGAGAAATCGACCCTGTCGCCGCCGAACGTATCGGTCGCAGAGACAGCAAACGCATAATCCGTGCCCTTGAAGTCTATAAGATTACCGGAAAACCGATTTCGAGTCTTCAACAACAATTCGACGCGGAAAAACCAACGCACAACTGGACGATAATCGGGCTGCGCAGGGAAAAAAACATCGAAAACAGCCGGATGAACCAACGAGTAAAAAAAATGATTGAAACAGGTCTTGTTGATGAGGTAAAAGGTTTGCTGGCTGAAGAAAAACCCCTAAGCCAACAGGCAAGATGCGCAATCGGCTACGCTGAGATAATTGACCATTTAAACGGGAAAATGAGTTTAGAGGATACAACGGAACTGATAAAGAAAAACACACGGCGTTTTGCCAAGAACCAGCGAACATGGTTTAAGACCTTTAAAGACATTCACTGGCTTGATATTGCCTCTGAAGAAACACCGGAAGAAATCTTCAACCGAACAAAAAGAATAGCAGAAAACAAATAGAAACAAATGGGATTCTGCTTAGACAGTCTGGAGTTGTCGCTGGGCCCTCAGAAACATAGCAGCATCACTTAAAACGAACTGCTTTACCAAACTTACAGAAACCGAAGTCAGACCCGTACTGAATATCTTTTCCTCAACCATAGAAGCAATTGTTCTGGCAGTTTGTCTGGAAACATCATAGCTTTTTATAAGGTCGTTGACTATTCTGGATTTATTCCATCGAGAGCGGGTGGCCGGTTCTTGAACTATGCAGAGCTTCTCGGCATCGGCAAGCTGTTGAATATCGATCGAAACAACTTCTGTTCGAGAACGTTTAAGCATGCGGTTGAAATGATGTTCACTAAGTACAAGTGCGGCGTCTTCATACATTGTGGCAGATAAAACCGCTATAATTACTGATAGGATTTCGCTGCTGGTTACAGCACGCGGTTTTTTCCCGTGGTGACCTGAGCCGTTCTGATGATAAAGAAAGTAAGTCACTACATCGGCAAGCTGCTCGGCAGCATAAGTATCAGCATGCCCACCGCAAGCGAGAGCATTATTGATGGTGCCGATGACCTTAGTGTGCAAATACTCTTCGATACTGCCATCTGTTTTTGCGACCTTAAGCCGTACCTTCATCCCCACTATTTGCCTCCCTGCAAAGATTCAATAAACCACTTAATTTCTTTTTCCTTCGGCAGGCAAAGCTTTTCGTCTTTCAGGCGTCGAAAAGCCTCGACTGTCCACTATACTCGGCCTCCCGGATAGCCTGGCTTACCTCTTCAATTAACTCACCAGCGTCTTCGAAGTCCCGATAGACACTGGCAAATCGAATATACGCAACCTTGTCAACTCCTCGCAAATGCCTCATTACGCTCTCGCCGACAAAAGCGGAGGAAACTTCCTTGTCAAAATTTTTGAATATATCTTCTTCAATCCTGTCAGCTATTTGCTGAATCTGTTCGGCAGAAACAGGCCTTTTATAACACGCCTTCTGCAAGCCGGCGATGATTTTATCTCTATCATAAGGAACCCGAGAGCCGTCCTTTTTTATAACGCAGAGCTTAAAACCCTCACCAATTTTTTCATACGTGGTAAAACGTTTTTTGCAGGCCAAGCACTGACGCCGGCGTCTGATTACTCTGCCGGTATCGCTTGAACGCGAATCAACAACCCTGTCGTGATCCTCCTTGCAAAAGGGACATCTCACGAAATAATTCCACCTCAGAAATTAAACCAAAACTATTATTAATCAACCAAAACAATACTATATCTTGCCTTTCTTGAATTGTAATTTCAACATATAGTATGTCAAAGAAAATCTTGAGAAATTTTTGTAGCTCGCGGCGAGCATTATAAATTGGGTTCGTTTGGGTTCGTTTTGGGTTCGTTTTTGATAGTTAATTGTTCGTAGTTTTTGTTCGTAGTCATTGCTGTTATTAGAGTTACGAGCATTTTGGCGTTTTGGAAATTGGGTTCGTTTTGCATAATTGCATTCATTTTGATTGATTGAAATCTCGTATTGCG
>CAZDQP010000153.1:1890-5611 GCA_964507485.1 uncultured Pirellulales bacterium | reverse complement strand
ACCGCCGAGCAGAAGCGCTTATTTGGGACCCCGCCTTGCGGGAACCCTCATTCATTCCCTGCTGGACAACCGCCCAACTGCCGTTTCTCGAAAAGAAAAAGCTGTGGTGATAAATCTGATAGCCATCCTGGATAAGAGAGCTATCTACTTTAGCACTCATCCGTGAATTATAAACGAGGTTGTTAGCATGTATATCGGGCAGGCTGAGCTTGTCTGCCCAGGTTGTAATCTCTTGTGGCGTTTTGCGTGAGGTTTTACCTTTCCCGCCGCAGATAAAGATACCCAGTTCCCTCTCTTGGCCACGTATCGCTTCTTTTAAGGCGGCGGTCAATATTGTAGTTAAGCCAGAGGCGTTCCAGTCGAATGCCAGGACTGTGCCCAACGACTGGAACCAAACGGGGTCTGCGATTCTGCGGATGAATTCATCCTGGCCAAAATCAGCCACGAGCACTTTGGTCATTTCTCTGCCGAGTTTGACCATTCTCGTGAACAACCACCTCGGACACCTGCCCGTATCCAAAGTAAATGTGGCGATTCCCCTTTGCATAGCTTGAGTTTACACTCTGGCAGCAAGTCAGTCAACTCCGGTATAATCGCCCTTCTGCTTATGTCACTTTGTGGCCCTCGACAGAAATCCGATCTTCTCAGGTATTTGTATTACTACTAATTGAATTGCTAATCAGTCCCGACTTTAAGGCCTCCGGTAATTATACTGCTATTAGCCGGGCCACCGCTGACACTGTCAAACAGGCCGACTCCAACACATTGAATATTAACGCTGGCTCCAAAGGGAGTGATCATAAACTGGGCCTGGCCACCTATAAAACTTTGAATCGCCGCTGCGGAACCAATACCGTTACCGGCTTTGAATACATCCTGCTGAAGGTTTGCATCGAGGTTTTGCTGCTGCAGGCCCAAGTTATAAAAATCATGACCAAACTGCCGCTGCTCGCCTACAACGAAAGCACCCTGCTCAGCGCCATAAAGTCCACCTATGCCGACGGCACTTGCGCCCTGGGCAAGTGAGCCGAAACCAATCTGAACGGCTTTGAGATGACCTAAAGTATTGGATGCCTCCTGTCTATTGATTACTGTCGCAATGTTCGTATTCATGGTTGCGCCATATCCAGCTCCTCCCACTGAGGCCCCATTATCCGCGTCAATCAGATAGCCCTGTGCTTGTCCTACGCCGTCAGCGAAGGTTCCGGATGACAACAAAAAAACAAACACCATTGAAACTGCAAACAATTTGTTCATTTTTGAATTTCCCTTCACCACCTCATAAGTTCTGTATTTACTACGAACCTATGGCCGGTTCACAGCAACCGATCCAGACAAAAAGAATTTGTCTGTTTCAACATTACTGCATCTGCCTGGTTTCTCGAACGATTAAATCAAGTCAACAAAATAAAAATAAGCAAGGGAACTCTGAAGATGTCCGGCCTTCAATTAGCCGGAACATCGCTGAGTTCCCAGCTACAAAAATAGATGGCTTTAATAAACCGCCTGATTCTGATTCGTTTCAACCGAAACATTATTAATAACCATACCGGTTGATCTCCAGCCACTAATCAGGTCCGAATTCTGGAGAACAATGACCGACGATGACTGGTTCATTGAACCTGCCGAATTGACAGCGTTTTGTTGTTGGTGCATAACGGCTGCATTCAGGGCGTCCCCTTCTCCCGAACCGTGAGCCTTGAGGAACTGGTTCGATGTCAGGCCAAGGGATTGATTCTGATTCATTGGGCCGTACTGATTGACATGCTGTTCCTGGGCGCCATCAGCTTCAAGCAATCCTTTGACGAGCACAGACCCACGCCTTGCCTCGGCATTTCCAGAATGAACGAAAAAAGCGGTTTGATTCTGGTTTGCCTGCAATGGACTAAGCCCATTGGCAGATTGTCCATTATTAACAGCCGTCATTTGGAAGGAGCTGCCACTATTGTATCCGTGAAACAGACCTACCATGCCATGTAAACCAACGGTGAAGTCCTGACTCTGGTCAATAATGCCAATGCATGCAAAGGTCACTGATGATGCCAACAGAATAACCACTGTGGAAAATAAAAATCTCTTAAGCATTTTTAGAACTCCTTTTCTTTACTGTAGTGTTTACATTCCCTTTCGATTGCTCATCATGTATGAGCAACCATAACACCATACACGTACTATTTATTTCTGCAACACAAAGCCTATATTGTAATGTACAGCCTACCTCCTTTCTTCGTACAGGAAGAACCTCCTGCCGATTCCTCCTCAAAGTTATAAACGACGCGAAACTTAGTATATTACCAAGTTCTGCACATTTTGGCCTTCTTCGAATCCGGCCAGATCGTAAAGCTCCTTACTCACTCTCACTCCTGTTTGCTGCCCTGCCGCCGAAGACTGTTGCGATACTCCCTCTGTCGGCGTCGGTCTAGCCTGGATTCTATCATAGAAAGCCTTGGGAATTCTTCTTTTAATCAGGGCCTGAGGCCAAAACCTGTAACCCTCGGCGCTGATCTGGGCCTTTCCTTTGCCTTCCGTGATTCCTTTCGACATGGCGCCGAATAAAGAAAGTGAATAATTGGTCTGACTATATGCACCGGCAGCTCCGGGGAAAGAGAGATTGGCACCAACGGTAACGCCCTTCATGCCACCGGTAATAAGCAGGATATCGACATCCCATGGCAAAGTTTCCGCTACAGCAGCATCATATACCTGGTCCCAGTTGCGGTCCACATCGCCCTCCAAACTTACTCTTCCGACGTAAGCATAACCTGCCTTCTTAAGAAGCTCTCTATCTACACTGGAGTCGATAAAGACTAATAGAGGTTTTCCTTCGGGTCTGCGTTCACGAATCAGAGCGTTAGCTATTTCAAAGCCCCTGCCATGATGGAATTTATCGGGGCCCCCAAATGCAACACTCACACCATTTAACATGCCTCCAACAAGCTTGAGTGGTCCTGTGTGTGGTAAGGATTTAAGAACGCCTCTAAGCTCATCCATGTCCTCGGGGTCGTCGGGATTGAACGTCCGTTCATATACCATATCATCGCTGCTTGGCCCATTGGGAAAGTAAGCCTTTAGGAGTCCCCATCCTCCATGTGTCCAATAAGGCAAATAGGGAGGAATTATGGAAAGCGGCGGTACCCTGACTTTGGACTTTGAAATCGATGTGGTACTAATGCTGCTAAGAGCAACAGCTCCGGCGTCACCGCCTTGACCGCCTTCAGCACTAATATCGCCGACGTCAACATCAGAAACAGCATAACCCGGCCCATATACCTGCTGAACCTGAGTCTGCTCAGTATTCACTACATTGGCTACAGAATTGTCGGTTCCACCCCCATCTGCATAACCAATCTCGGCAAAAACCAAAAACGCCGACACTAAAGTTACAGCAATTGTCTTCCTTAACTTCTTCATGGCCGTCCTCCTTAACAAAAATTTCGTTTCTCCTTAAACTAACATCGACCTAAACATACAAGGTCGTATAACAACTGCATCGGCTTTGCCATTTTCGTAATGCTGTACACAAACATAACGTATGCGACAGCTTCAGAACTGTGAGTTTTCCTTTTCACCTGTTCCTTCGTCTTTAATTATGTACCTTCTAATCAAATAAATGATATTGTGGAGACTACGTATTTTTTATCAATCGCACTTTTTCAGCGTAGATTCGCCATTATTCTCCATTCAAAATCATGCGTGACATGGAAAAATGCTGGAAAAAATG
>CAZDQP010000153.1:0-1790 GCA_964507485.1 uncultured Pirellulales bacterium | reverse complement strand
AGATCAACCAGTCCCATTACAGCAGCTCGTTTGAAAAGATCGATTACGTTATCGACTTCAAACTTGTGCATTATGTGACTGCGGTGCACTTCAATTGTCCTTACTGAGCGATGGAGCAAGGCGGCTATCTCCTTATTACTCTTGCCATTCAGGATAAGATGCAGGACTTTCGACTCAGTCCTTGTAAGTGGTTTGGTCATATACAATTCGGTGGGTGTAGATTGGCTTTCATCCAATAAATCACCCTTGTGCTTGAGGCCGTGTTTGGCTTGCTCAAATTCGGCTACGCGTTTGCGTAATGCACACAGCTCCTGCAGCAACTCGGCTTGGTTTTTCCACTCCTCCGATGCCACGAGATGTACCCCTAATCAACACCCAATATCCATCACCCATTGACGCTTAGAGCGAAATTACGTACTTTTTAACTTATGCCCCTTTAATCGCCACGTCAAATAGAAAATAAATAAAAAATTCCTCCGAACAAGTCAAGAAAAAAATGATTTGTTTAGCGAATATACCTTATAACCATAATTATTAATCCCTTGTCGAATTGCCGGCATATTAGTAGAATTATCATCCTAATTTCATACACTGACCAGCTATTAGGCTGGCGGTATATAACAAGGTTTCGTAAATGTTATACTAAAGGCGATTTACCTGTCTTAAGAATGAATTTGGATTAGGTTAAAGGAGCAATCTATGGATTCTGACATACAAAAGCTCTCCTTCGGGGAGAAAGTAGGCTACAGTCTCGGCGACAGCGCCGCGAACTTCATTTTCCAGACGGTCCTTATGTTCCTGATGTTCTTCTACACCGATGTCTTCGGCATTTCTGCCGCGTTTGCGGGAACGCTGTTTCTTATTACAAGAATATGGGACGCCGTCAACGACCCGATGATGGGCGCCATCGCCGACCGCACCAAGACGCGATGGGGCAAGTTCCGCCCCTGGGTTATAATTACAGCGATTCCCTTTGGGGTCATAGGCGTCCTGACGTTTACCACCCCGGATATGAGTACTGTCCATAAAATCATATACGCATTTGTTACATACAACCTGCTGATGATGATTTACACCGCCAATAACATCCCTTATTCAGCCCTGATGGGTGTTCTTACCGGCGATTCAATCGAGCGGACCGGCCTTGCCTCCTACCGCTTTGTCTTCGCTATGCTCGCCACCCTTGCTATTCAGACTCTAACTATTCCATTGGTGGACAACCTCGGGGTTGATAATCGCTCTGCTATTGTGCGAAGTGATATAAACGGCGACCTGCTTATGATTAGTCCTCAAAGTCACGGCTCGGTAAAAATTATCGTTAGCGCAAATGACCAGCACGGCCACCTTGCGAAAGACAGCTTTCTCGTAAAGGTCACCAAGCCGGCACCTGAAACGCCCGTGCTGAAAACGTCGATTTCCGATATAACGCTTGAGCAGGGTTTTGGACAATATACTGTGGACCTTGCTCCTGTGTTTAACCCAGGCAGATACGGCCCGCTCACATTCAAGGTGATGGTACGAGACAAGGGTATTGTAAAGGCCGAAATTGTCGGAAATACTCTTAAGCTCATCGAGGCCGGTGTCGGTGTTACTGATGTCACCGTTACGGCCAGTGACAGATTGAAAAGTGCTGTAAACAGCCCGTTCTCGCTGGCTGTTCGGGTTAAAGGTGATTCTGCCCCTAAAGTCAAAAGCAAACCTGAGATTGCTCTTGATAAGGGCTTTCAAAAATATCAGTTGGATCTCAATGATGTTTTCTCTGACGATGATAGCGATCCCCTTGTTTACAC
>CAZDQP010000152.1:0-5712 GCA_964507485.1 uncultured Pirellulales bacterium | reverse complement strand
AGTGCTGCCAAGCACCAAGAAGGTCGGTAAATTTCAGGTCTGCCATCTTAGCTTTATTCTTCTTTGCAAATTCAAAAAATTCTTTCGGTGTCATTTGATTTCTCCTTTTTACAAACATTATCTATTTTATACCTGTTTTACTGCTGCAACATATTATCCAGAATTGCAGTAAGTTACAACATAGAAAAGAAGGCACACAACGAAAGGCCTTATCTTCTCAACGAAAATCTCTGTTTAGCCTATCGCCTCACCACCCCTTTCTCCTGTTCTGATGCGGACGCACCCAGGCAGGTCTAATAAGAAAATCTTGCCGTCGCCGATTTGGCCTGTTCTTGCACCTTCGGTGATTGCCTTAATCGTCGGCTCGACAAATGCTTCATTCACTGCTATCTCTAATTTTATCTTCTTCAGCAGACTACCCTTTTCTTTGTGGCCTCGGTAAACCTCGGCTATGCCTTTTTGCCGGCCTCGACCAACAACATCCGATACGGTTACAAGGTGAATCTCTTTTTCGGTCAGATTCCCGAGCACTTCGTCCAAACGGTCCGGCTGAATAATTGCTATTATATATTTCATTTATCTCATCCTTTCTCGCCTAATCAATCAATGTGTAAGCGGCTTCCCGGTGTTGCGTCAAATCCAGACCTACCCGCTCTTCGTGCTCACTTACACGCAATTTCATTACCACGTCCACGAGCTTAAGAAGCACGATGCCGACTGTGAATGAATATACTACTGTGACAATCACAGCCTTGATTTGAATCCAGAGTTGCAACGGATTGCCGTACAGCAAACCATTTGCCCCGTCCGGGTTAATTGTCTTTGTGGCCCATATACCTGTTGCAATCACACCCCAGATGCCTCCTATTCCATGTACACCAAAGACATCCAATGAATCATCATAACCCAATGCCCCCTTAATGTATGTAATTACCACCCACGGGAATATACCTGCTCCTATACCTATCCAGATTGCGCCGGCGGGTGTAACAAACCCGGATGCCGGAGTGACAGCTGCCAGACCGGCTACTGCGCCAGTAATCATACCTAATGTCGTCGGTTTCTTATGCTTGAACCAGTCGAGCACAGACCATGTTGTACCTGCGACAGCACCTGCTATATGTGTTACCGCGAACGCGTTACCTGCCAGACCTGATGCTTTCAGAGCGCTGCCTGCATTGAAGCCAAACCATCCAAACCACAGTAAACCAGCGCCCAGTACTGCAAATGGCAGATTATGCGGAGGGGAAATACTGCATGGATAACCCTGTCGTTTCCCAAACACCAAAGCCGCCGCCAGAGCTGTTATACCGGCGTTAATGTGAACCACCGCCCCACCGGCAAAATCTAATGCACCCAGATTCCTCAAAAAACCTCCGACGCCCCATAACCAGTGCGCTATGGGGTCGTAAACAAAAGTCGCCCATAACAGCATGAAAATACAAAACGACGAGAACTTCACACGCTCCGCAAATGCGCCTATGATTAATGCCGGTGTTATCACGGCAAACATCATTTGGAACATCATAAACACCTCGTGCGGCACCGTTCCAATATAATCTGGGTTTGGGTTCATTCCTACGTTTTTCAAAAACAACCATTCAAGTCCGCCAATTAAAGAACCCTTATCCGGCCCAAACGACAGACTATAACCGCACACTACCCATTGAATGCTCACTATACACAGAATCATAAAACATTGCATAAGCACCGACAGCATATTTTTTCTCCGAACTAACCCACCATAGAAAAACGCCAGTCCAGGCGTCATAAGCATAACAAGAGCTGCGGATATCAATACCCAAGCCGTGTCACCCGTATCTATTATCGGTTTTTGACTTGCCAAAGAGCTCACTTCAACTGACGGCTTCGCTTCGCAAGACGCTGTTCCTGTAATCAATAAAAAAACCGTCATTACCACCAACATTTTCTTCATTTCTCTGCGCTCCTTCCTACCGGTCTGTTTCAGAAGTCAGCTTCTTTTCTCGGTGAACTGACAAAACCGACAGCCAACGAGTCTAAATCCGTGCAGTTTCACACGCTTTCAGAGCTTCTATGAACCCGAACCTTTTGTGGGTTGACGTAAAATGGCTGCGTTCATGATTTACGCAAACTTTGTGCCAAGTGATATAGCAAAAGCGTTTCTCGCATAACCTTTTGAGTAAGCACAAGTTACACCTGCAAGAAGTTTTGAGCTATCAGAGAAATAAGCTACATTTTTGTATGTCCTCCAAAAATAAAGTTACGCTTTTGTCATTTTTCTGTTAAAATGGGGGCTCTGGCAGCCATGGCACAGAACCCCCTGACTAAGGCAATCGATGTGATGCCTTGCCATTCTATTTAAAAGCTTACTTTTACCCGATAGCCTTGCCGCCCCTTTCTTCCGTTCGGATGCGTACACATTCAGGTAGGTCCAGCACAAATATCTTGCCATCACCAATTTGCCCGGTTTTTGCTCCTTCAATAATTGCTTTTATTGTTCGCTCGACGAAGTTTTCGTTCACCGCTATTTCCAGCCGGATTTTCTTCAAAAGGTTTACTTCCATTCCGACACCTCGATACGACTCGTGGTAACCCTTTTGCTGACCGCAACCCAGAGAGTTCGTCACCGACATCTTGTAAACCTCCTCTTTGTACAGGGCTTGCTTCACATCGTTGAGCTTGTGCGGCTGGATGTATGCAATAATCAGTTTCATAATTTTGTCTCCTTTAAGCCAAGACCGCCTAATCTATTCTGTGGTGAATATTTGAAATCCTGCGTATGCTTCGTTACCGTGCTCGCCTATATCAAGACCGCGTATTTCTTCTTCTCTCGAAACCCGGATTCCAATAAGCACTCTTAAGATAGCCCATGTTACTACGGATATAACTAATACAAATGCTCCCACTGAAACAACGGTTGCTAATTGTGCCTTTAGCAAGGTCAGCCCGCCGCCGCAGAATAGGCCGTTACCCGTCGCTACCCCGGCAATTTTGTCTTTTGCGAACAGCCCCACACAAAGAGTTCCGAATATACCGTTGACAAGGTGAACGGATAATGCACCGACCGGGTCATCCAGATGTAAACGGTCGAACATCATTACTGAGAGCACAACCAGAATACCTGCTATCAGGCCTATTATCAGTGAACTACTTACGCTGACGAAGGCGCAAGGAGCTGTAATTGCCACCAGACCTGCAAGGCATCCGTTTAGTGTCATACCCACGTCGGGCTTGCCAAGCAGCAGCCATGAGGTTATTGTCGCGCTCATAATCGCCATTGCAGCCGCCATGTTGGTAGTTACCGCAACATGGCTGATTGCGATTGGGTCAGCAGTCATTGTTGAACCGGGGTTAAATCCGAACCAACCGAACCAGAGCACGAATGTCCCTATAGTTGCCAGTGACAGGTTATGGCCTGGGATCGCCCTGATTATGCCGTTACCATATTTTCCGATTCTCGGTCCGAGCAATATCACCCCTGCCAGTGCCGCCCATCCGCCGACACTATGGACCACCGTAGAGCCTGCAAAATCGAATGCCCCCATTTTTGCAAGCCAGCCGCCTCCCCACACCCAGTGTCCAACTACCGGATATATCAGCATGGCCATAATAAAGGAAAAAATGATGAAGGACACATATTTTATTCGTTCAGCTACCGCACCTGAGACAATAGTTGCCGCTGTGCCGCAGAACACCAGCTGGAAGAAGAATTTGGCCCAAAACGGGACACCCGTCCATGAAATAGCCGAGTACACACCTTTGTATGCCTCACCTACTGCGGGCGAATTATCCGCACCTCCGGCGAAAAGCAGACCCTTAAGACCAATGAATCCATTGCCGTCGCCGAACATCAGCCCCCAACCAAGAAGTAGAAATCCCAGTGATGACACAGCAAAGACTATGAAGTTTTTCGACAATATATTTACACAGTTCTTTGCTCGTGCGAATCCTGATTCAACTGCTGCGAATCCGAGGTTCATAAAGAAAACCATCTTGGCCGTAATCAAAACCCAAATAGTGTCTATAATCACTTTGGTTTCCATATTTTGTCCTTTCTTACGCTAAATTCACTTTTCTGCTGTCAAAAACTTACAGAAACTCCAACTCCTGCCCAAAAATTATCACTCTTAGTCGTGGCTGCTCGTATGCTATCGCTCAACATCGTTGAATAGTTTATGTTAGGTCTGATTGTCCAAGAACCTACACATACAGGAAAACCAGCCGAAAGCGTAAGGTCTTGCATCTTGCCGCCCCCAACTCCCCAGTAAGATCTATTATATGAACTGCTGCCCCATCCAAAATTTGCACCGATGTCCATCCCCATCGGCATATCTGAACTAAGCTCGATAATCCTTTCAATACTGTGTCCAAATGCCAATGAAACATATGAGCCATCAACTTCGTCCACGTCGTGATAGACAGTTATCGATGGGCTCAGCGGCAAATCAAAACTAAATCCCCAATAAACCTCAGTAGTGCTGTTAAAGCTGGTATTTGGAAAGTCATAATATATCATACCAACTGAGTAACCTAAACCTTCTATGTCTGGAAACATGCCCGAATAATCAACCGAATAATCAACCTCAGTGAACTCGCCGCTATTACCATTAACACTTGTCATTTCAAGACTGCCCCAGATTGATGCAGTAAATCCCATATAATTGATGCTAAAACCGGGCTGAAATACCGATTCGTCATCCAGATTTTGCCCTCGCCAGACATACTTGCTGAAATAATCAGCAGTAACTTCAAAACCAACCTTTTCAGCTTCAGCGGCCAAACCTATTGAAACACTGCAAGCCAGAACAATAAAACCTACAAGACAATACTTAGTTCTCATCGCGAAACTCCTTAAATGTAATCTCTCAAAACAATCATTTATACATCCAATTAGCGTATATTTAGCAACCTCTGTACCAGAACAGAAAGATTTACTGTAAGCCCTTTTTGTATAAAGAGTTATAATTTTATAAAGAGCCGTAGACCGTCAAAAACATGCAACAAATATGTAGTGTTTTAAAACTTAAGTGGCATTAATGTCTTTTATTTCAGATAATCTTGTGCAAATAAAACACATCGATTCGATAAAAAATGCGAAACAGCAATGCATTGTATCATTTTGTAAAATAAGCACTTATAAAATATTTCCTAGCACAACAGGAATTTTGTCGAAAAAAAATATACCATTATTATTGAAGAGTATGCTACAATTATGTCGTATTAAGGCTATAAGAGGATTTCTTTGAAATGGCTAAGAAAACAACACTTTGGCGAGAGCCTATATCACATACTCCTCATTATCAGGAACACCTCAAGATTCTATACGAGGTAAGTCAGATACTCATAACAGGAACACATCAACAACAAACACTTGCCGAAGTCCTGAATATCTTGGATAGAGACCTCGATCTCAATAGAGGTACAATCACATTGCTCTCTCCAGATGGCAAAGAGATTCAAATTGAAGCGGCACACAACCTTTCTGAGAAGCAAAGCCGCAGGATTATATATCGAATTGGAGAAGGGGTAACCGGCAAGGTTATGCAAACCGGAAAACCAATGATTGTACCGAAGGTCTCTCAGGAACCACTTTTTTTAAATCGCCTCGAAAGATTGAACGTCACAAGGCAAGAATTAAGCTTTATTTGTGTACCGATTTCCATCAAAAACGATGTCATTGGGACAATCTCCGTTGACAGACCATATGATGAAACCGCCTCTCTTGATGAT